>JADFIA010000080.1:0-731 GCA_022566895.1 Pseudomonadota bacterium
TCGGACAGCGACGACTGGTCGCACCGCTAGCGTTGGGCCCATCGATTCCGGCTCGCCGCCCAGACACCTTGGCCAGCGATCTTGCAAATTAGGATGGCATAGGGCTAAGCTCTGCGGCGGTGTTAAGGGTTTGCTAACGACTTGGGGTTAAGGAGGGGCTATGAAACCGATCGCAATAACGGCCATCATATTGGCCATCCTCGGTGACCTCAGCCCCGGATCCGGGCACCTGCTTGCCATCGTCTCGAGCATCCTCGCGGCGTTCAGTTTTCCCGGCGCGCCGATCCTCTCGACGATCGCGGTTGGATACAATATCCTGGCCGTTTCGGTGCCCACGCCGCGGTTTATTTTTGTAGATTTGGCGGACCTGGGCAACGCCATCGACCAGACGGTCGATATCGACCCAATTCCATGGCAGGTGGCGGTTCATTTCCTGATTCTGGTGCTTGGCATCTTGCGCTTCTGGGACGCCCAGGACAAGGTACGCGGCTGAACCGGGCCGCGGTCCGCAGCAGGACCGGAGTTATCCGAAGTATTGCGAGCGGCTTTTGGGGTGCGATGGATGAAACTCGTCGCCTTGATGGCTTTTATTCTGGCCGGCCTCGGTGATTTTGTCCCCGAAACCGGCCCGGTGGTGGGGCTTGTGGCCGGCGGCCTGGCGGTCTGGGCGATGCCCGGCGCCCTGTGGCTGAGTTTTTCGACCCTGGTCTATAATCTTCTGGTCACCGCCT
>JADFIA010000080.1:739-2455 GCA_022566895.1 Pseudomonadota bacterium
AGGACGCCGATGGCCGAGGGGATGGCCGAGGCGATTGCAGAGGCCGGGGCCGAGGTCGCGATCGAGACCAATTACTGGCTGCTGGCCAGCCATGCGGGCTTGCTGCTTTACGCCCTCAAACGCCATACGGATCGTGTGGTCGGGCCGCCCACGTGAGCGGACCCGGTGGCCAAAGAGCCGGCCCAAGGGCGCACCGCGGGCCAACCCCCTACGACGGAGTGGGATGATGAAATTCGTCGCTGTTTTTGCCGCCGTCCTGGCCGGTTATGCGGACTTCGATCCGCAGCTGGCGATCTATTTTGCGGTCGTCTCGAGCCTGCTTGCGGCCTGGACCTTTCCCGACGCCGTGCTGATCGCCTTCGGGGTGATTTTCTATAACTTTCTGGCCGCCCTGTTCCCCTCGGAGCAGTTTCTGATCTTCGATATTTTTGACCAGGGCTTCGCCTTTGAAGGCGGGCCGGAGATCAATTTCTGGATCATCGGCTTTCACGTCTTCGCCCTCATCCTGGGCTTCGCCCGCCTCGGCGCCCGCGGGCGCTAGGGCGCCCAAAGCGACCTCAAAGGACGATCAAATGCCTCAGACGTAGGCCACCTGGCGGGCGTCCCAATAGCGCAGGAAGCCGAAGATGACGATCAGAAAATGGACCCCGTACTGCCACGGCACCGGGTCAATATCAACCATGCGGCTCGAGACGCTGGCGTAATTCATCAGATCATAGATCACCAGCTGCGGGGTCGGCAGGGTCACGGCCATGGCGTTGGTGCCGACTGCAACCACCGATAGGATCGGCGCGCCGGCAAAGGCAAAGGCGGCGAGGACACTCGAGACGATGGCCAGAAGGTGCCCGGAACCCGGCGTCACATCCCCGAAAATGGCCAGAGCTAAGGCGGTCAAAGCGATTAACTTCATCACAACTCTCCTCACTTGACCACCGGCCGCAAACTCGGATTTGACGGCACATGGTCAATATACATGCCCGCTAGAGATGTATCACAAACCCCTTTAGGGTTCAATATGGAAAATGAGTCAACTCTTCATTGTAACGCACTTGTGAACCCGAGATTTGCCATAGGTGATAGCAAGGGCCACATGGCGGGACAACAATCGAACTGTCCACTTTGGTTGCGATCAGGTGCGATGTGCGGTCTGATAAGGGCTGAGCGGCAATCTGCCGTGCGAAAAGCGAACTCACCACTTTGGTTTGTTGATCTCTTCAAAAAAGTTCCGGACCTGCCAACATCAAGGCCCCGCCTTCAAAACTCAGCCGTCCTAATCACAAATTTTTTTGAAATCCGGCCGCTGCCCCTTGCACCTTCGTTGGCACTTCCTAAATAAGGCGCCGGGCCGTCGGTGAGACTTAATGTGATCAACCATGGAAAAGCAATCAGACACGAAATCGTTAGGTTAAAGGAAAAAATGGCTTTTAGAGAACCTGCCAAATACAGCTTGGATCTGGTTGAGGATTTCGTCGACAGCGTCATCTCGGCACAGGAATTTTTCGGCGGTACCGCCCAGCATGACGTGCATACCAGGCGCTTGCTATATGCTCTCTATAAGGAGTTTCGCGCCGGACGTGGCGGGGTCCCGGCCCAATATCTAAGCGCCCTCACCGGAGTGCCGCAGACCTCGGTGGTCAGAAAGCTGCGCCGGTTGGAGGAGAAATTCTGTTGCGTGCATCGAAAGAAGGCCGGGCGGTACTATCTGTATTACATGAC
>JADFIA010000048.1 GCA_022566895.1 Pseudomonadota bacterium
AAAACAAAAAAGTAGCAATCGTAACCGGGGCCTCGACAGGCATCGGATTTAACCTCACCAAGACCCTTTTGGATAAGGGCTACCGGGTGGTGATGAACGCCAACAACCAGGAACGCCTGGATAAAGCCTTCGCTGATTTGGGTTCACCAGAAGACGCAATTTCCGTTCAAGGTGACATTGGCAAAATTGAAACCGGTAAAAAACTGGTTGCGGCAGCGGTTAAATCTTTTGGCCGCGTTGATGCGCTTATCAACAATGCTGGCGTTTTTGAACCCCGGCCATTTCTGGAAGTTGATGAGGAGCACCTTGACAAGTTCCTCTCAATTGGTCTGAAGGGCACCTATTTTGCCACCCAGGCGGTTATTCCGGAGCTGAAAAAACAGGGCGGTGGCCACGTTATTAATATCGGCACCACATTGCTTGACCATGCCCTTGGTGGTGTGCATATAACCGCACCAATGGCAGCCAAAGGTGCGATCCGGGCTGTTTCGGTGCAACTGGCGGCGGAATTTTCAAAGGACAACATTCGGGTCAATTCCGTGGCCCCGGGTATTATCCGGACCCCGATGCATGTAAAAGAGGGTGAAGACACTGCCGATAGCATGGCAGGCCTTCATTTGCTCGGCCGGGTTGGCGAAACCGAAGATATCTCAAGCGCAATTTTATATCTTCTGGAATCTGATTTTGTCACCGGCATCGAGCTTCGTGTCGACGGTGGCCATGCCGCGGGACACAACCTTTCTTAAGAAAGAGAAAAGCATGTCCAATATAGATGTCATCAAAAGCCTTTATGAAACCTTTGCCAATAAGGACTGGGATCGTTTCGCCGAATTGAGCGATCCCAATCTGGAATGGATTCAAAATGAAGGCTTTCCGAAGGGCCGCCACAGTCGTGGCCCTGAAGAAGTGGTGAAGAACGTTTTCGAAGTTTTCGCAAAGGACTGGGAAACCTGGTCGTTTGAGATCGAGGAATACCTGGACGCGGGGGATAATATTATTGTCCTCGGCTCATACCTTGGGCGGCACAAGGAAACCGGCAAGAAATTTACTGCCGCTGCGGCCCACGTTTTTGACCTGAAAGGCGGACGTGTTCGGCGCTTTCGTCAGTACACCGATACCGCCCAAATTTGGAAAGCAATGACCTAACCCAAACCTAAACCATAAGGAAATCAAAATGACTACATTCCCACTCCATAGTACCGAGACCGCGCCGGAGGCTTCAAAAGAGCTTTTAAACGGCGCCCAAAAAAGCATTGGCTTTGTGCCCAATTTGATGCGCGTCATGGCCGAATCACCAGTCACCCTTGAGGCTTACCAGACCTTAATGGGCCTTTTTGAGAAGACCAGTTTTTCAGCGACCGAAAAAGAAGTAATTACTCTTTCCATCAGTAACGTCAACGGTTGTCACTATTGTCTGGCCGCGCATTCCACCATCGCTGCCATGAAAAAGGTCTCCGCCGACCTGATCGATTTGGCACGGAACGGAGGCGACTTTACGGATCCTAAACTTGACGCGCTGGCCAAGCTGACCCGCAGCATTGTTGAAACCCGCGGCTGGCCGGAACAGGCACTTTTAGAAGCATTTTATGCGAAAGGTTATACCACCGCAAATTATCTTGAGCTCTTGGTCGGCGTGACCATGAAAACGCTTTCAAACTACGTCAATCACCAGGCCAATACCCCGATTGATGAGGCGTTTGGGGGTTAAGCAGTCCCGATTCCTTTGCCTCGATGGCCCTTACCGACGAGCACGGCTGCCAACCAGGGACCCACACCAAGTTCACTGCCAACTGAATCGGGTTTAAGCGCGGCAGTGCCAAGCACATCGCCGTCCCTGTCGAAAGCAACCAAACAAATCGGCAGATTATTTTTGTTACAACAATCTGCGAGATCACGTTCTGCATCACCCTGGCCGTCGGTGCCGTACCACGGCTCCCACTCTTCAACGAACCACTTTGCCAGTGTCGGCGCTGCGTCAGGGAAATCTACGAGATGCACAATTTGCAAATTTTGCTTGGCGGTATTCATCACGCAATTTTATACGTCGGGTTACTCTAGTTGAAGTGAATTTTTCGTGATCTGACCATTTGAGAAAATGGTGTGACGCGCAGACCCCAACGAGCGATCCGGGAAATCTCCGGATTTCTAACACTTGATCCAATGTCCGCTTATGGCTATTAGCGGACTCTTTGCAATCTCGATGTATTCCAATGTTCAGACGGTCAAAGCGCCGTTATTGGGCTTAGGTGGTGTATTAAGAGCGCGACGCAGTGCGTCATCCAGAATCTTTTCTGTTTTCTTATCGGAGTTTTTTACCTTGGCTAGACTGGTTTATCAATTCGACACGAATCAAATAGTTTTCCACGCCTCGCTCTTTGAGAACCTCCGTTAATACCTGAGCAAGACGATCAGGGCTCATGGGGTCGTCTTTGTACCATTTATGCGCTGGGTCGCGTGGCTGACCATTCTCAAATGATCCACTAAATGGGTCATCGGCCATTGCTTTGTCCCCCTATTTTTTCTTTGGATTTTTCTTTTTGTCCTTGTTCTTTTTAGGCTTTGAGGGTGTGTTAAGCAAGCGTTTAACAACTTGCTCAACACCCTTTGAAACCCCGCTGGTAATTCAAGATTGCAAGATAAACTGCGGAAAACAGGGATGTTATTAAAATTCAAACAATAGTGTGTCCCTGAGAAATCCACAGAAACGAATTCCCCCAGGGGGGGCTAGAGTTGTTCATGCAATTCCTCTTGCTTGTGTCAATATTCACAAATAATAAAGCCAATGCGTTTAGGCAACATGGTTTTTTGATTTCGTTTTGGAAAAATCATTTCAAAATTTAAAAAAATCCAGAAAAAGAGTCTGCTTTTGACCCAAAGCGGACATTCCTGATCGCTTGAAAAAGCCCAATTTTGGAAATAATCAGAATTTCCCAGCGGTTTGATGTATAGAGAAGTCTCAAAAAATAACGACAATGCCAAACCTACCAAAAGACCGGGACGGAACGCCACAAATCTTCGCTTCCTGCGAGAAGCCACGGAACAATTCCCCGAAGGACTTTTAGATAGCCAGGCTGCGGTAGGGCGGAAGGAGGTCGGAAAAATGAAAGGGCCTAACGAAAAACGTAAGATTGTATGCGTACTCTATGATGACCCTGTAGAAGGTTACCCGCCGAAATATGCGCGCGATAGCATTCCAACACTGGCGGCGTATCCGGACGGACAGTTGATGCCTTCTCCAAGTGGCATCGATTTTTCACCCGGCGACCTCCTCGGTTGTGTCTCAGGGGAGCTCGGGTTGCGAAGCTTTCTGGAAGAGCGCGGTCACAAGTTCGTCGTGATGTCCGACAAGGACGGCGCGGATTCGGCGTTCGAGAAGGAATTGGTTGACGCTGACGTCGTGATTTCTCAACCATTCTGGCCGGCGTACCTGACGTCCGAACGGATTGCGAAAGCTCCCGAGCTCAAGATGGCGATCACGGCCGGGATCGGCTCGGACCATGTTGATCTGCAGGCAGCGATCGACAAAAACATAACGGTGTGCGAGGTCACCTTTTGCAACAGCATCAGCGTTTCGGAGCACACCGTCATGATGATCCTGGCGCTTGTGCGCGATTACATCCCCCAATACGACTGGGTAATAAAAGGTGGATGGAATATAGCCGACGCAGTTGCCAGATCGTACGATGTCGAAGGCATGAGTATCGGCATCCTCGGTGCCGGGCGCATTGGATTTGCCGTGCTCAAGCGCATGAAGCCATTTGACGTGGAACTTCACTACACTGATCGGCACAGGCTACCGGCCGAGGTCGAGAAAGAGTTCGAGCTCACGTTTCACGAGGATGTGGAGTCGCTAGTGCAGGCTTGCGACATAGTGAGCATTCACTGCCCGCTTCACCCAGAAACAGAACATCTTTTTGACCAGAAATTGATAAGCAGGATGAAGCGTGGTTCCTATATCGTAAATACGGCCCGAGGAAAAATCTGTGATAGGGACGCTGTTGCAAAAGCGCTGGAGACGGGTCACCTAGCGGGCTATGCTGGCGATGTATGGTTTCCGCAGCCACCGCCCAGGGACCACCCATGGCGGCGTATGCCCCACCACGCGATGACACCGCACACCTCTGGAACGTCGCTTACGGCTCAGGCACGATACGCTGCAGGTGTAAGGGAGATCCTGGAGTGCTGGTTTGATGGTAAACCGATAAGGGATGAATATCTGATCGTTCAAGGCGGAAAACTGGCCGGCGCGGGCGCACATTCATACAGTGAAGGAGACGCCACCGGCGGATCGGATGAGGCCGTCCAGTTCAAGACTAAGGATCAATAGGCGGAGCCACGAGGAGAATTGAGCATCATAGCAGAACCAACCTGTCTCAGAGGAAAGGTTTGGGGACTATTGCGATGACGGCGACGCCCTCGATTTCCCGCTCAATGCCGTCCTGGCCAGGACAACAAAAGATTAGGCTGATCCGGCTGCGCGTTGGTAACCGTCTGTCCGCTTATGGCTATTAGCGGACTCTTTCATGGCTCGACCTTTGTCTTGATGAATTTCTTGTTTATCCCACCGCTCGGCAAGTGTGGCTGGCGCATAGGGGCGGTCAGTCATTTCCGCCTCCAATGATTTCTGTTGCGTCCCGCGCCCGTCCGTCTTCGGGCCTCTTCGCGGAAATCCTCAGGAGTCACGGCTATCGCTCGGCGGATCAGGCCGCTGTGTCGTCTGGCGCCCCGTGATGAGCCGCGCGCCGAGACCGTAGGTGAAATAGGCCCAGACCCAGTTGAGAAAGACCATCATCCTGGTGCGAAAACCGATCAGGAAGTAGATGTGCACCAGGCCCCAGAACATCCAGGCGATCCAGCCCGTCAACTTGATCCAGCGAAGGTTAGCCACGGCAGCGCCGCGGCCGATGGTTGCCAGCATGCCTTCATCCCGGTAACTGAAGGGCTCCGACGAGAGCCCGCCCGCGGCCCGTTGTCGGATTGTCTTGGCCACGTAGACGCCCTGTTGCTTGGCGACCGGTGCCACCCCCGGCAGCGGTGCCTCGCCAGGGGGTGCGCAGCGGGCCGCGTCACCAATCACGAAGATCTCCGGATGGCCCGGGACCGAGAGGTCAGCGCCGATCTTGACGCGGCCCGCTCGATCAGCCTCCGCGCCGAGCCAATCGCTGACCACCCCGGCCTTGGTGCCGCCGGCCCAGAGGACGGTCGCCGCACGAATTAATGCGTCGCCCCGGCCAGCGACGACGCCGTCGTCCCGGATGTCCTTGACCGGCGTCTCCAGCCGAACCGTCACGCCCTTCCGCTCCAAGGCCCGCTGCGCGAAATCGGTCAGGCGCTGGGGGAACTCGCTCAGTAGGCTCGGGCCGGCCTCCAGCAGAATGATCTCCGTCTCGCCAGGCACGATATGCCGGAAATCGCGGACCAGCGTGCTCTTTGCCAACTCAGCGATAGCGCCCGCCAGTTCCACTCCGGTCGGACCGCCACCGATGATGACGAACCTCATGAGTCTGCGTCGCTCCGCCTCGTCCGCCTCCATCTCGGCCCGCTCGAAGGCGAGAAGGATTCGCTCGCGCATGATCAGCGCGTCTTCCAGTGTTTTCAGCGATACCGAATGGGCCCGCCAGCGGTTTTGTCCGAAATAGGTGTATTCCGAGCCGGTCGCCAGAACGAGGTAGTCGTACTTGTAGCGCCCGGACCGTGAGAGGACGACTCTACCCTCCACATCAACATCGATCACCTCGTCCATGAGCACCCGTATGTTCCTGTCGCCTCTGAACAGCGAGCGGACGGGCACCGCCACGTCGGCCGGCGACACCGCCGCCGTGGCCACCTGGTAGAGCAAGGGTTGGAACAGGTGGTGGTTCTGGCGGTCGATGATCGTGACGTCGAGCTCCGCGCGCCGCAGCCCGCGAGCCGCCGAGAGGCCGCCGAAACCGGCACCGACGATCACCACGCGCGGCCTTGTCCTCTCGGACCCGCCGATGCTGCTGGTTTGTTGCTTTTCAGACATGCGCACTAATCCCGTCAGGAGTCTTTGGCGCAGTGTAGAGATTCGCGGATGGTTCGCCTAATTCAATCCGAACGCTTTGGGACGGCGCCAAGCCAAAGGTCTAGCTATGAAAGAGTCCGCTTTTGACCCAAAGCGGACATTACAGGTTCCACGGTCAACTGCCGTATTCCCTCAAAAGATTGAAAGATGCTAGTCTCGGCGCGGCACAGGGAGGTATGGGCGCGTGGGAAAGCTCTTCGAAGAATTAAAGCGGCGGAATGTGGTCCGGGTGGCGATCGCCTATGTGGTGGTCGGCTGGCTGATCATCGAGGCCATCGATACCATAGCGCCAAGGCTGGGCATGCCCGACTGGGTGCCGACCTTCTTCATTGTTTTGGTGCTCGTCGGTCTGCCGATCGCGCTTCTGTTCTCCTGGGCCTACGAGATCACGCCCGCAGGCGTTAAGAAGGCCGACGAGGTTGACGCCGATGCCTCGATCACCCATTCGACCGGACGCAAGCTGGATTTCGTCATCATCGGGGCCCTGGTTGTGGCGCTTGGTTATTTCATCTGGGAGCGCGCCTCCGGCCCACCGTCGAGTGTTCCCGTGGACGGAACGCAAAAACAAGGCGCGATTTCGATTGCCGTCCTGCCCTTTACCGATATGTCCGCAGCCCAGGACCAGGAATATTTCGGCGACGGCATCGCCGAGGAGATTCTCAACACCCTGGTGCGCGTCGAGGCTCTTAGCGTGACCTCACGCACGTCTTCATTCGCCTTTAAGGGCAGCAAGCTGTCTTTGCCTGAGATCGCCGGGCGTTTGGGAGTAACCCATATGGTCGAGGGGTCTGTACGCAGCGCCGGCAATCAGATACGCGTCACCGCGCAGCTGATTGAAGTAGCGACCGATCGCCATCTATGGTCAGAGAGCTACGACCGCGAGCTCGACGATATCTTCGCCATCCAGGACGATATCAGCAGTGCCATCGGCCGGGCCCTCCAGGTGCAGTTGATCGGCACCGCCGACACCGCGTCAGGGCCCCCGACCAATAATGTCGAGGCCTACAGACTGTACCTGCAGGGGCACCATCTTCTTTTGCAGCGCGGCACGGCGAATCTCGATGCCGCCTCGGATCGTCTGCGTAAAGCGGTCGATCTCGATCCCAGATTCGCCCTGGCCTGGGCCGATCTGGGCGCCAGCTTCGCTCTCTACCCCTCCTACACGCCAAGCGCCGACCGTAACGAGTATGAGGACCGGGCCGAGCGGGCCGCTTCGCGAGCCATCACCCTCGATCCCGATCTGGCGCAGGGTTGGGCGGTCAGGGCGCTGGTTGCCAGTAACCGGCACCGCGGTCTGGAAGCGCTGGCGGCAATCGAACGCTCAGTCGGACTTGATCCGCACAATGAGACCGGTTGGCTGTGGTGGGGCGTCATCCTCGATTCGCGTGGATACACCTCGGAGGCCACGGAGAAATTGACAGAAGCCATTCGATTAGGCCCGGCGACCGGCATCAATTACGGCTGGATGGCTTTTCTAAATGGGGCCGCAGGCGATTACGAAAAGATGGCGGAAAATTCGCGCCAGGCGCTCGTGCTTGGCTGGACGTTCGCACTTAACACCGAGTTTACTTACCATTACATGAATCGCGACCTTGTGGCCGCCAAAGGGTCTTTTCGAACCTTTCTCCGCCGTATGGGAACCCCTGACCAGCCATTCGAAACGATGGTTGAGTCTCTTTTTGGCCCCGAGGACACGGAGCTCCGCGCCGCAGCAGACGCACAGCTGGAGGCGGCCTTGGACCAGGGTCACTATTACCCCACAGCCTTCGGTTCGCTGTGGCTCCAGCGGGGCGATATTTTTGTCCGCTTTGCGGAAACTCTGTCCAATAACAGCACCCTCGAACATAGTTTCATGTGGCGGGCCCACTATCGCCCCATGTTGCAGCAGGCAGAAATCAAGCAGTATCTGCGGCGCAACGGACTTGTCGATCTGTGGCGCATCCGCGGCTGGCCGGACTTTTGCCGGCCGCTGGGCGTTGACGATTTCGTATGCGAATAGATTCCATAACCTGAGAGGGCAAGACTATCATCGATACGATTTTCCAATTTCTGGAGAGTAACGCGACCATCCTCGGCGCCCTCGGATCGGTGGGGGCCACGGTTACGCTGTTCTTCACCAATGGCACCGGCATCGTGCGTTCGATCCTCGGCCTCGAGCCCAAGGAAGCAGCACCCCAGCCGCTCGGCAATCTGCCGCCGCCGGAGTTCGGCGACCAGCCGGTGATCGCTCTGATGCCGCTGCGTCTGATGGGCGAAGGGCCGGCCGACAGCGATTTTCTGCACGGGCTGGCCGACGATATCATCTCGCATCTGGGCCTGGTGCCCGGGGTGATTACGCTGACTCATCAGGACACCGATAGCGCCGTCAGTGCCCGCGAACTGGCCCGGCGCACCGGGGCCAGCCACATCATCGAGGGCACCGTCCGCCAGACCGGCAACGAGGTGCGTATATCGATCCACCTGGTCGACGACCGCGGGGCGCGGATCTTCTCCAAGCGCTTCGACCGTACCCTCGATAAGCCCTTCGCGCTGATGGACGAGGTGGCCGAAGTGACGAGCCAAGCGGTCACGGAAGTTCTGGGCGCCAAGCCCGAGCCGGCCCCTGAACCCCTTCCGCTGCCGCTCGGCCCGGATGCAGAGCGGGAACCCGCTGTGCGACTCGAGGAAGAGTTTTCGCCCAAAAGCCGCCGCCTGACGCTTTTCCTGTGCCTGCCGCCGATGGGCATCTTCGGGTTCCACCGTTTCTATACGGGCCGGCCTTTTCTTGGCATTCTCTATTTCTTGACGGGCGGATTTTTTCTGGTCGGTGTGGTGCTCGATTTCCTGGTCATCCTGGCGGGCTTTTTCAAGGACGGCAACGGGCGGCGGCTTAAATACTGGAGACCGGCCAGAAAGCGCCACCTGGTTGAGGTTGCTGACTGAACTTCCCTCTGATGCTTGGGGCTTCAAGCTTGACGCGCCAGATGATAGTCTTTTGGTGCGCGGCAGGAGAAAAAGGGCATGGCTAACTTCTTTGAAGAGCTGAAACGACGGCATGTGATCCGGGTCGGCATCGCCTATCTGATCGCCAGCTGGATTATTATCCAGTTTGTCGACGTCATCGGGCCGACCCTGGAGTTGCCGGTTTGGCTTGACAAAGTGGTGCTCATACTTCTCGCGATCGGCTTGCCCATTGCTCTTATCATGGCCTGGGCGTTTGATTTGACGCCCCAAGGAATCAAGCCCGCCGGCCAGCTCAAAGCGGACGAAAGCCTGGGCTCCAACACCGGCCGCAAGCTGGATCGAATCATTATCGTGGCGCTTGTATTGGCCCTCGGCTATTTCGCCTGGGATAAATTCCTGGCCACACCGGTCGAAGTGGTGTCGGCCCGCGCCGGCACTTCGATCGCCGTGCTGCCCTTTGCCGACCTGTCGGCGGCCGGCGATCAGGAATATTTCGCCGACGGCATTTCAGAAGAGCTTTTGAACCTTCTGGCCAAGACCCCGAACCTGCGTGTGGCGGCCCGCACTTCGAGCTTTCAGTTCAAGGGCCAGAACCAGGACGTCCAAAAAGTCGCCGCACAACTGGGCGTCGAGACGGTCCTCGAAGGCAGCGTGCGCAAATCCGGCAACCGGCTTCGCATCACCGCCCAGCTGATCGATGGCAGGGACGGCTTTCACATTTGGTCGGAGACCTACGACCGCGATCTTGACGATATTTTCGCCGTGCAGGATGAGATTGCGCGGGCCATCGTCACCGCTTTGAAGGAAACCTTGGGGATCGCCGCTGAAATGACAGCGGCAGAGATGACCATCCCGACGCTCAATATGGAGGCCCATAGCGCCTATCTTCTGGGCCGCCACAGTCTTGAAAAACGGACCCGCGAATCCCTGGCCGTAGCGCTTGAAAGCTTCCGCCACGCCATCGAGCTCGATCCCAACTATGCGCCGGCCTGGGTGGGGATCGGCAATACCTATCAGTTCCTTTCCGAGCGCTCCTACGGAAAGATGCCGCACCAGCAAGCTATCGAACGGGCCCGCGGCGCCCTCGACCGGGCTCTGGAGCTCGACCCGGACCTGGCCGAAGCGCAGGCTTCACTTGGCATCTGGTATTCAAATCGGGGGGATGCCGCAAATGCGCTGCCACATTTCAAGCGGGCAATCGAAAGTAATCCCAACGCTGCCCAGGCCTGGCATTGGTATTCTTTAGCGATGAACTCGATCGCACGATTTGACGAAGCATTCGACGCCACCCAGACGGCAGCGGCGCTCGATCCCCTGTCGATGATCATCAATCATAATCTGGCCGGGGCGCTGATCGCCCGAGGGCGTCTCGACGAAGCCGGGGTGGTAGCTGAAAAAATGCGGCTCATCGAGCCCAATTCCTATTGGGGCCCGATAGATAGCGGCAGTATCCATGCGGCAAAGGGTCAGATCGCCGAAGCGATTATGGCCTACCGCCAGGCGCTAGCGCTAAAAGGATTTATTGTGGTCCTTGAGCTGAGCGCCGAACTCGCAAATATCGGTCTCGCTGAAGCGGCTTACGAGACCCTCAGAGGGACGCCGCTCGAAGGCGTGGGAGAGATTTACCGCGGTGATTTCGATGCGGCACTAGTCTTCGCCCGCGCCAATTGGCCATCGTCGCCAGGGGACGGTATGGCCCACGGCTATAGGGGCCTCGTCGAGCTCATTGCGGGCGATCTGGCGACCGCCGTCTCATATTTTGAGAAGGCTCAGGAGCTGCTTGGACCTGCTATGACCTTCGATTTCTCAGTGGGTCAGGCCGCAGCCTACCGGCGCTTCGGCGACCAAACGAAAGCTGAACAAACGCTGGTAGCTGCCAAGGTGCGACATCAAGCGGCGATTGCCGGGGGTATTGAAAACGAGGGCGCCGCCCCGATGGCCTATCAAAGAGCTGGTATTCTCGCTTTTGAGCGTAAATTTAGCGAAGCATTTCACATCCTGCGGAAACTTGTGAAAGATGGGCGTCTCGGTGCCGGGCTCGAAATTGATCCGGTTTTTGCTGAATTACGCGAACAGCCCGAATATGCTCAGTTGCTGGCCGATTACGAGGCCTGGAAAATTGTCCAACAGGCCCGCCTCAAGGAGCTCGAAGCGGTGGCGGCTGCCGGGGGCGGTTAGCCGGGCCCGAATGCCGGACCCGGCCATACCCATTCCGACAATTGCCGCCTAGAGGAGACCGGCGCGGCGTAGCGCGTCCTTGCGCATCAGCGCAAAACCGACCGAGTTGAAGTTCCACAAACCCACTTCGGTGAAGACCTCTTTGGCCCGCTCTTCTTCGCCGGCCCCAACCAGCGCCAGGCCCAGGTGATAGCGGATATACATCGTATTCCGGTGATCGGCCTGTTCGTACTGGGCAACCGCTGCGGCGTAGTTGCCCTCTTTAAGGGCGATCAGGCCCATCAGGTTGTGATAGGGCTCCAGCTTGCGGGCGTTGCTGACCGGCTCCAGAAGTTCAGTATTTTCCTTAGCCCTTTGCCGCGCCAGCGCGAAATCGCCGCGCCGGGCCGCCAGTCGGCCTTGCCAGGAGGCAACATTCGCCCTTTGGGTCGACAACTGCTCATCGCTGTCCACCGACTCGGCATTCTTGATCAGCTGCACAGCGAGCCGCTCGATGGCGCTTTCGGCAGCATCGAACATCTCGTTGTGAAGCGCGATGGTGGCCAAGTTCGAGAGAGCAA
>JADFIA010000049.1 GCA_022566895.1 Pseudomonadota bacterium
AGGCGCAGGGGTTCGACCACCACGTCGATGATCTGCATGATCACCCAGCCAACCACCACATAGGCGATCGCCACCCGCACCACGTTGCGGCGTTTCATCTCCGCGAATAAGTTGCCCACTGCTATCCTCCACTATCGAGCCAAAAGCCTAACAAATCCAAAGGGCTTTCGGAAACAAAAACGCGGAAGAGCTTATTTTTGCAGGGCACGGCGATTTGTGCTTCAATCAGGCTTCACAATTCGAATAATCCGCAGGAGGGGTTCCGATGCTTCGATTCTTCATGGTGATGTCACTATTTCTGGCCAGTTTCGGCGGTGCCTGGGCGCAAGGTGAGCCGCAACGGGCGATCGAGCACGTGGCCGGCAACCTCTATCGCTTTCAGAACAATTTCCACTACGGGGTCTTCCTGGTCGGTGAGGTGGGCGTGCTGCTGGTCGATCCGATCAGCGAGGGCGCCGCCACCTGGGTCAAGGGCGAGATCAAGACCCGCTTTGGCAAGGATGTGATCATGGTCGCCTATAGCCACCATCATGCGGATCACACCTCCGGCGGCCAGGTGTTCGCCGATACGGCCGAGTTTCTGGCTCAAACGCGAGCCGCTCCCGAGATCGAGAAAAGCGGTCATACGACGGCGCCGACAATCACCTTTGACCAGCGCTATGAATTGCCCTTCGCCGGCCAGGTGGTCGAGTTCATCTATCCCGGCCCGACCCATACGGATAATCTGATCGTCGTCCGCTTCCCGGCCGAGAAGGCGATCTTTGTGGTCGATATGGCGACCGTCAAAAGGCTGCCCTACCGCAATTTCCCGAGCTACCATTTCCCCGCCGTCATCGACAGCCTGAAGGCGGTCGAGGCGCTCGAGTTTGACATTTTCATCGGCGGCCACGGACCTATGGGCACCAAGGCCGACCTGGCCGACCATCGGCGCTATATAGAGGAAATTTATGCCGCCGTGGGGCAGGCGGTGAACGACGGCCTGAGCCTTGAGGAGACCCAAGCCCGGGTGGCCATGGAGGCCTACAAGGATTGGGGTCAGTACGAGGCCTGGCTGCCATTGAATATCGAGGGGCTCTACAATCGAGTAAGTCCGAAAGGCGAATAGTCGTTTGCCAGGGAATATTCAACCAGGGAAGAGGAGTATGATTGCCAAAGCATATCGGTTGTTCGCGTTTCTAGGACTGATGATCACCGGCGCCATGTTTATCATCGGTTGGAAATACGATGCTGCGGCGCCGATCGAAAACTACGGGTTCAATATGGGGATTTATGCCGCCTTTATCGTCGTCCATATCGTCATGACCATGCCAGCCTTTAAAAAGGCGGTCTATGGGCCCCGGGCCGGCACGCCAGTGGAGCGCCAGATCTATATCGTCATTTCGATCGTCACCTTTTTGGCGGTCTACTGGTTTCACCGGCCGGTGCCGGGATTCGAATATGCCTCGCCCGACTGGCTGGCGTTCATCGGCACCTGCGCTGTTCTGTTGGCCGCATTCGCGTTCTTTGAGTTCGCCAATTTCGAGATGCTCGATTCGCTGATCGGCATGCCCGGCAGCGAGCTTTCGCATACGGTCGGCGAGGAAACGCCGCTTTTTACAGAGGGTACCTACGCTCAGGTCCGCCACCCGATGTACCGGGCCGGGACCCTGATGGGTCTGGCCTCGGTGATGATCCACCCGCAAGCCGGACAGTTGCTGTTCGCGCTGTTGGTCGGTTGCAGCTTTATTCTTTTCATACCGTTCGAGGAGGCCCAGTTATTGAAGGCGCGCGGCGAGGCCTACCGCGAATATATGCGGCAAACCCCCTGGCGCCTGTTCAAGGGCATCTGGTAGACCATCCGCGCCGCCGCGACTGGCTGCCGGGCCGTTAGAGAAGCTCGATGGCGATCATCACCGTGCCGACGAGGCCGACCGCCCACAGTGCGGTACGGATCCAGGGCCAGCCGCCCAGATAAACGACCGCGTGACCAACCCGGGCATAGAAAAACATCTGTGCCCCAAGCACGGTCGTCGCATTGCTGACGTCCATGGCCGCGGCCATCAGCACCACAGGCGCGAACAAGAGCATATTCTCGAACATATTGTCCCGCAGGCGCAGCGTCCGCTTGCAGTAGATCGAGGGCTCGGCACAATCGTCCCGTGATCCGGCCGCAACGGGCATTCCGTTGGCCCGCAGCGAAATCGTGGCCGGGATCATGATCAGGACAAAGGTCAGGACGACGCTGTAAAGCAGCATGGTGAATTCAACCGACATCTTGGTTTCCCCTTCTCGTTGGTTGCTGCCGGCAGCCTAGAGCGGGGCACGAAGAGTGACAAGGTTGAGGGCCGGGGAGGCACAAAATTACTGTTTTGACTGCGCTAAGCGAGTTCACTTTTCGCATAGAGCGGCAAGGCCGTCAGACCACATTTCAGAGCCCCTTTGGCCCGGCAGTGCCCGGCAAGGAAAAAGGCAGTGCGGCGAACCGCACTGCCTTGCCCATAGATAGTTGAACTATTCGGCCAGCTGAGGCGCCACGAATTGTTCCATGACCGCCTTGCGCAGGATGGCCGGCGGCAGCATGCCTTGCTCGAGGATGAAGTCGTGAAAAGCCAAGCGTTCAAATTTGCCGCCCAGCATTATTTCCGCCTCGGCCCGGATCTCAAGAAGCTTGGTCATGCCATAATAGTAGGCCGTGGCCTGACCGGGGATGCGGAAGGTATAACGCTCGATCTCGTTCTGCGCCGTTGCTTCCGGGACCACCACCTCTTCCATCAAAAAGCGCTTGGCTTCTTCAGGCTGAATGAGGCCCAGATTGAGCATCGGATCGAGGAACATGCGGGCTGCCCGCACGCCGCGCCATTGCAGCGAAATCAGCTGACCTTCGATCGGCATATAGGGCTTGGTTATTAGCTCTGCATAAAGCGCCCAGCCTTCAACGTTGGCGCTATTAAAGGCGAAGGTGATGCGGGCGATCGAGACACCGTTTTCGATCATTGCAGAAAACTGCAGCTCGTGACCCGGGCGCGCCTCGTGGGCCGACAGGGTCCAGGCATTGGCCTTAAAACCTTCGTCGTTCTTGGGCCAGGTGCCGTCCTCGTTGGGCTTCAATCTCGGCAGGACAAACTCCGGATATTGTCCGGTGTTGCCAATCATGCGCGGCGGCCGCATATGCGGCGCCGGCTGGGCGGCGGTCTCGGCCTCGGTTCCCATACGCACCACGGCCGGGCGCTCGGGGATGGTCATCAGCTTTTCGCGTTTGACGATCACTTCGATCTCGGCCATGACGCTGGTGTAATATTCAAGCATCTGGTCGCCTGGAATCTGATCGTCGATGAGTTTGCGAATGACATCGCGGTAATCGGTGACCTCATAACCGTTCTTTTCGGCCACCAGAATCGCCAGAGCCTGCATGTCATTGCGAATGGTCAAAAACGCCGCTGAAGCGACCCGGATCAGGTCTTGCGGGTCGGCATCGACACCCCAGTTGCGGAGCGAGTTTTCGTAAAGCGGCAGCGGCAGGCGCGCATCGTCGCGGCTGCGCGGCAACACTTCAGCTTTTACCCATTCCAAATAGTCGGCCAGCTGTTCTTCGAACAATGCCAGAGGCGCTTCCCAGCCCTCGAGTTCGCTGCCTTCGAACATGGCGCGAATTCCGGCCACGATTTGCGGACTGCGTTGCAAATCCTGCTCGACTTTGCCGCGGAAGGGCCCAATCAGATCCTTGTCAAAGGTCTCTGAAATGCGGGCCTTTGCCAGCTCGGTAATCGGCTCGTAGCCCTCTTCCAGCCCTGCATAGCGGCGCAGGCGCGTGACTGCCGCTTGCTTTCGTTCGGCCGCCACCTGCTTGTCCAAAAGCGTATTAAAGCCGAAGAAAATGGCCTGGGGACCGTTGAAATAAGTGATCAGGTATTTTTCCTGCAGGTCGTTCGAGAGGATATTATCCTCCTGCGCCTTGATCATGATCTCGATGTCCTGGCGGACCAGCGGATGCTCTTGTTTTTCGAGTTCGGACTGCAGCCACTCGATCATCGCCCGGGTGTCGGCGTTTTGACGCTCAGTGATATTGGGCTTGAGATCGAAGATTTCTTCATCGTAACCTTCGATGCCCTGGGCGGCCGCAAATTCAGGGACGTATTTGACCTGTAAATCGAGCACCTTCATGGCGATCTCGTTACTGGTCTGAACCCACTCTTTTTCGGCCGCGGCAGTAGTCGAAAAACCGACCATCGCGGCGAGCAGGCACAGCTTCACTATCCTAGAAAACATTTCGAACCTCACTGTCTGTTGTTATTGATTTGTTAGGGGCCATACGATTACTGGGTAAGACCCGCAAAAGCAAGAAAAAGCAACCGACCGGTGATCCCCTTCGCAGTCATTTCTACAACGGCAGGTTTGCGCTAGGACTTTGCCACGGCGCTGATTCGCCTGATCAGACCTTGGTTGGGGTTTGATCGGGCGTAGGTCTTGAACACCGGGCTCAGGCGCAGTGTATAAAGGCCCGGATCGCGGGCCTCGATGGCCTTGGCCAGGTAGCCTTCGGCTGCTTCGATCCGCTTAGCACCCAGTGCCAAGCCAGCCATGCGGGCCGGCGAAACGCTGAACCCCGAGGCTTCCACTTTGAGCATGCGATCGAGAATGAGGGCGTAATATCCGGCCGGCCCGTTTGCCTTGAAGGTCACTTCGAGCCGGGCCATGAAATCATTTTTGTAGTCGCTCTGGCCGTAGGCCGTCTTGAGCCAGAAATAAGCTTGCTCGAAATCTCCCTTGGCCTCGTACGCCGAGGCGGCCAGCAGCATGGCACCGGTCTTCCCGTCAGCCGCATCGGCCAGCGCCAGCGCCCCCTCGATCGCCGTTTCGTATTGTCCAGCGTAGTAATGGGTGCGCACCAGCTCGAGACGCGCCGACGGGTCGTCGAATTCGGCGGCCAGATAGGCAAACTCGCGGATCGCCGCGTCAAACCGGCCGCGGGCCCGCAGCAGACGGGCGTAACGTGCCCTTGCTTTGCGGTTTCGTGGGGAAAGTACCAAGGCATCCTCGAATGCCGCTTCGGCGGCCCGCACATCGAGGTCCTTAAGAAAATAAATTTGAGCCAGCAATGCCTGTGCGTCCCCCTTCAGGGTGTGCGGCATGGGCAAGGCAAGGGCGGTTTCGACCAGTCCCTTAGCCCGCGACAGCCGTTTCTTTGAAAAACTGCCGAGCTCGAAGATCTCAAGGTTAGCCTCGGCGTCGGCCATCATCAGGCGCAAATTATCCGGATAGCTATCCAGCAGCCCTGCGAACGTCGCACTGGCGGTCATCACGCCTCTGTAGCCGTCTTCCCTGACCTGAACGAGAGCTCTCAAAAATGCCGCGCGGTCGGCTGTCTTAAGGCTGGCGAGATTGCTCCGCGGCCCGGGCGCACCGAGTTCGCGAAGCGTCATTTCCAGGGCCCGTAAATCGGCTGACGGGATCGGATCGGCCAGGCTCGGGGACAGGCGGATGCGGCGCGACATGAGAATCTCATCACGCTCTATGGTGAGGGCATGTACGTAGCCCTCGAAGTGACCATTTTCTTCGTGAATCGAGCTCTCGATCAGAATCCTTTGAGCCGAAGCCGGTGGCTGCGGCGGCGCCAGTTTGGTGACCAGAGTTGCGAGTTGCCGCGCGAACCGATGGCCCAATTCCGGAGCCGCCGCGTCATCGAAAAAAGATAGGGTAGGGGTAAGTAGAGGTGCTGCCGCCCGATTGTCGAAGCTGCCGGGTGAGGCGAGAAAGAGCAACATGACAGCAGCGGCAATGGCCACAGATCCGGCAGCAAATCTTTTGAGGTGCCGATGGTGATTTATGTTGACGCCCGACGCCGCCCGCCCCTCGCTGACCCCGGCGATCAGCCGGTAGCCGATACCCGGGATGGTTTGCACGATATGTGGCTGACGGGCGTTATCGTCAAGCGCCTGACGGATTTGGTGGATCGCGGTATTCAGTGAATCCTGGCTAATGAAGTGCCGGTGCCAGATGGCGGCAACAAGTTCGTCCCGGCATAGGGTCCGGCCGGCGTTTCGCGCCAGCAGCAGCAGCAAACGCAGGGGTGTCGGCTCTAGCCGGCGGGCGCCGCGCTTTCCACCAAGATCGACAACTTCACCACTAAGTCTGTCAATGCGCCAGCGCTCAATGATCAGCCATTTCTGGTCGATTATCGGTGGTTGGCCACCGGATTGAGTAAACGGAAAATTCATCTCGCTGGCACGCTGCTGTTATTCTTGCGTGGCCACTAGCCATACATGCCCGGACCGTGAAAGGCCACCAAAAGCCGCACGGTTCAACAAGGTTTGATCGGGCCCGGCACTTTATTGTAGGTGCCTTCAAGCAAAATTCCGCGGACGACAAACCCGTAAAGCGAAAACACCACAAAAACGACAGCGCTGTGGATCAATAGGCGCTTTGACTTATGAACCTTCCCCAATTTTACGATTTGACAGTCTGTCGCCATCGGTAAAAAAGTCAGCTAACCCGAGTTCTCCACTTGACAAGTTATGCAGGGACATTACATAACCTTCTATAAGCTCGTTAACAGTTATTCTCTTTTCAAGCCCAAGGAAGGAATTCGTCATGGCCAATCTTTCACTCACAATCTCTCCTCCAAGGCGGCGCTTAGATGATTCGACTCCGGCCGAGCGGAGCGAAGGTGGTCTTGCCCGGGCAATCGAGAGCCTGAATGTCCACCTTGCTTCGAGCCTGGCAGCCACCGGCAAAGTGTACGATCACGGCCGGTCCGAGCTTTGAGTCTGCTGATATTGAGGGCTGCCCGCCGAAACCCGTGGATCCTGGTAGCGGGTCAAATGAGATCCCTCCCATCTCGCTCGCGGCCGGGGTCCGCGGGTCATTTTCCAGATCACTTTAGCGGCGAAGCGTAACTAGGTTCCGGCCCCCAGGGTCTGATCCAGCCAGTCCAGCAATTCGCTCATTAAGCTTGCCAAATCCGGATTGAACATGCCGCGGCGAATGAGGTGCTGTTGCAGATTTTCAGGGCTCGGCTCACCGTAGCGGATCCTTGAGTTTTGCGGCCGGTTTGCCGGATCGCGGCAGGCCCGATATAGGGCTTCATCCTCGTTTTGGTAATGGTGGCAGTTCACATAGGCACCGGACTGGCGACCATAGACCGGGTTGTCAGGGGCGTTGGTAATGCCGACATGGGTGATCTCCAGAACCCCATCCTCCGGCCAGGCGGCGCGCCGCAGGAAGATATTCTTGCATGGCAGAAGCCGCTGGCCATGGTTGCTATAGAGCTCCAAACGCCGCCGGCCCTCGACCCGATGGCAAAAGAAGTCAAGAATATTGGCCGGAGGCACCGTCAGGTCCGCCTCGCTCACCACTGCAAAAAACGGAATGCTCAACGGCATCCCACTCACCAAATCGCCAATCCGGTCCTGCAGAGCCATATACTCGAAGGTTGCGGCAACCGCGAAGCTTTCATATTTGACCGGATCGATCTGGCGGCGGACGGCGTAATACTGAAAGCGGGGAAAGTCCGAGACCAGTTGCAGGAAGGCCAGACGAGCGTCCGTAGGATCAAGGGGACCATGCAGGGCCGGCGCAAAGCCGACGATGGCGGCGATCTCTGGACTGTCAGCGGTGGTATTTTCAATCACCTGGAGGACACCCAGGCCGACCCCCATGGAATAGCCGGCCAGCACAAGGGGGCCGTCGATGGCCCCGGCAAAACTTTCAAGGCCGTAACTTACAGCCGCCATCCACGCTTCGAGCCCGGCCCGCTGCAGATCGCCCGGTACGGTGCCGTGTCCGGGCAAAAGGACGGCCCGGGCCAAGTAGCAGCGATCGGCAAAGGCGTGGGCGATATCGCGCACCAGGTAAGGCGAATCGGAAAGCCCATGCACCAAAAGCACGCCGCGCCGCGGCAGGCCGCTGCCGCTGGGCGGACAGGTAGCCGGATCGGGGGTAAGGACGAACGGCAGCCGCCGTTCGATCTGTTCCGGTCCGGGGGGTTCTTTCAGTGCGGCCGTGGCCTCGACAATCATCCGCCGGCTGGCCTCGATGTAAGCGGCAAAATCCGGCGCCTGAAGCGGCGCCATCAGGTCGGCCGCTGACGGTTCGTGCTCGGCGCCCCACTCGCCCGGCTTTAGGTTCAGCCATACCACGACCGATCCAATTATCAGCCCGAAGACGATCAATAGGGTGCGGCGCACTGGCTTCTCCCCAATCCGCGGCCGGTGTTGGTCGCATTTCCAGCCGCCAAGAGGGCCACAATAACCGGCCGGCGCACCTTGACAAGAACTTGTTGTGGCCGGCCGATGTGCCATAAGCTGCCAGCCGCCGAGTAGGAGAGGGTTATTGAAAAGATTCACCATCATTCTTACAGCGATCGGGCTGGCGGCCTGCAACGGCATGTGGGAAAAGGACGGTATGAGCCAGCAGCCGAGTCCTTACCCGACGCTTGACGGCGCTCCGCCCCTGATCATTGCCCACCGGGGAGCCAGCGGCGAACGGCCCGAACATACGCTGGCGGCTTATGCGCTGGCGATCGAAATGGGGGCCGATTATATCGAGCCGGACCTGGTGATCACCAAGGACGGCCGGCTGGTGGCCCGTCATGACAACTATCTCTCAACCACGACCGATGTCGAAGACCGTGCGGAATTCGCCGCTAAACAACGCTGGAGCGCCAAGTTTGACCGCCAAGACTGGTTCGTCGAGGATTTCACGCTCAAAGAGTTGAAGACCCTGCGGGCCCGCCAGGCCTTTGCCGGCCGGTCGGCGGCTTACGATGGTCAATTTGAAATCCCGACCTTTGATGAAATAATGGCCTTGGCGCGGCACCGATCCGAAGCATTAGGGCGCCGAATTGGCGTTTATCCAGAGACCAAAAACCCGAGTTATTTCAGCTCCTTAGGGCTGGATTTTGAAGCGCCGCTTCTGGACATTTTAGACCGTTATGGCTACGGCGCAAAAGGATCGCCGGTGTTCATTCAGTCCTTTGAAAAAGAGATCCTCGAACGCCTGCGGGAGAAAACCGAATTGCGGCTTATTATGCTTGTTTATCCGCGCCGGGAGGATGATCCCGAGGCCGGACGGTTGGAGCCGCAGATCCGGCTTGAAGAAGCGGCCCGCCTGGCCGACGGCGTGGGCCCGGCCAAGTCCTTGCTGCTTACCGAAGACGGGCATGACAGCGGCTTTGTGGCGGCGGCGCATGCTCTGGGGCTGGCCGTCCACGCTTGGACCTTCCGCGCCGACCAGCTGCCGCAAGGCACGGCAAGCCTAGAGGAGGAATTTCTCACCTATTTCCGGCTCGGCGTGGACGGGGTGTTTACAGATTTTCCGGATCTTGGGCGCCAGGCCCGCGCCAACTTCAAGCCGCAATAGGGGCGGGGAGGTCAAACCCGGATCTTAAGGCCCGGGCGCTTCGGCAGTGAATATCTTACCCCCAAAAACGCGCCCCACACACAGATCGCCGCCCATCCAGTAGCA
The DNA here is from genome assembly GCA_022566895.1 of Pseudomonadota bacterium. Lineage (GTDB taxonomy): Bacteria > Pseudomonadota > Alphaproteobacteria > Sphingomonadales > SMXR01 > JADFIA01. Next base: position 9,442 of record JADFIA010000049.1, read on the forward strand.
AAGTTCAGCCGGCCCCGAGACGTCCCAGATCGCCAGATCGGCCTGTTTTCCGACTTCGAGCGTCCCGATGTCGTCCTGCAAGCCCAAGGCCTTGGCGGCATTGCGGGTGACGCCGGCAAGCGCCTCCTCGGCCGTAAGCCCGAAATCGATCGCCGCCATATTCATCATCAGGCGCAGGGACAGGGCCGGGGAAGTGCCCGGGTTGGCGTCGGTGGCAATGGCCATCGGTACGCCGGCCTTGCGAAACGCCTCGACCGGTGGCGCTTTACGCTGCTGGAGCATATGATATGAGCCGGGCAACAGGACCGCCACTGTACCGGCTGCGGCCATCGCCTTGACGCCTTTTGGACTGGTATGTTCCAAATGATCCGCCGAAAGGGCCCCGAACCGGGCCGCGAGTTCCGCCCCGTCGCCGTCGCTCAGCTGATCAGCGTGCAGCTTGAGATCAAATCCCAACCTCTTTGCCGCTTTAAATAAACGCTCTATAGCTTTGTAATCAAAAGCAATTGTCTCCAAAAAGCCATCGACGGCGGTGGCCAGACCGGCCGCACTCACGGCCGGCAGCATTTCCTCGCAGACAAGGTCCATATAGGCCCCCGGATCGTCCTTGAAGCGGTCCGGAATGGCGTGGGCGCCGAGAAAGGTCGGGGCGATCCGCAGGGGCAGGGTATCGGCCAGGGATTTGGCGGCGCGCAGCATTTTCAATTCGCTTTCGGTTTCGAGGCCATAGCCCGATTTCACCTCGACCGTCGTAACCCCGTCGCCAAACAGCATGCGCAGGCGCTTTGCCGCCGCCGCCGCGAGCTGTTCCTCGCTTGCCGCGCCGGTGGCCCGCACGGTCGAGAGAATGCCGCCACCGGCCCGGGCGATCTCCTCATAGGCGGCGCCCTCAAGGCGCATTTCGAACTCGTCGGCCCGCTGTCCGGCGAAAATCATATGGCTGTGGCAATCGATAAGGCCCGGTGTGATCCAGTGGTTGCCGCCGGGGCGCACGTCTTCGGCCAGATCGCCGGGGGCCTGGCCGCCGGGCAATTCGCTCATCGGGCCGACAAAAGCAATTTTGCCGTCTTTAACGGCCAGCGCCCCGTTTTCGACGGCGCCGTAGGGAACGCCGCTATCCTGCAGGGTCGCAAGACACACTTCAATCCACAGAGTATCCCATTTCGCCATGCCCACCTCCGGCTCGCCACGCCAGCCTATTACACCTCGGCCCAAATGTGTATAAACGGAACATATGAACCCCCAAAACACCACATATCATTTCCAGCGGGCTCTCGTTGAAAACGCTCTCTTAAGCGATGTCCGCGTCCAAATTGACGCCGCCGGGCTGATCACCTCGATCGAGGCGGATGCGCCCGCCGGCGGGGCCGACAAGGTGCCCGGGATCGCTTTGCCCGGCATGAGCAATTTGCACAGTCACGCCTTTCAGCGCCTCATGGCTGGCCTGACCGAGCGAGCCGCCGGGCAAGAAGAGGATTTTTGGACCTGGCGGGCGACCATGTACAAGACCCTTGCCAGCCTGACACCGAAGGATGTCGAAGCGATCGCCAGCCTGCTTTACGTGGAAATGCTCAAGGCCGGATACACCCGGGTCGGAGAGTTCCATTATTTGCACCATCGGCCGGGCGGGGTTGCCTACGACGATCCAACGCTCATGAGTGCGGCGGTCATGCGGGCTGCAAACGCGGCCGGAATGCCGCTTACCCACCTGCCAGTCCTCTACATGGTTTCGGGTTTTGGCCGCCAGGATGTCGACCCGGAGCAAAAGCGATTTGCAAATACCTTTGATCAATTTGGCGATTTGCTGCGGGCTCTCGCCGAGCAGGCGGCGGCAACACAAGGCATCACCCTTGGCCTCGCCTTTCACAGCTTGAGGGCCGTCCCCGGACCGGTCATAGAGCCGGCCCTGAGGTTGCGCGACGAGATTATTCCTGGCGCCATGGTCCACATGCATGTGGCCGAGCAACGACGAGAGGTTGCGGATTGCCTGAATTATTATGGCGCCCATCCGATCGAGTGGCTGTTGGCCAACGCGCCGGTCGACGCTCGGTGGTGCATTGTCCATGCCACCCATATGACCGATCAGGAGGCGGTGGCGCTGGCGGATTCGGGCGCTGTCGTCGGTCTTTGTCCGACCACCGAGG
>JADFIA010000081.1 GCA_022566895.1 Pseudomonadota bacterium
CGATCAGGCCCATCAGGTTGTGATAGGGCTCCAGCTTGCGGGCGTTGCTGACCGGCTCCAGAAGTTCAGTATTTTCCTTAGCCTTTTGCCGCGCCAGCGCGAAATCGCCGCGCCGGGCCGCCAGTCGGCCTTGCCAGGAGGCAACATTCGCCCTTTGGGTCGACAACTGCTCATCGCTGTCCACCGACTCGGCATTCTTGATCAGCTGCACAGCGAGCCGCTCGATGGCGCTTTCGGCAGCATCGAACATCTCGTTGTGAAGCGCGATGGTGGCCATGTTCGAGAGAGCAAAGATTCGCTGCCCGATCTTTTGTGCGTCCGTCAGATCAGACTTGGAGATCCTTTCCAGAATTCCTTCGAGCTCTTCGACCGCGCTGGCCGGGTTGCCTTCGTGCACATGGGTGAAGGCGCCGAAATTGGCGAACGCCGCCTTGTTCGGGATCGGTGCGACTTCGACCGAGCGGGCATAATCACGGCGGGCCTCTTTATAGTTCCCGAGGAAAGAATTGACGTGGCCTTTCTTGACCAAGGCGATGGCGTTGGTGTCATTGAGGTCGGTCGCCTTGGCGTAAGCCTTGCGAGCCTCTTCGAGGTTTTTGACGGCCCGGTAGGAATCGCCGAGGTTGGACCAGGCATTGTCATTCGAAAGGTCCAGATCAAGGGCCGCTCGCAGGCTTTCCTGGCCCTTGGCCGGATCGGTCGGCTGGCCGAAAATATAGGAAAAGCCCAGGGCCGTATGGGCAACATAAAAACCGGGATCGAGCATGATCGCTCGCTTGAGGACCTTGCGGGCCTCCTCGACCTGATTGAGGCTGGCGTAGGCGCCGGAGGCGGCGACCAGGGCCCGCGGGCTGCTGGAGAAACGCTGGACCAGCGCGTTGGCCAACTCAAGCCTCTTTTCGCCGTCGTTATCGACAAAGCTCAAATTGATCGCAGCCATCAGTTCTACCGCCTCGTTCTTGCCCTTGGCAGCCGCCAGTGCCTTGCGGCTGGCCTCGCCGAAATCGGCGAAGGAAAAGCCCGAACCGGCAATATTGAGCCAGGCGTAGGCGAAGTCCGGATCGATCTCTACCGCCCGCTTGAACAGGGGATTGGCGATCGGTCCGTCGCCCCGGTCGAGCGCCGCCTGGCCCTGCTCGAACAGGGCCCGGGCTTCGGCAGATTCCGTGATCACCGAGATCGCGGTTTTCTTGCCGGCGTGCCCGGCCATCGCCTGACCCGACAACCCCAAAAGCAGTGCGGGCAGGATCAGGATAGGTCTAAGATATCGTGAAATGATCATTTGATTGTCTCCTCGCTTAAATGTCGCGTCGTGGATGATCTGAGCGGGCCATTCGGACCGCGGCGCACCCGGCAGGGTTACCCGGCTTTCCTTTTCCGCCCCATGTTTGGCCGCAAAAGAAAAACGAGGATCCGGATGTCCCAAGCCTACTTCGCTCCCCTCCCCGGGCAAGGCAATTGCGCTAAAGCGCCCGATAATTTCGGTAGGTTGAAAGGAGGCCGGGGCAACCGGCCCCTTCCGGTGGTCTCAGGCGCCTTGGCGGCTTGAAATTGCAGGCAGCGCGGCCTAGCTTTGTGGCCAAACCAAAGTCAAGGGGGAGCAAATGGTTTTTTCAAGGATGGCTATCCTGGGGCCGCTGGCGGTTGGCCTCGTGCTCCTGGTTCAGGCGCCCTTGGCCCAGGCCGAGACACTCGAGGATCTGGCGGCTGAATTCTGGGTCTGGCGGGCGGTCCATCAACCGACCAGCGGTGACGATATCCCGCGTATCGAGCGTCCGGCCGGCTGGGTCCCCGACTGGCGCCCCGAGACCGTCGCCCGCATCCGTGAAGACCTCACCAACTTCGAAGCCCGCCACAGCGCCATCGAGACCGCTGACTGGCCAGTGGCAAGGCTTAACGATTATCGCCTGACCGGCTCGGCGATCGCCCGGGTGCGCTGGGAGCTCGACCATCTGGCGGCTTGGCGGCGCAATCCTTATTTCTATGTCGAACAAACGATCACGCCGTTTTACGAGCAGCTTCTGCCACCGCCTCCCTTCACCAAGGCGCGCATCCAGACCCTCATCCGCTTGGCCCAGGCCATCCCGGCAACCCTCGATGCGGCGCTCGATAATCTCGACGATATCCGCGGCCCCTTGGCGCGCGCCTCAGCAGGCGTGCTTCTCAATATCGATACGCAGTTGGCAGCGGTCGCCGCGGCGCTGGCGCCCCATCTGGAACCCGAGGATGCGAAAGCAATGACCGTA
>JADFIA010000050.1 GCA_022566895.1 Pseudomonadota bacterium
TGGGTCAGCCGAACTCCGCGAGGCGCCGATTAGCTGGCAGGCAGTCTACGAAGTAACATGGAACAGTCACAACCGAGAGAACAAGGCCGGGACACGGTTGCTCACTGTCACTGGCATCCGGACGTAGAGACAGGGCTGTCCTGTAGTCACTGCGGCAAGCCGATCTGTACCCGGTGCATGGTGCAGGCGCCGAGCGCCAGACGCTGCTTCCAACCCCCTGAAAGCGTACCCGCCAATTGCCGCCGGCGGTCTTGGAGGCCCAATTCCTCAATCACGCGGCTCGCCTGCTGGTTGGCGGCGGTCATGCTGTACATGCGGGCCACGAATCTGAGGTTCTCTTCGACCGTCAGATCATTGTAGAGCGAGAAGTGCTGGGTCATATACCCAACCCGGCGCTTGATGCCGGATGATCCGGAAAGCACATCCTGACCTAGGACCTGTCCCGCTCCGGCATTGGGAACCAAAAGCCCGCAAATCATGCGGATGGTGGTTGTCTTGCCGGAACCGTTGGGCCCCAGGAATCCAAACACTTCACCTTTTCGAACCTTCAAGGAGACGCCGTCAACCGCCACCAGGGAACCAAAGCGTTTGCTCAAACCGCGTACATCAATCACCAATTCGGAGTTCATCCAGCCCCCTATCGCAGACGCACGTCGATCGGCTGGCCGGGCCGCAAGGCCAACGCATCGCCCAACGGCCTGGCTTCGACAAGGTACACCAGCTTGTGGCGCACCTGTTCCGAGAAGATGACCGGCGGCGTGAATTCGGCCCTTATCGAAATGTAGCTTATTCGGCCCAAGATGGGGCTTGGACAGCCGTCGCATGTGGCTTCAACAGATCCTCCCAACTGGATCGAACCGAGCACCGTTTCGCTAACAAAAAACCTGAACTTGACCTGGCCCGGCGGCAGCAGACTGACTGCCGGACGGCCGGCCCCAATGCTCTCGCCCGGCCAATGGAAGGTATCGAACACCAGCGCATCCTGCCTGGCAAAAGCACTGCGCAGGGCCAGCACGGCTTCGGCTTCTGCCAGCCGCGCTTCGGCCTGCCGGAGGACCGCTTCGGCGGCCCGCACCTCATCTTCGCGCGCCGCCAGTCCGGCCGTCACCAGCTCCGCCTCGAGACGCTCGACCCCGGCCACAGCCGCCTGGTAACGCGCCTTGGCACGGTCGAGGCCCTGCTGCGAGACGGCGCCAGTGCCGCGCAGATCTTCCTGCCGCTTCAGATCGAGCGCCGCCAGCTCGCGGTCCGCCCGTGCCTCGTCCAGCCGGGCCCGAATGGCGTCGACCTCGCTGGCTCGTAATCCCTTCAAGCGATCCTCGAGCCGCGCCCTTGCTTCACCGACCGCGGCGACGGCGGCCTGACGACGCGCCGTTTCGATTTCATCGTTGAGCCGAAATAAAAGCTGCCCGGCCTCGACCATTTGGCCCCGCTCCACCGCCAGCTCGGTCATTATGCCGGCCTCTGGAAGCCCGACCCAGACGAATTCCCCCTCAACAAATCCTTGGTAGACCGTCTCCTCCTGGGCCATTAGAGCGGTCGCGGGAGCGATGAAAATCAGCCCCGCGAGGGTGGACGAAATCATTTGTCTCATGATTGCACCTCGCTTCTTTCTCGCGGTATCAAACCGTCGAGGATCACTTTGGCGGCCTCCGCCGCGTGCTTGGCCGGGTCAATCTTCCAGGCATCTCTGAAAGTCGGAATGGCATTGGCGATGGCCAATAGGAAGATCGGCGCCCCCATGATGCGACCGACATAAATCGGATCAACATCGTCACGAAACTCGCCGCGGTCGATCCCTCTTTGAATCAGCGCCGCCATCAGACCATGGATGCGCAGCACGACCACGTCGCGGTAATGTTCGACCAGTTCAGGAAAATTGCCGGATTCTGATATGATGAGCTTCGGCACGCCGCCGACCGGCGTCGCTGTCACCACTTTTGCCATCATTGCAAGGAGGCGTTCGATCAGCTCCGGGGTTGTGCCCTTGCTGCTGTCGATCAGGCCTTCGAAACGCGCCACGTTGGGCAATACCGCTCTGTCGATGGCAGCGTTGAACAGGGCCTCCTTGTTCTCGAAATAGAGATATATGGTGCCCTTGGAAACCCCGGCCTTGGCGGCAACATCGTCAATCCGGGTCCGGGCGAAGCCTTTCTCCAGAAAAAGCGCGAAGGCAGCCTCAGCAATCTCGCCCGGTCGGGCGCCGGATCTGCGCTTCCATCTTGGTGCTCGATTCGCCGCTCCGATTCCCAATCTGCCCTCCTGTTCTTACCCGTGGAGACCGCCTGTCACCGCGGGTTCCAACTACATTCGCAGACGAAGCGTTATCTAACTGACTGGTCAGTTAGATAACGTGAAAGATTGGGCGAAGTCAAGAGCTGCCGGCTGAACGGCGTGTGCCACCGGCTAAAAGGCGGCGCCTTATTCCTTTTTCGGCAGGCCGGAATAAAGCTGGGTGAAGACACTGTCGGTGGCTGCATTGGCGATGTGACAAGCCTGGCACCGCTCGACCGCAAAGGCCTTGGCGGTCGTCGCCCCGGCTTCAAATCGAAAATACCCCCAGCCTTTTTCGAAGCGCTCGCTATCTTTCACGCCTACCTCCATCGCGGTGACCGCCTTGGCCCAATAGCGGTCGCCGGGAAAGCCGTTTTGGTCGAGCGTATAGAAGGTCATCGTAAAGACCGTTCCCTCGGGAAAGGAGCCGCTTTCCATATATTGATCGAGGGCCCAGGGATTCATCTGAATGACGTGGAAGTCACCCTTGATCTCCTTTGCCTCTTCCTCCTGGCCTTCGGGCGCCATCATATTGGTTGCCCCGCCGCCGATCGAGGCGCTGATGTAGGGCCAGCCGGCTGGATTGGGGCGCATCAGCATCCCATCGTTGTCAAAGAAGGCCGCCTCGTCACGCCAGACACTCTGGGCGGCGGCGACACCGATCGCCAACGTGGCCAGGAGAACAGGGATGGCCAAAGCGTTTTTCATTTGCTGATCCTTTCCGCTCGATCGAGAGTCTGATTTACGTTCTGTGCGAAATCAATGTACGATAGTGGATACCCCCTTATAGTCCAATGACATCTTCCCGTGAAAGAGGCTTAGGAATGTTTGACAAGCTTTTTCGGAAGGCCGGTAAAGACGAGAGTGAAGCGGCTCCCAGAGCCGTTTACAGGCGCCCCAAGATCGGCCTGGCACTCGGTTCTGGCGTGGCCAAGGGTTGGGCCCATATCGGCGTTTTGCGGGCCATGAATGAAAAGGGGATTGTTCCGGACGTAGTCGCTGGCACCTCGATCGGAGCTGTCGTGGCGGGCGCGTACGTCTCTGAAGGACTTGACGATCTTGAATCCTGGGCACGCAGTCTTTCCAAGACTAATTTTTTCCGCTTTGTCGACTTCAGGCTGCGAGGCGGCGGCCTGTTCGGCGGCCAAAAGCTGTACGATCTGATGGTCAAGAGTTTCGGCCATCATGAGATCGAGGAGCTTGCGACCCCTTTCGTGGCGGTGGGTTGCGATCTCATGACCGGCCATGAGGTGTGGATGCAAAAAGGCGCTCTCGTACCGGCCTTACGGGCTTCGTTTGCGCTGCCGGGGATATTCGATCCGGTGATGTGGGACGGGCGGTGGATCGTCGATGGAGCACTTGTCAATCCGGTTCCAGTATCGGTGTGCCGGGCGCTCGGTGCTGAACTGGTGATCGCCATCAATCTGGCCGAGGACATTTTTGGCCGCGCCCGGGCCGAACGGCAGCAGGTGGTGGCAACAGGAAAGTACGGTGTCTTTGCCGACAGCTTGGCACCTCAGGAGATTATGGGCAAGCAACGCTCGGGTATGTTCGTGCGAAAACTTTTGCGTCACGAGAAAGGGGCGCCGAGCATATTCGCGAATATGGTGGCGTCGTTAAATATCATTCAAAACCGTTTGAGCCGCAGCCGTTTGGCGGGTGATCCGCCCGACATCAGCATCGACCCCAGAGTCGGGCATATTGGCCTGATGGAGTTTCACCGGGCCGACGAGCTTATCGATATTGGCCACCAGGCGTTTGAAGATGAATTTGATGATCTGAGTGACGCCCTGCAGATCATTGGCTACACCATGAATTCATGACCTGGGCTAGGTCGTGATATAATTTCTTAGAGCGTCGGCCTCGTTTTCGGCTTCCTTGATTCTGTATTTCACGACATCGCCGATGCTGATCAATCCTTCAAGTTTGTCATGGTTGATGACCGGCAGGTGCCGTATGCGGCTTTCGGTCATTAAGGTCATGATTTTGACGATCGTATCGCCGGTCTGACAGGAAATGACGTCACGGGTCATAAGCGATCCGACCGACTTTTTTAGAATCGAGGCGCCCTGCTCGGGCAGGCCGCGGACCACATCACGCTCCGAAAGGACGCCACAAATGGCCCCCGACTTGTTGGTCACCAAGACCGCGCCGATTCTTTTTTCTTTCATCACCTCTAGGGCCGACAGCACCGTAATGTCTTCGGCCACTGTAAATACGTCCCGACCCTTTTCACGGAGGATATCTTCTACTCTCATAGTCGCCCTCCCCTTTTTTTAAGCAGCGGCGCGCCATCTCATCGGACTCGCCATTATGCCGCATAGGCAAGGATTTAAGCAAGTCGGGCCTATCGCCGGGCCAGTTCAAGGGTTTCTGCTTTCCTTCGCCCCGGGAGCGTGGCAATTTATAGCCAACTTTTATGTCGTCGACGCCGGGAAAGGAAATCGATGCCCATAAAGAAAGACGAACCGGTTATCCGAACCTCACCGCGGCCCTCCGATCTGAATATGAGCGGCAATATTTTCGGCGGCTGGATTCTCTCGCAGATGGACGTCGCCGGGGGGATAACCGCGGCCCGCCGGGCCGGCGGGCGGGTGGCGACGGTGGCCGTCGAGGCCATGAGTTTTCACAAACCGATCTTTGTCGGCGATCTGATCAGTTGTTATACCGAGATCACGCGCCAAGGACGGACATCGATTTCGATCAAGATCGATGTGGTTGCTAACCGCATGGGAGTCGAGGAAGATATCAAGGTCACCGAGGGTACTTTTATCTTCGTTGCCATCGATGAAAACAGCCGACCGCGAGAAATTCCGACCGGCCAGTGACCCAATTACACGAACCGGCTTATTGCTCGATACGATCTGTTTGGTTCTTCCGGGCTTTGATCAATTGTTCCGCCTCCATGGCGCAGACCAGTCCCGTCTCCTCGGAAAAATTCTGATTGTCGTCGGAGATCAAGCCGCTTGCCATTTGCTGTTTGAATTCCAAAAAGGCCTGGTAGTCAAATTTCCTGTCGAAACGCTTTACGGCGCAGCTACACAGCGCTTCGCACAGTTCTTCATCGTTGGCTTCTTCGCAGTCGAGTTGGCATTCGTCCTTTTGTGCCGCCAGGATTTCTTCCGGAATGGGGTCTGCGAGGACCGTGTTCGACCAAAATCCGATGACAAATGCCAAAGCCCCAAGTCGCCCAACTGTCCATTTTTGCTGGCCCATCTTTCAACCTTTCCGTATGCGCCTAGAAGTCTGCCCATACATTTTGGCCATTTTTCGCCGACAAATCAATCGGCCATCGCCGAGACAGGCCATCCTCGACCGCCTCTTGCGAATTCAAGCGGGCCCACCTAAATAGGTGTTGCGGATTTTCGATTGGCGCTCAAATCCGCGGGTTCGAGAAAAGGAGAGCAAAAAATGGCAAGTGCAACTTTTGCAGCCGGCTGTTTCTGGGGTGTTGAAGCCGTCTTCAAAGCCCTCGAAGGGGTTCTCTCGACCGAGGTGGGTTACACAGGCGGGCAGGCCGAAAACCCAAACTACGAGCTGGTTTGCACTGGCCAATCCGGTCACGCGGAGGCCGTGCGTATTGAGTTCGACCCCGAGACCATAAGTTTCGAGGGTCTTCTAGAGAGCTTTTGGAATTTGCACGATCCGACGACTCTGAACCGTCAAGGCTCCGATGTTGGAAGCCAATATCGCTCGGCCATTTTCTATCACGACGAGCGGCAAAAGGAAGCAGCGGAAAAATCGATTGCGCTTCTCGATGCCGCCGACAGCTTTGACAATCCGATTGTCACGGAGATCCAGCCAGCCGAAGCGTTTTGGCCGGCCGAGGAATACCACCAGGACTATTTTGCCAAAAACCCGGGCGCCGCCTTTTGCCATATTTGAAAGCGAGCAATTGCTGTGCGGCGATATTAGGGTGAGCTATCCTTCTTCCGCCTCCTCGACCGAAAACCCCATAGCCTCGAGGCCGTCCTCCAGATAATCCGCCAACAGCGGCGTCCCCAAGAGATATTCAGAAGTGGTATGGGTGGCTTCGGCGGCCGCTACCTGGCGCGCCAGGTCAAACTGTTCGGCCCTATAGGTGCCGCGACCGACCCACATGAGGGCCACCAGATCGAGCGCCTCATCATCATTCAAGCCGTTAATATAGCTGCTGATCTGATCACCGGTCGGACCTTCCAGGATCTCGTCCAGGATTTCAATATCAACCAGATCGAGTGATTTGGCCGTGCCGGTCTCGTCGCCAAATGATTCACCGTTGTCCAGTTGGCGGGCCATCTGAATAATGAAACCAACTTTTTCTGGTAGGAGTTCCAAATCCTCCTCCCCGACCAAAAAATTCAAGCGACCGAAGGGTAAAAGCTTACTTGTGCGTAGAGGGATTGGCAATAAGCGTTGTCCGATATCTGCTCGACGCCAAGCCGTCCACAAAAGCCTGCAGGGGCGGCTCCAGACCGCATCGGGCAGGACTCCCATTTCGGGTCAGCCCGGTAACCGACACCGCAGGGATGATCGGATACGAGAAGAATATTGATGATTGAGATGTTGCACATGATTTCGGGAACCGTCAGTGGCAGCGCGATTCTGGCCTCTGATCGGCCCCAGGAATTACAGAGCTGCGCGATCAACACCACAGCACCTGTGAGGGCGTCTAAGCGCCGTAGCCTCGTACCGTAACCCGTCTAAGCCGCAACGAGCCTGATTGTTTTTCCCATCCGGGTCTGTAAAATAATGGAAAGGGCGCTTTGCGGCGCCCCTTTGTTTATGCCGATCACCAGCAGTCAGTCGTTGCCTTAGGGGTTTTCGAAAAGATCGAGTGCCGCCGTGGTCATCACGTTGACCCCGGTCGTGATTGTCGGGTCCGGCAACGGCGCGAAAAGCGGCGAATGCAGGGATGGCAGTTGGGTCCCGTCACGCTGTGCGGCCTCGAACTTGGCCGGATCCACACCGCCAAGCCAGAAAATAACGCTGGGAATCTTGGGCTCGTCCCGACCGTAGCGTGAAAAATCCTCACCGCCCATTACTGGCGGCGTCCGGATGACGCCGCCGCTGGCCACATCGGCGAGAATAGTCATTAGGCGCGCGCTCAGTTGCGGATCGTTATAGGTCGAGGGCGTCGCTTCCTCTTCGTGCAGATAGTAAATCGGCAACAGATCTTCGGGCAAGCCAGCGACACGTCCAGCGTTGACGGCAATCCGTTCGATGGCCGCAAGAAGTTTGGCCCGCACCTCGTCCGAATAAGATCGCACGGTAATCTGTAGTTTCACTTCATCCGAGATGATGTTGTGCTTGAGGCCGCCGTGGATCGAACCGACCGTGACCACGGCCGGCTCCTGGGGAGATATTTCGCGGCTGACGATGGTCTGTAAAGATAGGATGATCTGAGCCGCCAAAACGATCGGATCCTTGGTCATATGCGGCGTCGAACCGTGGCCGCCGATGCCGCGCACGGTAATATCGACCGAGTCCACGTTGGCAAACGCCCAACCCGGGGGAATGCCCACCATTCCTGCCGGCAGGAAAGAGCTGGTGTGCAGCGCAATATTGTAATCTGGCCGCGGGAAGCGCTCGAAAAGCCCGTCTTCGAGCATCGCCCTGGCGCCAGCGCCACGTTCCTCGGCCGGCTGGCCGATCATCACCAAAGTCCCCGCCCACTGATCCTTCATCGCCACCAGGCGTCTGGCGGTGCCAACAAAGACGGTCATGTGGATGTCGTGGCCGCAGGCGTGCATGACCGGAACTTCAAGCCCGTCGTCGTTGAGGGTCGTGACGAGGCTCGCGTAGTCCAGCCCGGTCAATTCCTTGACCGGCAGGGCGTCCATATCGGCCCTTATGAGGACCGTCGGTCCGGGCCCATTCTCGAGCACGCCGACAATCCCGAAGCCGCCCACCTTTTCGGTCACTTCAAAACCAAGGTCTCTTAGTTCCGCCGCCAGACGGGCCGAGCTTTTCTCCTCGTGGTAGGAAAGCTCCGGGTTCCGATGCAACTCGATGTAAAGATCGTGCAAATAGGAGAGATCGGCCGCCACCGCGTCTTTGAGTGTTTCGTCAGCCTGCGCCGGCTGCAGGATCATGGCTGCCGCCACGAGGGCTGGAACGAACAGGTGCTTATGGCTCATCTTGAACTCCGCTGAATCCTTAAAGACCGCAAAGTGAATGATCCCGGGCCAATTGTAAAGCCGCCCCAGCCGGCTTGCCCACGCAACCATCCGGAGCTAATCTGAACGTCCCGGAGCCCATGGGGGCTATCAACAGGAAGGAAAACCGTGATGATCCCTAACGCAGTTCTTCTGCCGATGTTCGCGATGGTTCTCCTGACGGTCATCGTCGGGTTCATCATGTACCGCGAACGGGTTGCCTTCGCGCGCAAGGAGCGCATCAATCCGCAGGACCTGGCGGATGCGTTGGATTTAAAGGAGATCATGAAGCCGGTGCAGGCGCCGGCCAATAATTTTAGCAATCTGTTTGAGGTGCCGGTTCTGTTTTATGCAGCAGTTCTGACCGCCTATGTGATCCACGCCGACGGCTGGCTCATACATTTGCTGTTCTGGGCCTTCGTGGCGCTACGCTACGCCCACAGCTATATCCAGCTGACCAACAACATCGTTATGTTGCGATTCCGCATCTACATCGTTTCTTGCCTTGCTTTGGCGACCGCCTGGATGGCCCTCGCCTGGGAGGCGTTTCTCTAGGGTCGAAGCGGCTTGCCTGCCTTAGGAATCACCCACAATCTTGCAGAAATCCGCAAAGGCGATGTTGGTCCCGCAAACCAATACGCCGACCCGTTGGCCGGCCAGCTGATCTTTAAGGCAGCCGGTCAGGGCGGCCAGGGCAGCCGCACCGGCCGGCTCGACGGCGAGTTTGATCCCCTCGAACATCAGGCGCATGGCGCGGCGCATCTCATCATCGGTAACCAGCACGATCTCGTCGACAAAAGCGCGGCACATTTCATAGCTGAACTCAAGCGCATAAGGCGGTGCCAGACTGTCGGCTATGGTCTCGATCTTGTCGACCTTGGCTGGACTGCCTTGAGCGAAGCTCATCGACATGGTCTGGGCGCCAATCGGCTCGACGCCGATGATCCGGACCTGCGGCTGCATTTGTTTTAGAGCGCAGGAAAATCCGGCGCAAAGACCACCGCCGCCGATGGGGATGATCATCGCGTCGAGATCTTCGACCTGGCGCGCAAATTCCCAGCCCGCGGTCGCCGTGCCCAAGGTCGTGAGCGGCCCGTCGAAAGGATGGACGAGATAGCGTCCTTCTTCCTCTTGGATCCGCGTCACCTCGTCGAAGGCCTGGTGAATGTTATCGGTGAGGATCACGTCGGCTCCATATTCGCGGCATTTCTCGATCCGGATCTTGCTCGCTGTCCTGATCATCGCCACCTTGGCGGTCGAGCCCATGACCTTGGCCGCATAGGCAGTGGCGATCGCATGGTTGCCGGCGCTGACCGCAGTCACGCCTTTTTGAAGCTGTGCTTTGGATAGCGAAAGTAGATTGGTCAGCGCGCCGCGCGGCTTGAAGGTGCCGGTGTACTGGAACAGCTCGAGCTTCAAGAACACTTCGGTGCCGGGCCCCGTAACCGCCTCAATCTCGGCGCCCCGCCACTGGTGCACCGGCGTCTCGATCACCAGATCGCCCAGCCGTTCCCGCGCTTGGGCGATCTCGTCTACTGTTGGGTAGCTGGCCATGCCAACTCCATACATGACCCGCCCTGCCCCGACAAGCGACGCCAAAGACGACGCTCGACCGCTGCCAGCGGAACCGCTAAGCTTGATCATGGATACCATGACCGCGATGATCCTTGAGACGCCGGGTCAGGCGCTTCGCGCGACGTCGGTTCCGATTCCGATACCGGGTCCGAACCAGGTTCGGCTGCGCATTGCCGCCTGCGGCGTCTGCCGGACGGATTTGCATGTCATCGACGGTGAGTTGAAGGACGTGCCGCCGGGCATCGTCCCGGGCCATGAGATTGTCGGTAGAATAGATGCCATCGGTGAAGGCGTCAGTGGTCTCAGGCCGGGCCAGCGGGTCGGCGTTCCCTGGCTCGGCTCGACCTGCGGCATCTGCTCATACTGCAGGGACGAACGCGAGAACCTGTGCGACGATCCGGGCTTTACCGGCTATACGATAAACGGCGGCTACGCCGAATACACTGTGGCCAATGCGCGCTACGTCTTTCCTCTGCCCGAGGCCTACGACGATGCCCACGCCGCCCCCTTACTTTGCGCCGGGTTGATCGGTTACCGCTCTTGGAGCCCGGTCCGGGAAGCGAAGCATCTGGGGCTCTACGGCTTTGGTGCCGCGGCCCATATCATCGCCCAGGTCGCCATCCGCGAGGGTTCGGTGGTCTACGCCTTTACCCGGCCCGGCGACCAGCAGGCGCAAAACTTCGCGAGGGATTTGGGCGCTGCCTGGGCCGGCGCTTCGGATGAGCCGCCGCCCTCCCCACTCGATGCGGCGATCATCTTCGCCCCGGTGGGCCCCTTGGTCCCCCAGGCTCTAAAGGCAGTTCGAAAAGGCGGCACGGTCATTTGCGCCGGCATCCATATGAGCGACATTCCCGCTTTCCCTTATGAGATTTTGTGGCAGGAACGGACCCTGCGTTCGATCGCCAATCTGACCCGCGCCGACGGCGAGGAATTCCTGGCGCTTGCCGCCCGGGTACCGATCGAGACCCACGTTAAGACCTACCCGCTGGCCGAAGCCAATACCGCCCTCTCCGACCTCCGCCACGGCCGCCTGACCGGCGCCGCGGTGTTGATTCCTTGAATTCTGCCATCCCGCTCCCCGTCCTTGGACGCCAAGCCGAGAGGCATAATGAGCGCAAGCAGAAATAATCACCGGT
>JADFIA010000015.1 GCA_022566895.1 Pseudomonadota bacterium
GTGGGCCGCGACCCTCACCGATCGCCCAAGGCGCGCCGCGCCCGAGGAACCGGCCGCGGACGCCGGATAAAGTAGCAGCGGTCAGCAATCAGCGGTCAGCGGTCAGCTTAAAGCCACAAGCTGAATGCCGATAGCTGAACGCTGATCGCTTCAAGAATCGGCGCCGCGCCGCGGAGGAACAACGCCATGCGTCTCCAGGACAAGGTCGCGATCATCATGGGTGCGGGTCAGGCTCCCGGCGCCAGCGGGGCGATCGGCAACGGCAGGGCGACGGCGTGCGTGTTCGCGCGTGAGGCGGCCAAGGTCTGCTGCGTCGATCGCAACCTGGACTCGGCCAAGGAGACCGCCGCCCTCATTGCCAAGGAAGGTGGAGACGCCATTGCCTGGGCCGCCGACGTTACCGAGGAGGCGGCCGTGGTGGCCGCGATCGCGGGCTGTTTCGATCGCTGGGGCCGTATCGACATCCTGCACAACAATGTGGGGATCAGCGTCGAGGGCGGCGACGCGCCGCTTGCCGAGATCACGCCCGAAACGTTTCAACGGATCATGAACGTGAACCTGTGCGGCGCCATGTTGGCTTGCAAGCACGTGCTGCCGATCATGCGGGCACAGGCCGGCGGGGTGATCCTCAACGTCGCCTCGGCGGCGGCGTACTGGACCGCGTATCCGAACGTCGTCTATCCGGCGTCGAAGGCCGGCATGGTGACGCTGACGCGTCAGCTGGCGATGCAAAATGCCGGCTACGGGATTCGCGCGAACGCGATCCTCCCCGGCCGCATGGACACGCCCATGGCGGTCGATCGCCGGGTCGAGGCGACCGGCCGGTCGCGCGCCGAAATCGTCGCCGAACGCGATGCCACGGTGCCGCTTCGCGGCAAGATGGGCACCGGTTGGGACGTCGCCTACGCGGCCCTTTTTCTGGCCTCCGACGAGGCGCGGTTCATCACCGGAGTCGAACTGCCGGTGGACGGCGGCGCCCTGGCCCGGGTCGGATGAGGCGTGACGAGAGCTTCAGAAATCCAGATCGGCGTAATGCTTGGGCGGCTTGACGCCGGGGATGTGGTCGGCCAAGAGCGGCCGGAACGACGGCCGCGACTTGATGCGGGCGTACCAGTCCTTGGCCGCCTCGTGCTCGGTCCAGGGCACGTCGTCCAGGTAGTCCAAGGCCGAGAGCTGCGCCCCGGCGGCGATGTCGGCGATGGAGAAGTTGTCGCCGCCCAGCCAGCTGCGCCGCTCGGCCAGGTAGGCGACGTAGTCCAGGTGGTAGTGGATGTTGGCCTTGCCGGCGCGGATCGCGTCCGAGTTCGGGGCGCCGAGTCCGAGGAAGCGCTTCATGATCTTCTCGTCCAGCAGATGCTGGGTGACCTCGCGGTAGAACTTGTTGTCGAACCAGAGCGCCACCCGGCGCACCTCGGCCCGCTCGACCGCGGTGCCGGGGATCAGCGGCGGCTCGGGACAGACCTCCTCCAGGTACTCGCAGATGGCGGTGGAATCGACCACCACGGTGCCGTCGTCGTCGACCAGCACCGGCACCTCGCCGGCCGGGTTGAGCGCCAGGAACTCGTTGCGCCGCTCCCACACCTTCTCGGCCTTGAGCACGAAGGCGAGCGACTTTTCCGCCAGCGCGATGCGCACCTTGCGCGAAAACGGTGACAGCCAGAGGTGATACAGGGTGCGCATGGCCCCGCGAGTCTATACCAAAGGAATCGGAGTTACCCCAAATTTGCCGGCCCGCCGGAAATTACACGGATCGGGTCAGCGCAATTCCGGGTAGCCGTGGCGGACCGCGAAGTCCCGGGTCTCGGCGATCCGATCGTAGGCCGACAGGGGCAGCGCCTCGATGTCCTTGAGGAACAACGCGTGCCGGGCCGCCGCCAGGTGCGGATCGGCGAAGGCGCGGAACAGCGCGGCGCACATCCGCGCCAGCCTATCCGGGTCCGCCTGCCCGTCGGTGACGTAGGGGATCGCCGGCGCCCGGTAGGTCCGGCCGAGCCTGCGGGTGCCGGCCACCGCCGCCGGGCGATAGCGCGCCAGCAACGCGTAGGTGACGCAATCGATGGCCGCCACGTCGGCCTCGCCGCGCCGCACCATCTCCAGGCTGGCGGCGTGGGCGCCGCTCATCCTGACCTCGGAGAAGAAGCGGCCGTCGCGGCTCACCGGCGCGACCAGGGCCCTGAGCGCCCCCATGCCCGAGTGGGACTCGGGCCCGTTGATGACGCACACCGCGCCGCGCATCTGCAACACGTCGGTGGCGGGTGAGTCCTCGGCGACGACGACCATGCTGGCATAGTCGCTGCCCTTGCAACCCGGCACGTCGTAATGCGGCACGGCGATCGGCCGCAGCCGTCCGGCGTAGCCGTTGACCAGGTCGAAGCCACAACACTGGCTGAACAACAGGTCCGGATCGTTCCACAACTCGGCCAGTGCCCGGTCGTGAACCAGGCCACGGGGGACGTCCGCGATACCCTCGCCTTCGAGGTGACGCGCCAGCCCGGCCCACAAAGTGTCGAGCGCCGAACGCACCTCCGGCATGTCGTACATGGGCATGCTGGCGACGCGCATTCAGGCTCACTTGTCTAGGGCCGGACCGGATCGGTGGCGTGAGAATAACACGAAGCGGACCCCGAGGCGGATTTGTCCGTGGCCGCGCATGGGTGGGCCTTCCGCTGGCCGTCGCGCCGACATAGGATCGCGCCCGGCAACGGGACAGAAGGCGAGGCAATCGGATGCATCAGGACCAAGGCCGGCTGCTTCGCCGCACCAGCGAATTGGCGCTGGGTTTCCTCGACCGATCAGCCGACGGGCGGGTTCGCGACCTCGGACCGCGCTACCGGGCGACGCTGCCGGTCGTGCCGCCCACATGACCAATGGGGTGATGTTGGACCGGCCTATGCTTTAGGCTGGCGCTAGTCTCGCGGCGGCGACATGGTGTCGCCGAAGGGTTCGTTTGGCCCATGAATTGAGTGAGATGCGGAGCCAGCCATGCCGCAAGAGCCACGAACGGTCGTGGAGCCCGGGATGGGCAGGCTGGAGGTATTTTCGCTGGACACCTCCGAGGAAACCTTGTTCGCGCTGTTGCGCGATATCTTCGAGAATTATTGGCAGGTCATTCGTTTCGGCCCGCTGATTCAGGGCGCCGCCTGGGAGATCAGGGCGCCGGGCGCACCGAGCAGGATCGTCCTATCCGACGGCTACCTCACCGTCGACTTTGGTGCGTGGCACTTTCATATCTGCATCGGTCGGCATCGCGGGAGCCCGAACAATCCCGTCGATCCCGGTCTCGCAACACACCGGCGGACGGCCCGGGCCGAGTTGTATCGCCAGCTCAAGGCCGACGGGACACCAAATTTTTGGGGCCTGCGGCTGTTCAACGGGAAGGATGAGCAACAGCTCACGGTATACCTGCCCAACCCCTACCTGTCGGATGACGATCGGGTCCTGGCGACGCCTGATTGGTCCCGCTTGGCGATGTGGGATGACCTTCGGAAACGCTATCTCGGTCTCGAACCCGAGGAAAGGGATCGCAGCAGCACCGGTTTCGTGCATGGCTAGCCGGTCATGCTGGCCGTCTGGGGGGTGGGTTGGTGCTGTTCGATTGCCACGGGTTCATGAGATACTCGGGCGGCATTACCGCCGGAGTGTAGCCGCCCATGTTCGAATCCGTGCTCATTGCCAACCGCGGCGAGATCGCCTGCCGGGTGATCCGCACGGCGCGGCGCATGGGGCTGCGCACCGTGGCCGTCTACTCCGAGGCCGACGCCGGGGCGATGCACGTGGACCTGGCGGACGCGGCGCGGCTGATCGGCCCGGCGCCGGCGCGCGACAGCTATCTGAATATCGCCGCCGTGGTGGCGGCGGCGCGCGAGGCCGGCGCCGAGGCGATCCATCCCGGCTACGGCTTCCTGGCCGAGAACGCCGATTTCGCCGAGGCCTGCGCCGAGGCCGGCATCGCCTTCGTCGGGCCGCCGGCCGCCGCCATCCGCGCCATGGGCTCGAAGATCGAGGCCAAGCGGATCATGGAAGATGCCGGGGTGCCGCTGGTGCCCGGGTTTCACGAGCCGGACATGGATGACCGGCGGCTGGCCGAGGCGGCGGCGGAGATCGGCTATCCGGTCATGATCAAGGCCTCGGCCGGCGGCGGCGGCAAGGGCATGCGCATCGCCCGCACCGAGAGCGAGGTCGAAGAAGGTTTTGCTTCGGCCCGCAGCGAAGCCCGCTCGAGCTTCGGCGACGGGCGGCTTCTGGTGGAAAAGTTCATCGACCAGCCGCGCCATATCGAAGTGCAGGTCCTGGGCGATCAGCACGGCAATCTGGTGCATCTGTTCGAGCGCGAATGCTCGATCCAAAGGCGCCACCAAAAGGTCATCGAAGAGGCGCCGAGCCCGTTTCTCGACCCCCAGACCCGGGCCGCCATGGGCGCCCAGGCGTTGGCTCTGGCCAAGGCCGTGGACTATCACTCGGCCGGCACGGTCGAGTTCATGGTCGACCGGCAGCGCAAGTTTTATTTTCTCGAGATGAACACCCGCCTGCAGGTCGAGCATCCGGTGACCGAGATGATCACCGGGATTGATCTGGTCGCCGAGATGATCCGGGTGGCGGCCGGCGAAAAGCTGCGCGTCAAGCAGAAAAAGCTGAAAATCGACGGCTGGGCGATCGAGGCGCGGATCTACGCCGAAGACCCGTACCGTGGCTTTCTGCCCTCGATCGGCCGCCTGAGCCGTCACATTCTGCCCCGGCAGGGGGCCCCGGTGCGGGTCGATACGGGGGTCGCCGAGGGGGCCGATATCTCGATCCACTATGATCCCCTGATCGCCAAGCTGATCACCCATGGGGCCGACCGCGCCGCCGCCCTCTCGACCATGCGCCACGCCTTGGACGCTTATTATATCCGTGGCATCGCCCACAATCTGCCGTTCCTGTCGGCGGTCATGGCCCACCGGCGCTTTGCCGAGGGCCGGTTGTCGACCGCCTTTATCGACGAGGAATACGGCGACGGCTTTACGGGCGGCCCAATGAGCGACGAAGTGGGCCGGTCGATGATCGCCGTGGCCCTGTTTATGGACGGCATCGAGCGGGCCCGCGAGGCCTCGATCGCCGGGCCGCTGCGCCAGGTCAGGCCGATGGAGGCCATCGAGAAGGTGGTGCTTTTAGACGGCGATCAGATCCCGGTGGTCATGGAATATGAACCGGACGGTCCGCTGATCTCGATCGACGGCGCCGGGCCGATAAAAATGATCAGCCCGTGGAAGCCCGGCAATCCGGTATTCGAGGGCGGCCTCGACGGGCAACGGATCAATGTGGAAATCGACCGTCTGGCGCTCGGCTATCGTCTGACGACCTCGGGGGTGGTGCGCGAGGTGCGGGTCCTGCGGCCGGCCCTGGCACCCCTCTATGCCGAGCTGCCGGCCAAGATACCGCCGCCGGGCTCGCCATCCCTGACTTGCCCGATGCCCGGCCTGGTGGTCTCGATCAATGTGGTCGAGGGCGAGGCGGTCAGCGCCGGCCAGGCCCTGGCCGTGGTCGAGGCCATGAAAATGGAAAATACCCTGCGGGCCGAACGCGCCGGCACGGTGGCCAAGATTCACGCGGCGCCCGGCGACAGCCTGGCCGTCGATGCGGTGATCATGGAGTTTGATTAAGTCTGAAGGTGGCGGATTTCATGCATTTCCAGTACAGCTACGCCAGGTTTTTGCGAAAGGGTTAAAATGTTCGCATTGCAGGGATCGAAAGTGGCTTGCCATGAGCCGATGCGCAACTCGAGACGGTGGGCCCGGCTGGCCGCCGGGCTGGTGGCTGGGCTGGTGCTCGGCCTGGCGATGGCCCTGGTGGCCGGGCCGGGCCTAGCGGCCTCACCGCCCCAATGCCGGGCCGCCCTGTTGGAGGAAAACTGGATCCGGGTCGAGAATCTCGAGCGCTCGCTTAAAATCTTTGTCCAGGCGATCGGCTTTTCGCAGCCGCTGGTCGAGCCACGGAGGCTGCCCGAAAAGCTGGCCAAAGAGGCCTATAAAGAGGTCAAGGTGCGAACCGCCGATCTGTGCCGGGCGCAGGGCCCGGTCAAAACCCTGCGGGTCATCGAAGCCCGCCCCGAGATGATTGACCTGCCGCTCGAGGATCAGATCCTGATCATGCAGTTCCACGTCCAGGATCTCAAGCGGGTGGTCGAACGCCTGCCCGAAGGGCTTGCCGAGAGCGGTACCTGGGGGACCATGGGCGGTCAGACCTCGTATGTGTTCGAGGACTTCGACGGCAACCGGATTATCTTGACAGGGAGATAGAGAAAGGCGCGCCAGCCATGAGTGTGAAAGCCGCAAGGGTGCTGATCTCGGGCCGTGTACAGGGCGTCTTCTTTCGCCACTGGACCCGGGATCAGGCGGTGCGGCTGGGGGTCAAAGGCTGGGTGCGGAACTGCTACGGCGGCGACGTAGAGGGGCATTTCGAGGGTCCCGAGGCGGCCGTGGACGGCCTGATCGCCGCCTGCCGCCAAGGTCCGCCGATGGCCACCGTGGAGCGGGTCGTTGTCGAGATCGCCGAGCTATCCGGGGCGGCCGGTTTCGTGGTCAGGCCGAGCGCTTGAAAGCGCCCTTGAAGGTGCGCTTGAGGGCGGCATCCACATCGGCCAGCGAGGCGCCGACCCCGAGTTTGGCCAGCGAAGTGACGCCGTGCCCGGCGATGCCGCAGGGCACGATCCCTTGATAGTGCGAAAGATCGGGCGCCACGTTGATCGAGATGCCGTGGTAGGTGACCCATTTGCGGACCCTGACGCCGATCGCCGCCACCTTGTCCTCGCCGCCGTCCGGGCGCCGCACCCACACCCCGACCCGGCTCGACCGCCGCTCGCCGGTCAGGCCAAATTCTGAAAGCGTATCGATAATCCATTGCTCGAGGCCCCGCACATGGGCCCTGACGTCGCCGCCGCGGGCCTTGAGATCGAGCATCACGTAGGCCACCCGCTGGCCAGGGCCATGGTAGGTATATTCGCCGCCGCGACCGCTGGTAAAGACCGGCAGCCGCTCGGGTAACAAGAGATCGCCGGCCTTGGCGCTGGTGCCGGCGGTGTAGAGCGGCGGATGTTCCAGCAGCCACACCATCTCGGGGGCCGTGCCGTCGCGGATGGCGGCCACGCGGCGCTCCATCTCGGCCACCGCGGTCGGGTAATCGACCAGCTCAGGCGAGCGGCGCCATTCGATTTGCTCGATGTTTGCAGGCGCGTTCATGCGTGCTACATAGGACCTAACGCCGGAAAAACCAAGCCTTCCCGGCGCGGCTGGGAGCCAAGCATGGGCGACGTGGTGGAAAATGTTGAAGTCGAGATTTCAGTCGTCCTGGGGCGCACCGAAATGTCGATCAGGGATCTTTTGCAGATCGGCCGCGGGGCGGTGATCGATCTCGATACCGGCCACGAGGAGGAATGCTGGATTTATGCCAACGGCAAGCCGATCGCCCGCGGCGCCGTGGTCATGGTCGGCGAGAAGGTCGGCGTCTCGATCACCCGGATGATCGATAATCACTCCGAATAGGGGCTCCGGCCGCCTCAATTCAGGTTTGTGCTTGAAGCAACACGAAAGCTTTGCTAAGCGGGGCCACGCCTATCCTGCGGTCGTGGCGGAATTGGTAGACGCGCAGCGTTGAGGTCGCTGTGGGCGATAAGCCCGTGGAAGTTCGAGTCTTCTCGACCGCACCATTTGCCGGAACCCGCGAGGCACAACCTCGCGGGTTTTGCCCTTTGCGGATTTCCGGTTAGGATGGCGCCGCAATTGACAGGCCAAAATTGAAGGGGAGGGGGTCATGACCACGACACCCGAAAATCTGGAGCCCGAGATCGGCGAGGCCGAAGTGGCCCGGCCGGACACGCCGCCGGCCGAGACCGAAGACCTTTCGGCCGAGGAAGAAGCTCAGACGGCCTTGCTGCGCGATATCGTCGAAGCCATCGACGGCGGCCGGGAAGCCCGGCTGCGGACCCTCGTCGAGTCGTTGCATTCGGCCGATTTGGCCGACCTGATCGGTCTGATGGACGCCCACCACCGCATCGCCCTGGTGGAGGTGCTGCGGGCCGATCTCGATCCCGAAGTCCTGACCGAGCTCGAAGGAGCGGCCCTCGAACAGGTGATCGGGGTTCTCGAGCCGGGCGAGATTGCCGAGGCGGTGTGCAAGCTCGAAATCGACGACGCGGTCGATGTACTCGAGGAACTCGAAGCCAGCGAACGGCAGCAAGTCCTCGAACAGGTGCCCGGCGAAGAGCGGATGGCGATCGAGGCGGGCCTGGCCTACCCCGAGGACAGCGCCGGCCGGCTGATGCAGCGCGACCTGATCGCCGTGCCGCCCTTCTGGAGCGTCGGCCAAACCCTCGAATATCTGCAAAAGGAGGACGATCTGCCGAACGATTTCTGGGAGATTTTCGTCGTCGATCCACACTACAAGCCAATCGGCACGATGCCCCTGAGCTGGGTCATGCGGGCCACTAGCGAGCAGAAGATGTCCGACCTCATGACCAGCGAGCAGACCCTCATTCCGGTCGCTCTCGACCAGGAGGAAGTGGCCTATCTGTTCCGCCAGTACAATCTGGTCTCGGCCGCCGTGGTCGACAAGTCCGAGCGCCTGGTCGGCATGATCACGGTCGACGATATCGTCGACGTGATCGACGAGGAGGCCGGCGAGGACATACTGGCCCTGGCCGGGGTCAGCGAGGGCGACGTCAATATCTCGGTGCGCAGCATTTCGCGGACCCGTTTCGGCTGGCTTTTGTTGAACCTTTTGACCGCGATCATGGCCTCGTTGGTGATTGCCATGTTTGGCGCCTCGATCGAAAAACTGGTGGCCTTGGCGGTCCTCATGCCGATCGTCGCCTCGATGGGCGGCAACGCCGCCACCCAGACCATGACCGTGGCCGTGCGCGCCCTGGCCACCCGCGAGCTGACCGCGGTCAACACCTTCCGGGTTCTGGGCAAGGAACTGGCGGTCAGTATAATGAACGGCACCGTTTTGGCGATCATTATGGGCGTCATTGCGGCCCTGTGGTTTTCGAACCAGGCCCTGGGCATGGTCATCGCCGCAGCCATGGTCATCAATATGATGGTCGCCGGCCTGTCCGGCATTCTGGTGCCGGTGGCCCTCGAGCGCCTGGATATCGACCCGGCGGTGGCCTCGACCGTCTTTGTGACCACGATAACCGACATTATCGGCTTTCTGGCCTTCCTCGGCCTGGCGGCGCTGTTTCTGATTTGATCGAAGCCGAAAGGGGCAATTCCGGTGGCGCTTCATCTGGTAAAATTATGCGTCGGTGTCGAGACTATCGGCCAGCTCAGGGACTGGCAAAAGCGGCGCGGCGTGATCTGCCAAGCCGGCTATCCGGTGGTTGTCCACTATACCCGCAACCGGCCCAGGCGGTGGGCCGAACTGGTCGATGGCGGTTCGCTTTACTGGGTCATCAAGGGCGCCATCCTGGTGCGCAATCCGATCGTCGCGATTGAAAAGGTCGACCGGGAGGACAGCCGCAAGACCTGCGCCCTGGTCTTGAGGGCGGAACCCATCGAAACCCTGCCCAAGCGTCACCGGCCGATCCAGGGCTGGCGCTATCTGGCGGCGGAAAACGCGCCGCCGGAC
The DNA here is from genome assembly GCA_022566895.1 of Pseudomonadota bacterium. GTDB lineage: Bacteria > Pseudomonadota > Alphaproteobacteria > Sphingomonadales > SMXR01 > JADFIA01. The sequence continues at coordinate 9,601 of JADFIA010000015.1, forward strand.
CGCCAGGCGGACCGCATCGCAGGGGATTTCAAGGGGCCGCCGGGCCTGGCCGCCGAACTGCGGGCCCTGGGCCTGATCTAGGCGGTTGGGACGGGCATATTGTCGATCAACCGGGTCGGGCCGACGCGTGCGGCGGCAAACAGGCGCAGCGGCCGCAACAGATTCTCGGCCAGTTCCAGATCATGCTCACGCCTGAATTCGAGATATTCCACCTCGAGACCGGCCTTGCCGAGCGCCGCCATGCCGACCCTCTCCAATTCCCGCAAAGGCTGGCCTTCGGCGGCCCGTGCGCTCAGCATGCTCAGGGTGCCGGACAGATTAAGCGCCTGCCGCCGCTGCTTATCGCTCAAATAGGCGTTGCGTGACGAAACCGCCAGGCCGTCCGGGTCGCGGACCAAGGGCGCCGCGACGATCTCGATCGGAGAGTTCTCACTTTCGACCAGACGGCGGATGATTTGGAGCTGTTGGAAATCTTTTTCACCGAATACCGCCAGGTCGGGTTCGGTCTGACGGAACAGCTCGGCAACCAAGGTCACCACGCCGTCGAAATGGCCGGGCCGGTGGCGCCCGCACAGCGGTTCGGCCAAGGGACCGGCCTTCAGGTCCGAGGCAAAGTCCGGCGGGAACATCTGCTCGATAGAGGGCATGAACACAAGATCGACCGCGGCCTGCCGCAGCAGCCGCAGATCTTGCTCTTGCGGCCGCGGGTATTTCTCGAAATCCTCACCGGGGCCGAACTGCTTGGGGTTGACGAAAATGCTGACCATGGTCCGTTCGGCCAGCCCTTGGGCCCGTTCGATAAGCGCCATATGGGCGCCGTGCAAGGCCCCCATGGTCGGCACCAGGGCCAGCCGCTGGCCGGCCTCGCGCCAGGACCGGGCGGCGGCCTTGAGTTGGGCCGCGCTGTGGGCAATAACCAACTTTTCCTGCTCAGCCATAAAGCACCCGGATCCTCCAGACTAGCGGGCGGCGACGCCTCGTCTGGTGATCAGCTGCGCTCCATCAAGCGGCTCAAGACGGTTGAGCCTGATGAGGCTCTGGATGTCCTCGACATAGGCCTTGCCACGCACCGAATAATTCACCAGCGTTGCGGCCAGCGCCGAACCGTCCGGGATCGCCCCGGCCGCCCGGCCCTCGGCCCGCAGGCGGCGAAATTCTTTGTACGCCTCGTGCGTATTGAGGTTTTGGGCGTATCCGAGCACCGATTCAATCAAAAAATTGAAGCGGCGCACCCGGTGACCGGATCCTTGTGGGCGTCTGGCCGGGATCATGCCGGGCCCTTGGCCGAAAATCCACTGTCCGAAGATGGCGTTGCCCTCTTGGGCAAAACGCGAGGTTCCCCAGCCGCTCTCGTTGGCCGCCTGGGCGATGCCCAGAGACGGCGGGATAATGTCCAGCCGCTGTAACAGCGCCGGCCAATCGACCTGGCCGAGGCTTTGCGGTTGACCGGTCCTATAGGTGCGCGCCACCCTGAGACTCCAGCGAACCTCCCAGTTCTCGATCCTGCCGCCGTCGATGGCGCGCTGGCGAATCGACTCGAGCCGCTGGCGATCCTCGATCAGCATTTCGTTTACCCGCAGGACCAGCGGCAGCACCGTGGACGCGAACACCACCTTGCGCCGGTCGGGCGACAATGCCGCCAGATCGGCCGGCAGGCGGGCCAAAAAGACCCTCGGAACCAGCCGATTGTGCCGGCCGATTTCTTTGATCCGGTAAGGCGGGTTGGCCTGAAGCTCGGCCGCCGTTTTGTCCGGTGGATGATGCAGGAGATATTGGATGGGTTGCGGGGCGATCAGACTGGCCCGGGCCTGGTCGACCAGGGCCACGGCCAAGCCGGCCGGGAGTATGAGTACGGCCAAGCCCAAGCCGAGGATCGCTGTCTGTTCCGCCAGCCGCATCCGCTTCCCCCCAGGTGGTTCCTTGTGCCCGCTTGGCCAACCGTCAATTTAGCCGGCTCTCTGTACCATGTTTGACTAAAATCTTCCATATCTTGTGTTACTTTTTGCTCCGACCACCATATATTGCTTATTTTCCACCACTTTCAGGCCGGGCCCGAGGCCCCGTCCAAAGCAGAATCGGCCCCGGTTTCCGGCCGCCGGGGTGCCGGCCCGGGCGGCTCTTGCGCCCGCGCCTTCCAGGGCCCATCTTCAGGGTCATGGGAATCGGGAGCCATAAGGAGCGGCCAATCAAGCCGGTCGAGCCGACCGGCGAGCTTGACACGGCCGGCCATATCAACCGTTTCCTGGAAGCGGCGCGGAAAATTCCACCGGCCCACCGGCAGCCGGGCACGGCCGGCCGTCTGTTGTTCGCCATGGACGCCACCATGAGCCGTCAGCCGACCTGGGACCGGGCCTGCCAGATTCAAAGTCAAATGTTTCTGGAGACCGAAAAGGTCGGCGGCCTGTGCGTTCAATTGGCCTTTTTCAGGGGGCTCAATGAATTGAAGACCAGCCACTGGGTCGGGGCACCGAAGGAACTGGCGCGGCTGATGACCAGTGTGCGCTGCCGCGGCGGCTTTACTCAGATCGAACGGATGCTCCGGCACACGCTCAAGGAGACCCGGCGCCAGCCGGTCCAGGCGGTGGTCTATGTCGGCGACTGCGTCGAAGAGAACCCGGACGCCCTGTGCGTCCTGGCCGGCGAGCTGGGCATGATGAAGACGCCCCTGTTTCTGTTTCACGAGGGCCAGGATCCGATCGCTGCCCTGGCTTTCCGCGAAATGGCACGGCTGTCGGGCGGCGCCTACGCGCCCTTTGACGCCTCGAGCCCGAGCCAGCTGGCCGATCTTTTGAGGGCCGTGGCGGTCTACGCGGCCGGCGGACACAAGGCGCTCCTAGGTATGGACAAGGCGCGGCTCGGCTCGGCCCGGGTGCTGATCGGACAGATCAGAAAGGGGCCAAGCAGCACAGGAGACGCCAAGTGATCCGTATCTTCGTTGGTGGCATTGCGGTGCTGATGGCCGTGTTGCTTCTGGTCTCCTGGCTGTCGCGCACCAGCCCCAAGAACGTCAAGCGCACGCTAGCCATCCTGCTGGTGATCGTGCTGGTGTTTCTGACCCTCGCTTTTGTCCTTACCGGCCGTTTTGCCCTGGCAATACCGACCGTGGTCGGGGCGCTGACCATCGCCGTGCGGACCTGGCACGCCTGGCGCTGGTGGCAAAGATTGGGCGGCCTGTTCGGGGCCGCCAACTGGCGGCGCGGCGGCGCTTCCGGTCAAACATCGCAGACCGCCAGCGACTGGCTCGAAATGCAGCTCGACCACGAAAGCGGCCGCATGGACGGCGAGGTGCGCCAAGGCGCCTTCGAGGGCCGGTCCCTGAGTGATCTCGAGACCCCGGAGCTGGCCACCCTTTACGCCGAACTGGAGGCCCATGATACGGACGGCCTGCGGCTCTTCGAGGCCTATCTGGAGCGGGCCTTGGGCGACGACTGGCGGCGGCAATTGGGAGTCGGCGGTGAGGCGCCGGGGGCCGGCGGTTTCGGCCAGACGATGAGCGGCGACGAGGCCTTGCGCATCCTCGGACTTGCGGCGCGGGCCAGCGAAGACGAGATTCACGCCGCCCACCGCGATCTGATGTCGAAGCTGCATCCGGACCGCGGCGGCACCGACTATCTGGCCGCCAAGATCAACCAGGCCAAGGAGATCCTGCTGCCCAAATAGCCTGCCCGGCAAACAGGATCGGCCCGGAGAGGCCCGGGCGCCTTCAGAAAATATTCATCATTTTCTGATCAGATTGGCCGAACTTGGGCCCGGTTGCGATTGCCGCGGCCTTGATGCGCTGCCCGCAAGTTGCCATCTTTTACCAGTAGCGGTAAAAAGGGGGCCAAGAGAACCCGCAGGAGAACCAATGACCGACCAGCGCAAAGACCGTCCGGACGACATCAGGCCCGGCGACGAGCTGTTGATCCGCGAGCGGGTGGAAACCGAGACGCCGGCCATGTACAAGGTTCTGCTGCTCAATGACGACTTTACGCCGATGGAGTTTGTGATCGATATCCTGCAAAAATTTTTCCGCCTGAGCCACGAGGATGCGACCCGGGTCATGCTGACCATCCATAACCATGGGGTCGGGCTGTGCGGCGTCTTTACTTTTGAAGTGGCCGAGACCAAGGCGGCCAAGGTCAACTGCCACGCCCGCCTGAACCAGCACCCCTTGCAGTGCACCATCGAGGAAGCCTGAATGCCGACTTTTTCCCCACGACTGGAAGCGACCCTGCACCGGGCCCTAAGCGAGGCCAATCAGCGCTCGCACGAATATGCGACCTTGGAGCATCTGCTGCTAAGCCTGGCCAACGACCGCGACGCGGCGGCGGTGCTGCGCGCCTGCGGGATCGAAATGAGCCTCTTGAAATCCAGTCTTCAGACCTATCTCGATACCGAGCTTGAGAGCATCAAGGTCACCGACCCGGGGGTCGAGGCGACGCCGACGGCGGGCTTCCAGCGGGTCATCCAGCGCTCGATTCTTCACGTCCAGCAGTCGGGGCGCGAGGAGAGCACAGGCGCCAACGTCCTGGTGGCGCTGTTTTCCGAACGCGAATCGAACGCCGTCTATTTTCTGACCCAGCAGGATATGACCCGCCTCGATGCGGTCAGTTATATCTCGCACGGTATCGCCAAGGCGCCGGGCCTCGAACAGATTCGTCCCATAAGGCCGACCGGGCCGGGGCCCGAGGACGATGCCGAAGTGCGCGACGGGACGGCCGAGCGCGGCCGCGGGGCGCTGGCCAATTTCTGCGTCAACCTCAATGAAAAGGCGCGGCAGGGCCGCATCGACCCGCTGATCGGCCGCGACGCCGAGATCGAACGCACGGTCCAGATTCTATGCCGGCGCTCGAAGAATAATCCCCTGTTCGTCGGCGAATCCGGGGTCGGCAAGACGGCTCTGGCCGAAGGCCTGGCCCGCCGCATCGTCAAGGGCGAAGTGCCGGATGTGCTTTCAGGCGCGACTATTTACGCCCTCGATATGGGGTCGCTGCTGGCCGGAACCCGCTACCGCGGCGATTTCGAGGAAAGGCTCAAAGCGGTGGTCAAGGCGCTGGAGAAGGAGGACCAATCGATCCTCTTTATCGACGAGATCCACACGGTGATCGGCGCCGGGGCGACCAGCGGCGGGGCCATGGATGCTTCAAACCTCTTGAAGCCGGCTCTGGGTTCGGGGCTCATCCGCTGCATGGGCTCGACCACCTACAAGGAGTTCCGCTCGCATTTCGAAAAGGACCGGGCGCTGTTGCGGCGCTTCCAGAAGATCGACATCCATGAGCCCTCGAAAGAGGATACGATCAAGATTCTCCAGGGCCTCAAGCCCTATTACGAGGACTATCACAAGATCAAATACACCAACGAGGCCCTGGCCGCCGCGGTCGAGCTGGCCAGCCGCTATATCACCGATCGTAAATTGCCCGACAAGGCGATCGACGTGATCGACGAAGCCGGCGCCTCGCAGATGCTGCTGCCCGAAGACCAGCGCAAGGCCGAGATCGACGTGGCCGACATCGAGGCGATCGTCGCCACCATGGCCCGGGTGCCGCCGAAGCGGGTCTCGCGCTCCGACGCCAAGGTCATGCGCAGCCTGGCCAAGGATTTAAAACGCGTGGTCTTCGGCCAGGAAAAGGCGATCGACGCGCTGGCCGCTTCGATCAAGCTGGCCAGGGCCGGTCTGCGCGAGCCCAACAAGCCGATCGGCTGTTATCTGTTCTCGGGCCCGACCGGGGTCGGCAAGACCGAGGTCACAAGGCAACTGGCCTTCCTTTTGGGGGTCGAGCTGCACCGCTTCGATATGTCCGAATATATGGAGCGCCATTCGGTGTCGCGGCTGATCGGTGCGCCGCCCGGCTATGTGGGCTTCGACCAGGGCGGGCTGTTGACCGACGCCATCGACCAGCACCCCCATTCGGTGGTCCTCCTGGACGAGGTGGAAAAGGCCCATCCGGACCTGTTCAATATCCTTTTGCAGATCATGGACTCGGGCCAGCTGACCGATCACAACGGCAAAAAGATCGACTGCCGGAACATCATCCTGGTGATGACCACCAACATCGGCGCCGCCGAGATGGAAAAATCGGCCATCGGCTTCGGCCGCGAGGAGCGCCGCGGCGAGGACGAAGAGGCGGTCAAGAAGCTGTTCGCGCCGGAATTCCGCAACCGTCTGGATGCGATCATCGGGTTCGAATACCTGAGCCCCGAGGTGCTGGCCCAGGTGGTCGAGAAGTTCATCCTCGAGCTGGAGATGCTGCTGGCCGAGCGCGATGTGCATATCACGCTCGACGAAGCGACCAAGAAATGGCTGGGAGAGAAGGGCTACGACCGGACTTTCGGGGCCCGGCCGCTGGCCCGGGTGATCCAGGAGCACATCAAAAAGCCCCTGGCCGACCAGCTGTTGTTCGGCCAGCTGGTGGGCGGCGGCGAGGTGAAAGTGCGCCTCAAGGGCGGCGCCCTCGATTTCGAGATCCTGCCCGCGGCGCCCAAGAAGAAAGCTCTAAAGCCCAAGCATAGGTCCAAGGACAAGCCCAAGGACCAGCCCAAGGGCCGGTCAAAGGAATCCGCACCGGTCAAATAGCCGGCAGCGCTTTTATTCATTGAAATCAGGCGATTTCAGGCGATTTCAGGCGATCTCGGCTAAGCAATCGATCTCCACCGGCACATTCAATGGCAGCGAGCTGGTACCCACGGCGGCCCGCGAGTGGCGGCCCCTATCACCGAACACTTCGACCATCAGATCCGAGGCGCCGTTGATGATCTTGGGCTGGTTGGTATACCCCTCGATGCAATTGACGAAGCCGCCCAGACGCACGATGCGCCGCAGCCGCTCCAGATCGCCCTCGCAGGCGGCCTGCAGATGGGCGATGATCTGGATGGCGCAGACCCGGGCCGCCTCGACCGCTTCTTCGAGCGAGACCTTATCGCCGACCTTGCCGACCCAGCGCGGGTGGCCGTCGGCCATCGCCACCTGGCCGGATACGCTGACCAGATTACCGGTGATCACAAAGGGCAGGTAATTGGCCAGGGCCGCTTGCGGCTCCGGCAGTTCGATTCCCAATTCCTGAAGCCGCTCCTCGACACCCATACCCCAGTTCCTTTCGACAAATCCTGATCCCGCAAATCCGGCTTTCTGTTTAGCAAGAACCGCCGCCCCGGACCACGCGAATCTGCGATCCTTTCCCACTTGCCCCAATCCCATGTATCGTCCAGACGGATACAATCGGGGAAAAGGAGTTAGTGCAGCGAGGTATGGAATGATTTTCGGCGAGGATCTTCAACCTGATGGCTTGGTAAAGGCAAGGTCCGAGAAGGGTCGGACCGAAATAAGGCTTATCCTTGAGATTACACGGGCCTGGAGTCAAGGAACAATAAAGTACCGGGTGATCGACTATAAGGAGCGCGGGAGCAGATTTTGGTCGTCTGACCCCGAAGAACCACAATCGCTCCCACTTGATTCGCCTGAAGTGCCTACTAAGCAGTTTTTGCTTGAGGCGATCAGCGTTATTCCCAGGCTAACCGAGCAATCAATTTTTGAGGAAGGGGTCCGCTACCGAATGGTTTCATCTGGGGTTTTCTTCGATGTTATTGGGATCACTGATTCAGGAGTCCATATCAGCTTACCGAATTCCAAATATTCTGATTTTCGGGCCTTCTGGCAGATATGCATCGATGCTATCGAGCGAGATGATTGGTTAGATGAATAAATTAACTCAAAAAACGGAACATTTTTTTCCAAATTATTCTGTCTCTAAGGGCTAGCCATTCGCCTAACCCTTCAGCGAGCGGCCTTTTTTGATCGCATCGGCGCCGAAGCGGGAGCGGAGCTTGTCGAGGGTCCGCTCGGCCACCGATTTGCGCCCCGAGGCGGGATCGAGCAGATCCACTTCCAGCACACCTGTGGCCGCCTCGAGCTTCGATAAGCCGACGCCGACCAGCCGGTAGGGGCGCCCGGTCGCCTCGCGCTTTAATAGCACTTTTGAATGTTCGAAGATCACGTGCGACATCTGGGTCGGGGCGGCCAGCGTGGTGGCCCGGGTCAGGGTGCGATGGCGGTCGGGTTTCAGCTTCAGGGTGATGGTACGGCCGGCCAGACCTTTGGATTTGAGGGCCCGGCTGACCGCCTCGACCTGGTCCCACAGGACGCTCTCGAGGTCGGCGTAGCGGTAAAGATCGCGCTCCAGCGTGCGCTCGGATGAAACGCTCTTGGGCTTGCGATCGGTCGAGACCGGCCGCGGGTCCTCGGCCCGGGCCAGATGATACAGCCGCGAGCCGATCTTGCCGTAGCGGGCCACCAGATCGGCCTTCTCGAAAGCCCGCAATTGGCCGATGGTGTGCAGCCCGTGGCGCTCCAGCTTCTGATGCAGGCTGTGGCCGACCCCCCAGATCAGGCGCACCGGCTGATCCTCGAGGAAATCCATGGCCTCGGCCCGGCCGATCACGCAAAAGCCGCGCGGCTTGTTCATCTCCGAGGCCACCTTGGCCAGGAACTTGTTAAAAGATAGCCCGACCGAGGCGGTGATGCCGATCTGGTCCTCGATGCGGGCCAGAAGCCGGGCCAGGCTGACCGCCGGCGGGGCGCCGTGCAGGCGCCGGGTGCCGGTAAGATCGAGGAACGCTTCATCGACCGATAGGGGCTCGACCAGCGGCGTCAGGGTCAGCATCAGGGCCCGCACCTGGCGGCTGACGGCGCGGTATTTGGCCATATTCGGGCCCATGATCACGGCCTCCGGGCAGCGGCGTTTGGCCTCGAACATCGGCATCGCCGAGTGGACCCCCGAGAGCCGGGCGATATAGCAGCAGGTGGCCACGACGCCGCGCTTTTGGCCGCCGATGATCAGCGGCCTGTGGCGCAGGCTGGGGTCGTCGCGCTTTTCAACCGCGGCATAAAAGGCATCGCAATCCAGATGCGCGATCGACAGCTGGTCGAGCTCCGGGTGGCGGACCAGCCGGGTGCCGTGGCACTGGGCGCAACGCCCATCGAGCGCCTGGCGTGAGCGACAGTCGAGGCACAATAGGGGCGGCTGGTTATTCGGCTCGGGCATGGTTGCTCAATTACCGGCCTTTTCAAGATAGGCCAAAATATAGTCCTTGGCGGCCGGCCATTCGTCGATGCGGGCGTGGCAATGTTCGGCCGGCCCGATCAGGTCGCGCAGTCTCGGATCGGCGACAAAATGGATGCGGTGGGTGCGGGCTGCGTGGGCGGCCACCGAAGCGTGGTTCTGCGGGATATCGTCGATAAAAATCACCGGTCCCCGGCACTGTTCGGACAACGCCGTGACCGCCGGGCCCTTGGCCCCGGCATTGGCGATCAGGGGATAGGCCATGCCTTGGTCGGCCAGCGCCGCGGCGCGGGCCGCCCGGGCGTGGATCGGCACGTTGGTCAGGACCACGATCTCGGCCCGTTCGGATAACTCCTCGAGCGCCGCCACGGCGCCCTCGACCGGCGGACACGCGGCCACCCGCTCGGAAAAAAAGCGATCGAGCAGGGCCAGCGCCGGGGCCTTTTCCAAAGGCTTGCCGGTCTCCATATGGCGGATATTGCCCAGTAGCCTGAAACTTTCAAGCACAAGGTGAGCACCGTTTTCCTCGAGAAAAGCCGCTAGGGGCCCGATGAAATACACCAGCACCTCGTCGGCGTCGCAGATGATCAGCGGCCGGCTGGCTTCAAGCGCCAGCTCTGTGATCTGTTGTTTTACGAAATCCGGCGGCAATGGCCTCTCGCTTTCTGGTCTCGGTCCCTGCCTTGGCTGTCCAAACGGCTTGCATCGGTTCCCAATATGCCCAAGATTCGGGCCGGCCGAAAGCGCTGAATTGCGGAACTTTCGCCGCCATTTCGCGGCCCGGTGGGCGCGGCGCTCTGAAAACCCGTTTGCCTAGGCGCCGCGGGCTTGAAATTTGCTGCACATTGGCCGACAAAGGGGGATAGTGTATAGGGGTGTGGGTTCATCTGGGGATTCCGGAATCAGGCATATGACAATAGCGAAAAGAATTCTCGTGGTTGAGGACAACGAACTCAACATGAAGCTGTTCTGCGACATCTTGGAGGCCAACGGCTACGAGACCATCAGGTCGAGCGATGGCACGACCGCCGTCGAGTTGGCGCGCAAGCACCATCCGGATCTCATTCTGATGGATATTCAGCTGCCCGAGATATCGGGGCTCGAGGTTACCAAGCGGATCCGCGAGGACCCCCTGGTCAGCAAAATCCCGATCGTCGCCGTGACCGCCTTTGCCATGCGCGGGGATGAAGAGAAAATCCGCGAAGGCGGCTGCGAAGCGTACATCGCCAAGCCCATTTCGGTCACTCAATTCCTTGAGACGGTCGACAAATTTTCCGGTAGGAGCGAATGACAGCTCGGATCCTGGTGGTCGACGATGTTCTGCCCAACGCCAAGCTTCTCGAAAAGAAGCTGGTCGACGAATATTTTGACGTGCTGTTGGCCACATCGGGCCCCGAGGCGCTGGAGATTATCCAGCGCGAGCAGCCGGATATCGTGCTCCTGGACGTCATGATGCCGGGCATGGACGGTTTCGAGGTGTGCCGGCGGATCAAGGGAAATCCCAAGACCGAACATATTCCGGTGGTCATGGTGACGGCGCTCGACAAGATGTCGGACCGCATGGCCGGGCTCGAGGCCGGGGCCGACGATTTCCTCTCCAAGCCGGTCAAGGACCGCGCCCTCTATGCCCGCGTGCGATCGCTGGTGCGCTTGAAGGTGACCATGGACGAGTACCGCAACCGGGTGGCCACCGAAATGTCTCTGGGCAGCGAGGAGGAGCGCCAGGAATTGGTCCTCAAGCCCGAGGACACCCATGTCCTGCTGGTCGAAGAGGATCAGAAATCCGCCGATGCGATCCGCAAAAGCCTGGCCAAGACCTGTAGGATTTCGCAATTGCCGATGGGCGACGACATCGCCGAGCGGGCGCGTGAGAAAGACTACGATCTGGTGATCGTCAGCCTGAACATGCGCCATGCGGACGGCCTCAGGATCTGCTCGCATTTGCGCTCGTTCGAAGAGACCCGGCAAGTGCCCATTCTGGTGCTGGTCAAAGAGGCCGATACCAAGCTTCTGGTGCGGGCCATGGAAATGGGGGTTAACGACTATCTGATCATTCCAACCAACGAAATGGAGCTGGTGGCCCGCACCCGCACGCAACTGAAGCGCAAGCGCTTCGCCGACCGGCTGCGGGAAAATCTCCATGTGTCGTTGCGTTTGGCCACCACCGACGCCGTGACCGGGCTTTACAATCGTCATTATATGTCGAGCCATTTGGAGACCCTGTTCGCGGCCAGCAAAAAAGGCGGCAAGGTCATGTCCCTGGCGATGCTCGATATCGACCATTTCAAAGCGGTCAACGACACCTACGGACATGCGGCCGGCGACGCGGTGCTGGCCGAGTTTGCGCGGCGCATCGCCCGCAACGTGCGCGGGGTCGATCTGCCGGCCCGCTACGGCGGCGAGGAATTTGTCGTCATCATGCCCGAAACCCGCACCGGCGACGCCTTGTTGATCGCCGAACGCTTGCGCACGGCGATCGCAGAGGCGCCGTTCGACGCCGGCGGCGAAGAGGGGCCGATCAAGATCACGGTCAGCATCGGTTTGGCGACCACCGGGGGGCAGGAAATCAAAACCAGCCGCGACTTTATGGAACTGGCCGACCAAGCCCTGTACCAAGCCAAGGAAGCGGGGCGCAACCGGGTCGTGGTGGCCGGCGCGGGCGACGCCGGCTCCTAGGATCAAGCAAAGCTCAATTCATTGACAAATATAAGAAAAACCGGCCCTTGGAGGCCGGTTTTGACGCCTTGGCCATGGCTTTGTCAGCGAGATCGGCGCGGGGCGCCCCAAACTCTACAGACGCGGCAGCCACATGCCCATGGTGGCCATGAAAATTCCCAGGCCCATGAGGCCGGTGACCACAAAAAGGCCGCCCGCCATCGCCAACTTGCCTGGGGCGCCGGCCCGGTCCCGGGTGCGCAGATAAAGCTCGAGAATGGCCAGGGGAAGGAGATATTGGGCGAAACCCAGGATCGTGAGGAAAGGGCCCGTAAACGTCTCGAAATCGACCCCGATGCCGCCAGTGAGAAAAAACCACAGCATCAAACCTACCCGGAAGAACCACACACCGCTGACCACTATGAACAGGCGCAGGGCCCAGCGCCGATGGGGGCCAATTTCGCGGGCCAGCGCATGGCGCAGGGCCATGGCCGCGCAGATCATGATCAGGACGGCGTTAAGGCTAATACTGACGTGTTGGGCAGGGCCGCCGATGACTCCACGGGTCAAGACCATATAGAGACCGACAAGGCTGATCGCAAAAGCGGTCAGCATGTATATGCGCCCATTCCAGTGATGGAAGGGCCGGGCGCCGGCCCGGAATTTCGGCGTTAGCTGTGGCGGTCCGCCGCCGGTTATGATGGCGCCCAGAACAAGCTGCAGCGGTCCGCCGACGGTTATAATGGCGGCCAGCAAAAGATGCGTGGCGATGGCCACATTGCCCAGGGTATCGCCAGCGATGATTCCATGGGGCAGGACTTTATTCCACGCCGCCAAATCCCCTCGCACAGCCGAACCCCCATAGAACGCCAGGATATAATACACGAACACCCATTGGCCGATGACGGCGACCAGGAACCAAAGCCGGGCCGCTGCTTTCAAGGCGGTATCCGGCCCCAACATGAATCCGGCAACCCTTGCAGGATAACGGGGCGACACATCGGTAATACTGTCTGTCATTTTCAATTCCACAAAAGTCAATTGCACCGGCTCGGCGGCCGGTCAGCCCTAATGCTGCAGCTGCGCCCTGGTTTCTGGTATCCAGCCATATTTCGTTATATACAGTGAATATATCATAAAAATATATATTACAATGATATATAGGCGGAGTTCCCCGGGCGCTATCTCTCTGCTTGACTGGCTATTGTTGTAAGAATTCCTCCTCTATCCATATTTCGTGTGGGGGCATATCGTAATTAGGATTTGTTCCAAGGCACATGACGGCGGTGATCAAAAAGATGGCTTCAGGTTTCAAGAAGGAAAAAAGGCATGGCTGAGCCGACAATTTCGGCGGGCTTCGCCAAAGCTTTGATGGATCTGGCTGTATCAAAAGGCGCCAGTCGACAACTGCTGATCGAGCGCTCTCATATTGATCATGACGACCTCGCGGACCAGGACAACCGCATTCCGCTGGTAAATTATTTGGCGCTCATGAAAGCGGGCAAGGAACTGTGCAACGAACCGGCTCTGGCGCTGCAGTTTGGTGAAGCGTACAGCATGACTGACATGTCGATTGTCGGGCTGGTCTGCGAGGCCAGCGAAACAACGGCTGAAGCGATGGTGCAAGCGAACCGCTATGTGCGCCTGATGCTTGATGCGGATGGCGGCGAAACTGCGGATTGGTTTGAACTCATCCGAAAAGAGGATGGGGTTTGGCTGGAACTTACGAGCGATATTTACATCAATTATCCGGAGCTTACAGAATCCGGTTTTGCCCGGATGGTGAGCGGCTCGGCGCGTCTTTTTGGCGACAACCCGTTGGCAAGAGCGGTTCATTTTACCCATGAGGAACCAGGCGACCGCGCCGAGTACGATCGCATATTCAAGGCGCCGCTGGTTTTCGGCAGCGACCGGAATGCGCTGCTGATCGATGAAGCGTTCATGTCCTTCAAACTCCCGCCGGCAAACCGTTATGTTTTTGGAATATTGAGCGAGCGCGCTGAGGCGCTGCTTAAAAGCCTGGAGAGCTCGAAAACCATAAAGGGGCAGGTTGAGAGCTTATTGATCCCGATCTTGCACACCGGCGATTTGGGCATGGAATTGATCGCCAAGAATCTGGGATTGAGCCGCCAGACGCTTTATCGCAGGTTGAAAGCTGAAGGCGTGAGCTATGAAAAATTGCTCGATGAATTGCGCCACAAGATGGCTGTGCATTACCTGAACGGCAAGAAAGTGTCGGTGAAGGAGACCGCCTATCTGGTGGGTTTTTCCGACCCAAGTTCTTTCTCGCGCGCCTTCAAACGCTGGACGGGAAGCCCCCCGGGCATGACCGGCTCGCCAACCTCGCGGCCCAGGCCGCCAACCAAAGCTGCGATATGAACGCTCGGGCTTTTCAAGAATACGGCATCGCCGGCCGCAACACCCAATCCCAGCTGACGGCGACCTCAAGAGACGGCCATCAATGGGTTCATGTCCGTCCCTTGATCGAAGATTGCCGGCCAGCCGAAGACCCAACCCAGCCCAAAACGATCCGTGCAAAGATTGTTACTCAGCTTGGAATACCCGCAGTCTTCAACATTATTTTTACCATTTTATGGGGTCAGCCGCGGCAAGCCGATTTGTAGGCCTGCTCAAAAATGATCACCCAACCCGAGCCGTAGCCGCCGCGCATCATCTCGGCCATATCGCCAAAGGCTTCCCAATTGCTGTGGCTGAGTTCGACCCGCGTTCGTCCATTTTCAAGCGCCGTAAAACGCACTTCGACAAGGCTTGCGTTTTCTGGCGGTAGCCCCATGTGAAAGTCCAGGCTGAGCGAGTCATGCGGATCGTATGACCTTATCGTGCCCCACAAATACTCGGTGTCATCGTGTCCGGTCTCCACGATCTGGCCGCCCAGCTTGGCCTCAATGCGCAACGACTTGGCCGGCTTGCCATCGCCCTGCATCAATGACATCGAGCGCTTGTCCAGCGGCCACCAACTGCCCATTTCGTCTACAAACACCCTGAAAGCCTTTTCCTGGCTGCAGGGGACTTCGATGGTCTTGATAATCGGATCGAGCACTGTGTTCTCCTATTTGTTTTTCATGCGTCGGGCAATTTCGGCGCCGTAAGCAGACAAGGCATCTGACCAGAAACTGTCCAGATACTGCCGCAGTTCATCCAGCCCATCGCGCTTGATTGAATAAAAGCGACGATTGCCCTGTGGCTGCACACTGACCAACCTGGCGAACTCGAGTACCTTCAAGTGTTGCGACACGGCAGGCCGGGTCACTGGCTGGTCTGCCGCCAACTGGCCCACGCTCTTAGGCTGATCGCGCAGCGCCTCGAAGATGTGCCGGCGGGTTGGGTCGGCCAGCGCTGTAAATACTTCTGCGAAAGCCATGGCCTTCCGTAAGCCATGACTTACCAATATGCCAAGCCGTTTCATCTGCTGGTGGCAAAACGACGATTCGTATTTCAGGGTCTGGAGGAAACGACACAACCGCCGGTCTCGGCGGCCACGGTCTTTGCCCGTCTGCAAACCGCCAGGGGCGCTATTTGATTTTGGCTTCCTTGAACTCGACGTGCTTGCGGGCCACCGGATCGTATTTCCGCTTGGTCATCTTTTCGGTCAGCGTGCGCGGGTTTTTCTTGGTCACATAATAGTAACCGGTGCCGGCGGTGCTGACCAGTTTGATCTTGATGTTTGACGGTTTGGCCATGGCCCAAACTCCAGGTCGGGTGTTGGCCGCTTGGCGGCCTCAATCGCTGCGCAAAAATACGCATGCTGGCCGCGAAGTCAAGCCCAAAGCCGGGGCCTTTCGCTCAGCGCTTGCGGGCCCTGGCCCGGCCGCTGCGCGGCCGCCTTTTGGGCTGGTCGCTCGAGCTTGCCGGCCGGGCCGTCTGATCGATCATTTCGAGCCGCAGGGAGCCGGTCAACGGGTCGGCCTCACGCAGCCGCACCGCCACTTTATCGCCCAGGCGGTAGGTCTGGCCGGTCTTGCGGCCGCTTAGAGAGTGGTGGTCCTGGTCGTAAACATAATAATCGTCATAAAGCGTCGAGATCGGGACCAGGCCGTCGGCGCCCGAGGGCTCGAGGGTCACGAACAATCCGAAGCGCGCCACACCCGAGACCCGGCCCTCGAACACGTCGCCCACCTGATCAGCCAGAAAGGCGGCCAGGTAGCGGTCGTTCGATTCGCGCTCGGCGGCCATGGCTCGCCGCTCGGTCTGCGAAATATGCTTGGCCACCTCGCCGAGCCGCGCCGCGCCGTCGGACCCCAGGCCGCCGTCGCCCAATTTGAGAGCGGTGATCAACGAGCGGTGCACCACCAGGTCGGCGTAACGCCGGATCGGCGAGGTGAAATGGGCGTAGCGCCGCAGGGCCAGCCCGAAATGCCCTTGCGCTACCGGGCTGTAATAGGCCTGGGTCTGGCTGCGTAGAATGACCTGGTTCAAGAGCTCGCGGTACTCTTCGCCGGCTCTCGACAGCAGGGCGTTGAATATGGCCGGCCGCATGACCTGGCCGCGGGCCAGCTTTAGATCGAGCGAGGCGAGGAAGCTGCGCAGGCTCTCGATCTTGTCGAGGCCGGGTTCCTCATGGGCCCTGAACAGGCATGGCGCGCGGTGCTTCTCGAGGCATTGGGCGGCGGCCACATTGGCCGCCACCATGAACGCCTCGACCAGCCGGTGGCTGTCAAAGCGCGGCCGCAGGGCGACCGAGACCACCCGCCCCTCGGGGTCCAGCTCGACCCGCCGCTCGGGCAGCTCCAACTCGAGCGG
Source organism: Pseudomonadota bacterium (assembly GCA_022566895.1). GTDB lineage: Bacteria > Pseudomonadota > Alphaproteobacteria > Sphingomonadales > SMXR01 > JADFIA01. Next base: position 26,055 of record JADFIA010000015.1, read on the forward strand.
CTCGCGGCGTTTTCGGGCCGCTGCCAGCGCCGCATAGGCGCCGTACAAGGGCCTTAGGTGCGAAGCGACAAGCGGCTTGGTGTGGGCATTTGTCTGGCCTTCGATGGCCCCCTGCGTCTCGCTGTAATTAAGCGCCGCCCGCGAGCGCATCAGGACCCGCTCGAAGCGCTGGCGCTTCATATTGCCCTGGGCGTCGATCCACAGATGCGCGGCCATCGCCGGACGGTCCTGGCCGGGCCTCAGCGAGCACAGATCCGCCGACAGCCGCTGGGGCAGCATGGCCACCACCCGGTCCGGAAAATAACAACTGTTGCCGCGCCTCATAGCCTCCGTATCGAGGGCCGTGCCGGGGCGCACGTAATGCGCCACATCGGCGATCGCCACCACCAGATGCCAGCCGCCGGGGTTGCCGGGGTCCGGGTCCGGCTGGGCAAAGATGGCATCATCGTGATCGCGCGCATCCGCCGGATCGATAGTGATCAGCCCGAGATGGCGCAGATCGGCCCGCCGGCCCAGCCCCAGCGGCTCTGCGGCTGCGGCTTCGGCCAGGGATTCCTCGCTGAATTTATGGGGAATGCCGTGGTGGTGAATGGCGATCAGGCTGATCGCCCGCGGCTCGGCGAGATCGCCCAGGCTCTCGATGATCCGGGCCCGCATGATCCCCGGGCGGCCGCGGCGGGGCTCGACATCGGCCAACACCAGAGCGCCGTGCTTGGCGCCGCCGTGATCGCCGGCTTCGACCACGAACCGGTGCTTGACCTTGCGCTCGGTGGGCACGATGTGGCCGCCTTCGGGGCCGCCCTCGTAACGCCCGAGCACGCTCTCCGGGGCGCCCGGCAGGGTGCGAATGAGGCGGGCTGTGTAAAAGGCTCCCTCGGCGTCGCGCGCCGCCTGCAGCCGCACCAGCGCCCGATCCCCGGGGCCCAGCGCCCGGCGGCGGCGCTTGATTTCGATTACGAAGATCCGCGGCGGCGGCTCGGCCGCCTCCCAGCGCTCCGGTGCGGCCATCAGGTCGCCGTATTCGTCGGGGCCGGAGATGCGCACCACCATCACCGAAGGCAGCTGATCGGCCAGCCGCAGCCATTTGCCGCCGTCGTCGGTGATCAGTCCGTCGGCCGACATGTCCCGCAACAGGGTCTTCAGCTTCCGCCGGTCGTCGCCGCGGATATGAAAGGCGCGCACCAACTCGCGCTTGCCGACCGGTGCTTTGCGGGCGGCCAGAAACTCGAGGATTTGCGAGGCTTCGGGAAAGGGCGGGGCTTTTTTCGGACCTTTGTGGGGCACCAGCTACGCTCCTTGCAGCGCCAGGCGGCACCGCATCATGAAGCGCGGCCTTTGCGCCGGCCCTTACCGCCGCTCTTTTTGGCCCGCTCGGCCAGCCAGTCGAGGGCCTGCTCGAGGCTGACGCTCTGGGGATCGGTACCCTTGGGCAAGGAGGCGTTTAAGCGCTTGTGATTGACGTAGGGGCCGTAGCGCCCGTCCATCAGCTTGACCGTCCCGCCGTCGTTCGGGTGCGGCCCCAGTTCCTTCAGCACCTGCGAGGATTTGCCGCGGCCCGCTTTGGCCTCGGCCAACAGCATCACGGCCCGATTGAGGCCGACCGCGAACACCTCTTCGGTGCCCGACAGGCTGGCGTATTTTCCCTCGTGGGAGACATAGGGGCCGTAACGCCCGATCGCCGCGGTCACCGGCTTGCCGCTCTCCGGGTGCGGGCCGACCTGGCGCGGCAGCGAAAGCAAGGCCAACGCCTGGTCGAGGCTGATCCCATCGGGCGCCATATCCTTGGGCACCGAAGCCCGCGGCGGCTTTTCGCCCTTTTTGTTGTCGCCGATCTGGACATAGGGGCCGAAGCGGCCGTCGCGCAGGCTGATCGGCAGCCCCGAATCCGGATGGTGACCCAGGATCAGCGGCCCGCCGTTTGACTTGCCGTCGCCCTTTTTATCCGACAGCGGCCGCGTAAACTCACAGTCGGGATAGTTGGAGCAGCCGACGAAGGCGCCGAATTTGCTGGTCTTGATGCTCAAGCGCCCATCCTCGCACGAGGGGCATTTGCGCGGGTCGGCGCCGGGCTCGGCGGCTTGGAAGATGTGCGGTCCCAGATATTCATTAAGGGCCTCGAGAATGGCCGACATCCGGACCTCCATGACCGCGTCGGCCTGGATGTGGAAATCGTCCCAGAAGTCTTTCAGGGCGACCCGCCAATCCAGCTCGCCGGCCGAAATACGGTCGAGGTCGCGCTCCAGATTGGCCGTAAAATCATAGCCCACGTAGCGCCCGAAGAAGTTCTCAAGAAAAGCCGTCACCAGGCTGCCCTTGTCCTCGGGCACGAACTTGCCGCGCTCCATTTGGACATAATTGCGGTCCCTTAGAACCGACAGGATCGAGGCATAGGTCGACGGCCGGCCGATGCCCAGCTCCTCGAGTTTTTTCACCAGACTGGCTTCGGTAAAGCGCGGCGCCGGCTCGGTGAAATGCTGGTTGGAGACCACGTCGAGCAGCTCCAGCGCTTCGCCTTGCTCGAGGTTCGGCAGCTGGCGCTCGTCCTCGGCCTCGTCCTCCTCGTCGCGGCCTTCCCTGTAAAGCTTCAAGAAGCCCTCGAACTGGATAACCGAGCCAGTGGCCCGCAGTGCGGTGGCGCCGTCCGGGCTGGCGATATCAAACCGCGTGCGTTCGATCACCGCACTGGCCATCTGGCAGGCCAGCGTACGCTTCCAGATCAGGTCGTAAAGCTTCAGCTCGTCGCTCGACAGGGCGCTGGCAATATTCTTCGGGCGGCGTGACAGATTGGTCGGCCGGATGGCCTCATGGGCTTCCTGGGCGCCTTTGGCTTTGGTCTTGAAAACCCGCGGCTTGTCCGGCAAATAACGGGCGCCGTACGACTCGCCGATGAGCTGCCGGCAGGCGGCGATGGCCTCGCCGGCCAGGCTGAGGCTGTCGGTGCGCATATAGGTGATCAGGCCGACGCTGTCGCCGCCGATCGTCTTGCCTTCATAGAGCGTCTGCGCGATCCGCATGGTATGCCGGGCCGTAAATCGTAACTTGCGCGCCGCCTCCTGCTGCAGGGTCGAGGTGCTAAAAGGCGGCGCCGGGTGACGGTTGGCGGGCTTGCGCTCGATCTGGACAAGGGTAAACGTCGAGTTGCGGACCGCCGCGGCCGCCGCCTCGGCCGCCGCCGCATCGCCGATCCCCATCTGGTCGATCTTTTCACCGCCAAGGCGCACCAGGCGGCATTTAAGCGTCCGTTCGGCCGAGCCTCTGAGTTCGCTGATGATCGACCAGTATTCCCGCGGCTCGAAGGCCTCGATTTGGCGCTCGCGGTCGCAAATGATCCGCAGAGCCACCGACTGCACGCGCCCGGCCGAGCGCGCTCCGGGCAGTTTGCGCCACAGGATCGGCGACAGCGTAAAGCCGACCAGATAATCGAGCGCCCGGCGGGCCAGATAGGCGTCGACCAGCTCCTGATTGATCTGGCGCGGCTCGGCCATGGCCTTGAGCACCGCGGATTTGGTGATCTGGTTAAAGGCCACCCGCTTGATCGCCACGCCGTCGAGCACTTTCTTTTGTTTCAAAATCTCGAGAATGTGCCAGGAGATCGCTTCGCCCTCGCGGTCCGGGTCGGTGGCCAGATACAGGGTTTCGGCGCCCTTGACCGCCTTGGCGATTTCATTAAGACGTTTGGCGCTCGCCCGCTCGGTCTCCCAGACCATCGCGAAATTATTCTCTGGATCGACCGAGCCGTCCTTCGAGGGCAGGTCGCGCACGTGACCGTAGCTGGCCAGCACCTCATACTGGCTGCCCAGATAGCGGTTGATGGTCTTGGCCTTGGCCGGTGATTCAACAATAACTATATTCATAGGACCTCGGTCTTTAGGCGAGCCCTCGGCCGGCCCTTATTTTATGGGCCCACCCGGACTTCTCTGCGGTCGTTGGTCGCGGGGTCAGCTCAGCGAGATCCGGTTTCCCGGGTGCCGGACGGCGACCCCGGCCAGCTCAAGTTCCAGCAAAATGGTCAAAACGCTGGCCGCTGTCAATTCCGAGTGTCGCACGATATCGTCGACCGGCATCGGTGTGTAGCTCAGGAGCTGGCGTACCCTGGGACGCGCAAGCTCAAGCTCATCAGGGCTTACAGGTGCTTTTGGCAGGCCCGCGAAGAGCTCCTTGGAGGGATCGGCGAGGGGCTTCCACGACAGGCTCTGGAAGGCTTCGAGGATGTCCTCGGCGCTCTGAACAAGGATCGCACCGTCGCGAATCAGTCGGTTGGCGCCTTGGGCCCGGGGGTCCAGTGGCGATCCGGGGACGGCAAAAACCTCGCGCCCCTGTTCGCCGGCCAGGCGGGCGGTGATCAGCGAGCCGGAGCGCGGCGCCGCCTCGACCACCAGCACGCCGCGGCTCAGCCCCGAGATGATCCGGTTGCGGCGCGGGAAGTGGCTGGCCTGCGGACCGGTGGACAGGGGATGCTCGGAGATCAGCAGCCCTTCGCTGGCGATCCGCTCCTGCAACTCGGCATTCTCCCGCGGATAGGTAACCGCGAGTCCGCAACCGAGGACGGCGATCGTACCGCTGCCGATGCCGCCGACGTGGGCCGCCCCGTCGATGCCGCGGGCCAGCCCCGAGATGATCACCAGCCCGGCCTGACCAAGCCGCAAAGCCAGATCGCTGGCCAGCCGCCGGCCGGCGGCGCTGGCGTTGCGGGCCCCGACGATGGCGATGGCGTCTTTCTCGAAAAGATGCGTATGCCCGCGCACGAAAAGGACCGGCGGCGCATCCTCGACCGTCGCCAGGAGGCTCGGGTAGGCGGTCTCGCCGAGGACCAGCATGCGGCCGCCGAAGGCTTCGAGACGGTCCAGCTCGTCCTCGGCTTTGGATGGCGCCAACAGCTTGACCCGGCGTTTGCTGCCGCCCCTGGTGGCAAGCCCGGGCAGGGCTTCCAAAGCCTTGCCGGCGCTGCCGTAGCGGGCGATCAGATGGCGATAGGTGATGGGCCCCACATGGTCCGACCAGGCCAGACGCAGGCGGTCGCGCTTTTCACCGGCGCTTAAGGATTTGGGTTCGAGATCGTGCATCGGCGCACTATGCCGGGCTTCGGCCCTACAGTCAATCACCGGTTGTGCTTTTTATGCTGAAACTACTTCTTCGATTGAGCGATGCGCGGCTCGGTGCCTTTCAATAGCCGCCCGATGTTTTGGCGGTGGCGCCAGGCGACCACAAGGGACAAAGCCATCAACATCGCGGCGGCCGGCCGCAGGTCCATGAACCAGGCGATGACCGGCGTCGCCGCGACCATCACCAGTCCGGCCAGCGACGAGATGCGGAAGGCCACCGCGGTGGCGATCCAGGCGCCGCCGGCGACCAGCCCCAGGGGCAGGGCGAGGCCGCCGGCAACCCCGAGATAGGTCGCCACGCCCTTGCCGCCCTTGAACCTGAGCCACAGCGGATAAAGATGCCCGATGACCGCTCCGGCGCCGGCCCAGATCGCCGCATCGGTTAGGTAAAGCCCGGCCAGCAGCACCGCCGCGGCGCCCTTGGCGATATCCAGCAACAGGGTGGCCGCGGCCAGTCCCTTGTGGCCGGTTCTAAGCACATTGGTGGCGCCGATATTGCCGGAGCCGATGTGGCGGATATCCTCGAGCCCGGCGGCCCGGGTCAAGAGAATCCCGAACGGCACGGCGCCGATCAAATAGCCGCAGCCGAGGGCGACAATCAGAGTCGGGTTTTCGATCATCCGGAGCGTTCCCTTCGATTGCCCTAGCCGCGGCTCAACAAATCGAGCACAGCCATGCGCAGCGGCACGCCGAGCCGCACTTGATCGAGAATGACCGAACGGGCCGGATCGTCAGCCACATCCGAGGCGATCTCGATGCCGCGGTTCAGCGGTCCCGGATGCATGACGATGGCGTCCGGCCTGGCTTTTTTCAGACGCTCCGCATCGAGCCCGAAGGCCGCGAAATAGGCCACCGGCGAGGGCAGTTCGGCCACCGCCATGCGTTCCTTTTGCAGCCGCAGCATCATCACCACATCGGCCCCTTCGAGGCCGCGCTCGAGGTTATCGAAAACCTCGAGGCCCAATTCGGCCGCGTCGTCGGGTACAAACGCCTTGGGTGCGACGGCCCGCACCGTGGCTCCCATGGTGCGCAAAAGGTGAAAATTGGAGCGCCCGACCCGGCTGTGCTTCAAATCGCCGCAAATGGCCACCACCAGGCCCTCGAGACGCCCTTTGTGGCGGCGCATGGTCAGCGCGTCGAGAAGCGCCTGGGTAGGGTGCTCGTTGGTGCCGTCGCCGGCGTTGATGACCGAGCAGCTTACCTGCCTGGCGACCGCTTGGGCGGCCCCGGTCTCGGGATGACGCAGGACCAGCAGATCGACTCCCATGGCATCGAGCGTCGCCGCGGTATCGCTCAGCGTCTCGCCCTTGTGCACCGACGAGGCGGCGACCGGCAGCGTAATCACGTCCATGCCGAGCCGCTTTCCGGCCAGTTCAAACGAGGCCAGCGTACGGGTCGAGGGCTCAAAAAACAGGTTTGCCAGGGCCCGGCCGCGGCATTTTTCGGCAAAAGCGTGGTCACTATAATCGGCCTCGACATAGTGCTCCGCGAGGTCCAGAATCTGGTTGATCGCGGCGGCATCCATGCCTTTGATGCCGAGCAGGTGGGGCCGGGAAAAATCGCTAGCCATGGGCCCGACCCGGCCTATTGGGCGCCTTTGATGTGGGCCGAAGCTTCGTCGAATCGCTCATAATCTGGCCTTATAGGCGGCTTGCAGGATCCAGGCAAGCCCCGCGGCGCGGCCCTAGCCGGCCATGTTCAGACGGTCGAGCGCCCCCTGGAGGATGAAGCCGGCAGCCATCTTATCGACCACCTGGCGCCGCCGGGCCCGCGACGTGTCGGCCTCGAGAAGCGTCCGCGTGACCGCCACCGTGGATAGCCGCTCGTCCCAAAAGGCGATCGGCAGTTCGGTCTGCTGGCCGAGGTCGGCCGCGAACTGGCGCACCGATTGGCACCTGGGGCCCTCCGTACCGTCCATATTCAGCGGCAGGCCGATCACGATGCCGCCTATTTGGCGCTCCTCGGCCAGCGCCAGGAGCTCCTCGGCGTCGCGGCTGAACTTGGTGCGCCGCAGGGTCTTATAGGGCGTGGCGATGGTCCGGCCGGCATCCGAGATGGCGATACCGATCGTCTTTTCGCCCATATCGAGCCCCATCAGGCGGTTTTTCCCAAGCGCTGCAGTCTCAAGGATCTTAAGGTCCATGTTCGCTTTCCAAGTCCAGGGCCGCCGGGTCGGCCAGGGGTTTGATCTGGCGCTGCAGATGGCGGCACATGATGATGTCGTCCCGGTAATCCTCGTGGCCGAAGCAAATGGCCCCCTGGCGGCGTCCTTCTTCCTGGAAACCGAGCTTTTTGTAAAGCCTTAGGGCCGCTGCATTGCCGTCGGTGACATTCAGCTCGATGCGCCGCAGATCCTCGACGCTCTGGGCCCAGCCGATGAAGAGGCGCATCAGCGCCTCGCCCAATCTTTGGCCGCGCCACTCACGATCGACCGCCAGGCCCATGAAGATGGTGTGGCTGACCCGTTGGCGCAGATCGACCCGGCTGGTCAGCAGGGCGACCATGGCGCCGCCGCTCTCGGCCGCCAGATAAAGCTGATTGGGGCTTTCATATTTGGCCCTGAGGATGCGTTTTTCGTCGCGCACCGAGCGCTGATATTCCTGCGGCCGGTGGATCATATATTCGCTGTCGGCAAAGACCCGCAACTGGAAATCGCGCAGCGCCCGGGCATCGGCCGGCCTGGCCGTGCGAATGACGACCGGCCGGTCGCCGGCCAGCGTAATGGTCTTTTCCTCGATCCAGGCCATGACCCCGTCCCACCATCGTTTGGCGCCAGGAAATTCTGCTTTCAAGCTTAGCCCGCTTGTGATTGATTTGGCGAGCGTGTATTGTCCGGCGCTCGGAAAAACCGGCCAACATTGAGTGGGATCAGGCATGTCTGTGGATAAGGAAACGCTCGTCAAGGTGGCCCGTCTGGCCTGCCTCCGGCTGGCGGCGGAAAAGCTCGAGCCGCTGACCGACGAGCTGAACAACATCCTGGAGTGGATCGAGACCCTGAACGAGGTCGATACCGAGGCGGTGGCGCCGATGACCAGCGTCGTTGAGACCGATCTGCGCTGGCGCCGGGACGAGGTGACCGACGGCGATTACGCGGCCGACGTGCTGGCCAATGCCCCGGACGTCCAATACGGATTTTACGCCGTGCCCAAGGTCATCGAATAGGGAGGGCGGCGGTGAGCGATCTCAGGGATCTGAAAATAGCCGAAGCCCGCGACGGCCTGCGCCGCGGCGAGTATACCAGCCGCGAGCTGACGGCAGCCCACATCGAGGCCATGGCGCCGGCCCGGGAGCTGAATATCTTCATCACCGAGACGGCGGATCAGGCCCTGGTGATGGCCGAGGCGGCGGATAAGCGCCTAAAGGCCGGTCCGGCGCCTTCGCTGACCGGCATTCCGCTGGCCATAAAGGATCTGTTCTGCACCAAGGGCGTGCGCACCACGGCCGGCAGCCGCATGCTGGATGAATTCGTGCCGACCTATGAATCGACGGTCTCGGCCAATCTGTGGGCCGACGGCGCGGTGATGCTCGGCAAGACCAATATGGACGAGTTCGCCATGGGCTCGTCGAACGAAAACAGCTATTTCGGACCGGTCCTGAACCCCTGGCGGGCGGCCGGCTCAAAAGACAATCTGGTGCCCGGCGGCTCGTCGGGCGGTTCGGCGGCCGCGGTCGCCGCCAAGGTGGCCATGGGCGCCCTTGGATCCGATACCGGCGGCTCGATCCGCCAGCCGGCCGCCTTTACCGGCACGGTCGGACTGAAACCGACCTACGGACGCTGCTCGCGCTGGGGCATGGTCGCCTTCGCCTCGTCCTTGGATCAGGCCGGGCCGATCACCCGCGATGTGCGCGACGCGGCGATCATGCTGACCAGCATGGCCAGCTACGATGCCCAGGATTCGACCTCGATCGAGCGCCCGGTGCCCGACTATGAAGCGGCCCTTAGCGGCGATATCCGGGGCCTGAAGGTCGGCATTCCGGAGGAATACCGCATCGACGGCATGCCCCCGGAGATCGAGGCGCTGTGGCTTGAGGGCGAGGCCTGGCTTAAGGACGCCGGGGCCGAGATGGTGCCCATAAGCCTGCCGCACACCTCCTACGCGCTGCCGACCTATTATATTGTGGCGCCGGCCGAAGCCTCGTCCAATCTGGCCCGCTACGACGGCGTGCGCTACGGCTTCCGCAAGCCGGGGACCGGCGGCAGCCTGTCCGATATGTATGAGGCGACCCGCGGCGAGGGGTTCGGGGCCGAGGTGCAGAGGCGGATTTTGATCGGCACTTATGTGCTCTCGGCCGGCTACTACGACGCCTATTACCTGAAGGCCCAGAAGGTGCGGACCTGCATCGCCGAGGATTTCCGCCAGGCCTTCGAAAGCGTCGACGTGATCTTGACCCCGACCGCGCCCTCGGCGGCCTTCGCGCTGGGCGCCAAGTCGGCGGATCCGATCGCCATGTATTTAAACGACGTGTTTACGGTCCCGGCCAGCCTGGCCGGGCTGCCGGGCATCTCGGTGCCGGCCGGCCGCTCGGCCGAAGGGCTGCCGCTGGGTCTGCAAATCATCGGCCGGGCGTTCGACGAGGAGAGCGTGATCCGCAGCGCCGGGGTTCTCGAAGCGGCGGCCGGCTTCGACGCCCGGCCCGAAAATTGGTGGGACAGCGCGAAGTGAGCGATCCCCGGACATCGGGCCTTATCGAAGGCGCCAGCGGTGACTGGGAGATAGTCATCGGGCTTGAAATTCATGCCCAGGTGATCTCGCAGGCCAAGCTGTTCTCCGGCGCCGCGACCAGGTTCGGGGCCGAACCCAATTCGCAGGTCAGTCTGGTCGACGCCGCCATGCCCGGCATGCTGCCGGTGATCAACCGGGAATGCATCCGCCAAGCGGTCCGCACCGGCCTGGCACTGGGCGCCCAGATCAACAAATATTCGGTCTTTGACCGCAAAAACTATTTCTACGCCGATCTGCCGCAGGGGTATCAGATCTCCCAGTACAAGCAGCCGATCGTCGGCCCGGGTTTCGTGACCATCGATCTTGAGGACGGCACCTCCAAGGACATCGGCATCGAGCGCCTGCACCTGGAGCAGGACGCCGGCAAGTCGATGCACGACCAGCACCCGGACCTGACCTTCGTCGATCTTAACCGCTCGGGCATTGCCCTGATGGAGATCGTCTCCAAGCCCGATCTCAGCTCGCCGGCCGAGGCCGGGGCCTACTTGAAAAAGATTCGCACCATCGTGCGCTATATCGGCTCGTGCGACGGCAATATGGAACAGGGCTCGATGCGGGCCGATGTCAACGTCTCGGTGCGCCGGCCCGGCGAGGGGCTGGGCACCCGCTGCGAGATCAAGAACGTCAATTCGGTGCGCTTTGTGATGCAGGCCATCGTCTACGAGGCCAGCCGCCAGGTCGATGTGCTGGAGGCCGGCGGGACGATCGCTCTGGAGACCCGGCTGTTCGATCCGCAACAAGGCGAAACCCGCCCCATGCGCTCCAAGGAAGAGGCCCACGACTATCGCTATTTCCCCGATCCGGACCTGCTGCCCCTCGAGTTCGACGATGAATTCATCGCCGCGGCGCGGGCCAGCCTGCCCGAATTGCCGGACCTCAAGAAGGCGCGCTTCGAGGCCGATTTCGGCCTGTCGCCCTATAACGCCGAGGTCCTTACGGCCGAGCGCCAGAGCGCCGATTTCTATGAGGAGCTTCTTGAGGAACTTGCCAAGCTCTCCGGCAAGCCGGCGAAGGAGGTGGCCACCCGGGCCGCCAATTGGGTCATCGGCGATCTGTTCGGGCATCTGAACAAGGCCGCGGTGGCGATCGCCGACAGCCCGGTCAGCGCCGCCCGCGGGGCCGAGCTGCTGCAGCTGGTGGACGATGGCACGCTGTCCGGGCGCATGGCCAAGGATGTCTTCGAGGAGATGTTCGCTTCCGGCCGTTCGGCTTCCGAGATCGTGGCCGAAAAGGGCTTGAGGCAGGTCTCGGACAGCGGCGAGCTGGAGACGATTATCGATCGGGTGCTGGCCGACAACCCGACCCAGCTCGAACAATACCGGGCCGGCAAAGACAAGGTCCTCGGCTTCTTCGTCGGCCAGGTCATGAAGGCCACGGCCGGCAAGGCCAACCCCAAGGTGGTCAACGAGCTGCTGGCCAAAAAGCTGAAGGGGTAGGCGTCTCTTACCGGCTTTGCGCCACAAAACAAAACTTGATCTCTGGCCAATAATTGCTCTACTTTGAGGCGAGAATTCGACATGACCACCAACAGAAACATTCTGCTGTTACTCGGCGTTTTGGCCATCGCCTCTGCATTTGTCTTTAGGGGCTACCTACAAGACGAGCTTGTTGCGCCCGCTCCTGGCCTCGAAGTCCAAACAATTCGTTCAGATATTGATTTGATGCTTTCAAGTTCCAACCCTGATTTCCCTTCGAGGAAACTTGGGACCTGGCAAATTGAATATCCGCCCGAGATAAACGAGAACAGTGAAGGAATACTAAAGGCTAAGTATGTAATTCCAGCGGCCGACCATCCTGATTCTAGGCTCTGGTGGGAGGTGGAATCGGGTGTCCTTTTGTCTCTAAGAGTCGATTCCAATTCTCTCGATATAAGTGAACCGAAAACCTTTGTGTTTAACGATTCCATCAACCCTGATTCTGAATCGATTGTGCCGCATCCCTGGGTGATTACACCGAAATCCGAAGGGCAATTTTTTATAATGCTCGATTTTTCATCAACAATTGAAGACTCGGTGTTCCCGGTCGAACTCGATGCAACAATCAATAATGAGCCCGCCGCCCTTGAAAATGGCGCGATGCTGACTTTGCCGATCAAGGTGACTACGATATTTGGAATATCCCAACGTACGTTTGAACTTATAAGATATGCCTTCATTATATTGGGTTTTGTTCTGACTCTCCCGTTCCTCAAAGGAAGATTCGAGAGAATCTTTGGCCGATAACTCCACCCAGATCGAACAATACCGGGCCGGCAAGGACAAGGTCCTCGGCTTTTTCGTCGGCCAGGTCATGAAGGCCACCCAAGGCAAGGCCAACCCCAAGGTGGTCAACCAGCTGCTGACCAAAAAGCTGAAGGGGTAGGCGGCTCTTTCACTGTCAAGCAAAAGCCAATTAGGTGACTCTTTGAAGGGAGCTACGTAGCATCTTTTGACAAAATTAGATCAATATTTTGGATCGCATCGGCGATGTACAGGTCAATCCGTCTTATTTCGCTCGTAAAACTTTGTAGATTTGATACAAGCTTTCGTTTCCCTTTGTTGAATTCCTTTTTTAATCTTGGAAGTGCAGCGATATTTTTGGCCAAACCTTCGACGGAATTCATGGATTCGTCGGTGGTATCCCGTAATCCCACAAGCGTTTCCTTGAAGTCTCTAAGTTCCTCCAAATCAACGAACTCCGGCGATTCCAAAAGAAGATTAACAAGGCCGTTTGTATTATCAGCCATGGATAAGTACGAATCGAAGATGTCAGACTCCGACGATTGATACTTGTCCGAGAATTCATCAAATGAGGAGGCGAGACGATCCGATATTTGCCTGGCCAAAGATGAAGGGATAGCAACAACATGGGCCGCCGCGAGATCTGCCTCTCTCTTCATATCTTGGCCTAATTTTACTATACCGTCTTGGATATCCTTCATGGCTTCTACGAACTCGGCGCTGGCCTGTTGGTGCCCCTCGATGAAATCTAGAAATCCGAGATCTTCACTTTCGTCCTCCGTAACTAAAGCGGGTTGCTCCGTTTGATAATAAACAGCGGGAGCGGCTCGACTTTCATCATCAGGCTGCGTTGGAGGATCGCCAAGGATCAATGAAAGGTGGATAAACAGAAATTCCGAAAACTGAGCCGTGTCTTCAAATTCCTTGTATAAAACCCCGTCGGCGCTTACCTGCTTTTTAAATGCTTTAACCGCCTCAAACTGCGTTGGGTCCAAATCTGAATAGGGGGGGTTCGCTGTCTTAAAATAGACCATGACTCTGACGCTCTTTGGATCACTTTTGAAACGCTCAATGGCTCTTCCGTACTCCTCTACGGTTCCGGAAACAGCGTTCTCAGTCTCCGTGCCGATCCGATGCCAAACAATCAAAAGCAAGATGTCATAGTCGTCGGAAATGTGTTCATTGATTACTTGCTGTGCATCATCAGCAGCACCGGGCGGCACGTCCGGTTTCCAATTAAGAATTTCAAGTCGTGCTCCAATAACTTTACCTATGGAACTGTTCCATTGCTTGACTACTTTCTCAGCCGCAGTTTTTTCAGCGTCAACATCTCCGGGGCCGACAAGAAAGATTTGATATGTAGTTATCGATTTGGGCATCTTTTCACTCAGGATATAATTACTCCTACACTTATGTCTGTAGAAAACGAAGCAATCAATACTCAATGTTGCACGGCTCAAAGTGAAAGGGGGCGGCGGGAGTTCTCTACCTCACCCCTGCCGGAAATAGCGGCCCGGGGGCGAGCCGGTCGAGCGTTCGAAGAAGGCGATAAAGGCGCTGGGGCTGGTGAAATCTGGCACTTTCGCCCAATTACGGATATGGTAGCGGCCGCCGCGCAATTTCCGGGAAAAGCTGAGGAGGGTGTCCATGCAGAGCCGCCGCTTCGAACAGAAAAAGACCATTCTGGCCGGGCTGGTGTTGTTTCTCCTGATCGTCTGTATGAGCCTCGGTTCCATGTTATGGAGCGGCGCCGGCCCGCGGTTTCTGGTGGTCTTCGGTTTTCTTATGAGCCTCGTCGGACTCCTGATCGGGCTTTACCTGCTGGTAAGAGCCGATTTTTCTCTCGAGATTTCGCCAGACGGTGTACGCGCCTGGGTGCTCGGCAGGGAGCTGGTCCCGTGGAGCGCAATCGACTCGATCGTTCCATTCGCGCCGCGGCTTGGCTCGAGGCCGCTTTTGACCCTCATCGAGCTGCGCTTTGTAGCGCCGCGGCCCGGCGCCCCGGGGATCGTCGGCGATCTGTTTCCCGGCTGGGCGGCCAAACAGACGAGCGAAAAGGCCCTGCTTAACGATCTGACCCTCAAGGCCTCCGGCCGCGAGATCCTGGCGGCGCTCGAAGAAGGCCTGGCCGCCCATCGGGCCGCGGAAAGCCAATTCACACCGGCCGGAAATAGCGGCCCGGAGACTGGCCGGTCGAGCGTTTGAAGGCGGCGATAAAGGCGCTGGGGCCGGCAAAGCCGGTCTTGGTGGCGACCGTCGCCACCGGCATCCCTTCGTGCAGAAGCGTCATCGCGGTGAGCAGCCTCAGGCGCTGGCGCCAGGCCCCGAAGGTCAGCCCCGTATGATCCACGAACAGCCGGGCCAGGCTGCGCGGGCTGGCCCCGGCGAGGCTCGAGAAGGCCTCGAGGCGGCGGTTGTCCGCGGGATCCTTCACCAGCGCCCGGGTGACCTTTGCCAGACGCCGCTCCCGGGGCCGGGGCAGGAACCAGGGGGCCGGCTCGGCGGCCAGTATCTCGTCCATGATCACCGCCAAAAGACGCCTTCGGGGCGCCTCGGCCGGCGCTTCGCCGATCAGAATTGATAAGCGCAGAATGGCCTGGCGCAACAGCGGCGAGACCACAAACACATAAGGCTCAGGCGACAGCTGGGTGGCCATGCCCGGGCCGATGATAAGCCGGCGCAAGGGGACGGCGGCGGAGGGGCTCAGCCGGTGCCTGACCCCGGGCGGCATCCACAGCGCCCCAAGCGGCGGCAAAGCCCAGGTTCCGTGCGCCGTTGCGACCAGGGCCAGGCCGCTCGATGCAGTGACCAGGCGGCCCCGTCGGTGGCTGCTCATCTGGCTTTGAGGTGGCAGTAAAAAGCGATTCATCGCCGAAATATAGCAAAACAGCCATAAAAATGAAAGCTATGGCCGAAAGGCTATAGAGATCAAGGTTTGCGGCGGCACGGCGGGCAGGAAAAAGCCTGCCGCCATTCATTCAGCCAGGCGATGAAACCTGGGCCGGACGGCGGCGCCTAGGGGGCCCTTTGAGCGCCCTAGCGGAAGGCCGAAAAAAGGAGCAGCGCCGCGGCGCCGCATAAACCACCAAATTCCATATGTGATCCAGCCAAAAGAGTCCGCTATTAGCCAAAAGCGGCGGCTTAGTGTCGTTTGACCACCTGACGATCCCCACCGCTTATCTCGATCTTGGGGCACCGCGCGTGGTCGCGGCCAGGTTGGGGATGTTCTTGCGCCTGGCGTTCTTCATGCCGCCACCGGGGGGCGACTTTGGGTCGAACTTTCTGGGATGAGGTTTGTCCTCGATCAGATCGGCGGGGGTCGGATTGGCGCCTGACTCATGCGCGTCATGAGGGGCCAACGCCGCCGCCTGGCGCTTCGCCAGTCTGGCCTTCTTCCGCGCCCGTGCCCTGGCCTTGCTCATTACCGTGCCCTCCCTATCTGTCCCCGGGCTATCTGTCGCCGGCTGATTTCCTCTGAAACCCCTATGGTCATAATATCCCATCCGGGGGGCAATCCCAATCGAAGGATTGGGCTGCCCATACATGCGGTAGCAAAAGAGTCCGCTTTTAGCCATAAGCGGACTCTTTGGCCTCAGCCCTCCACATAGCCTTCGCAGGTCTCGGGCCGCGGCGTCCAGGCCTCGGGAGCCGGGTTCGCCCCATTACAGACGGCCTTCAGGAACTTGTCGCGCTCAACATCCCTGCGGGCCTCGAAGATGGTCATGATCGGGCCGAAGTCGAGATCGGCGAACCGTTCCATCAGATAATGGTCCACATAATCCGGGCCGTAGCCCGCTTCGACCGCCCGGCGCATCAATTCGAGACCCTCGTCGGCCCGCTCGCTGTAGAGCAAGAGGAATCCGCGATACCAGAGATCGCCCTCATCGGTCATGTTCGCGGCCGCACGATTATCAAGATAGGACAGGCTTAAATCGATCAGCTCTTTGGCCGCGGCAACATCTCCGGCTTCCTGTCGCGCCG
Source organism: Pseudomonadota bacterium (assembly GCA_022566895.1). Taxonomy (GTDB): domain Bacteria; phylum Pseudomonadota; class Alphaproteobacteria; order Sphingomonadales; family SMXR01; genus JADFIA01. The sequence goes on from JADFIA010000015.1 coordinate 42,081, forward strand.
CGATCATCGCCAATATGCTGGCGCCGCCGTAGGCTCCCACCTTGCCGGGCTGGTCTGGAATCATATCCCAGGCCGCCGCCAAATATTCGCGGGCTTTCGCCTCATCGCCGGCCACAAAGTAAACGCTGCCAAAAAAGGCCCGGGTAAAGGCATCATCCGGGGCCACTAGCGGCTCAAATTTGTCGACGATCGCGGTCGCAGCCTCGGGCCTTCCGGTCGCGAAATATGCGGTAACGGGGAACCAACCGAATCGGATTGCTTCCTCGTAGAGGCCGAAATGGCCTTCGATCAAGGTGGCAAAACCGTTACGCCCGCCATTAGAATTCTCATCGATGGCCAGAACCTCGAGCCAGGCCAGGGAGGCCTCGGCCAGGCGGCCCTCGTCTTCGAGCAAGTCGGCAATATGAAAGCCATGAAAAAGCGGGCTTAAGGAGCGCAGCCGCTCGACCAGCGGCCGTGCTTTCGCGATCATTTTGCGCTCACGATATTCAAAGGCAAGATTGTTGACCGACAGCCGCGACAGGGGGTCGATGCGGACCGCCGCTTCGAGCATTTCGAGCTCCACGTCGTAACGGCCCAATTGACCGTTCAAGCTGGCCAGCCAGGCCTGCACGGTGGCGTAACTGGGGTTGAGCTCGAGGGCACGGCGCAAATAGGGCTCGCCGGCCAGAGGATCGCCTCCCTGCCACCAATAGAAACCCATGGCGGCCTGGGCCTCGGGCAGGTTCGGATCGAGCGCCAGGGCCCGCTCGGCCAGCGGCCGCGCCTTGGCCTGCATTTCAGCCGGAGGGTTGTTTAGAAAATCATATCCGGGCAGCAGCCCGTAGGTGATCGAAAGGCGGGCCATGGCCGGCACGTAATCGGGATCGATCTCCAGGGCCTTCTCGAATTGCTCGGCCGCCAGCGCCAGCGGCCCGCCGCCGCGTTTTTCCATCTCGTGGATACCTAGAAGATAGGCCTCGTAGGCCTCGGTATTGGCCGC
>JADFIA010000016.1 GCA_022566895.1 Pseudomonadota bacterium
TGACCGGAATCCAGAGCCGTTCGTCTTGCGCAGATGGACAAGCTGCGGAAAGAGCCCGCTTTTGACCCAAAGCAGACTCTTTGCCGTTACCCGCAACCTCCATATTCCAGCTTGGCTAAATGTTCTTGCCGCCCTTCGTACTATTTATATACGGCGACCGGCGATCCCAGGCTATCGAAGTCCGGGGCAATTCCGAGCCCCGGTTCAAGACCGGCGACCATGCACCCATCTCGTCGCTGTGGCGCGCCGGAAGCATTGCGTACGCTCACGTAGCTATTAAAATCGGTCGATGAAAACCGGTATCGCTCGGGCGTTGAATGCGCGAGGTGGGCTATGGCCGCCGTAATGATGTCGCCGCCCCAGCTGTCCTCAATGGTCATTGGGATCTGCAACTCCACGCACAAATCACGCACCAAGCGCGCTTTGGTAAGGCCCCCGACCTTCGAGATTTTCAGATTAATGACGTCCATCGCAAGGTCCCCATGGGCGCGCAATAACGCCTCGGCGCTATCGATAGATTCGTCCAGAATAAAGGGGAGTTGGGTCCTTCGACGGGTCGCCAGGCAATGGTCGTATGACAGGCAAGGTTGCTCGATGTAGACATCAACATCGCTAACGGCGTTTACGACCCTCGCCGCATCATCGACCCGCCAACCGGTATTGGCGTCTGCAACCAGCGTCTCGCCAGGTTGCAGCACTTTGGAAGCAGCACGAATTCGCGCAATATCTTGCAGCGGGTCGCCGCCAACCTTTAGCTGGAACTTGCGATATCCCTCCTCCCGATACCGTGCAACGTTCTCGGCCATCTCTTCAGCCGGCCGCTGACTGATGGCCCGGTACAGCTCTACGCTTTCTCCGTGCCGACCACCCAACAACTCGCAAAGTGGTTTGCGGGTGGACTTGCCAAGTAAATCCCAGCAGGCCATGTCAAGCGCCGACTTGACGTAGGGATGACCGAGAAGCGCCGTGTCCATGATCAGGTTGATTGGCCCGAGCGCCGTCGGATCCTGGCCAATAAGATAGGGCGCGATTTCGCCGATCCCGGCTCTGGCGCCGGCAGCGAAAGCCGGCAGATAGAACGGGCCGAGCGGGCACACTTCACCATACCCGACCAAGTCTGAGTCGGTAACGATTTCCACGACCGTGCTGTCAAAAACTTCAACATGTCGCCCGTCCGACCAGGTGTATCGGCCCTCAACCAATGGGAGGTCAACCTGGTAGACCCGTATTTCGATTATTTTCGTTTGCAGCCCCTCTGTTCAAACGCGCCGCCAGAGCAAAAGAGTATGCCCCAGGGTCGGCAAGGGCGCAAATGCATGGGAGAACCGGTCAATGGAAGGCGGATGTCAGGCTGTTCCTCTAATGTCCGCCTGTGACCCAAAGCGGACAATCGTACTTTGAGAATCAATGAGGTTCGAGACCGCGAAAATAGGCTGGCCGGAGTTTACTCTTCTCGAGCACTTTCAAATGAGCGCGCCAGTTTTCCTTAAAGTGTTCTTGCAGATCTCGGCGGAAGATCGTCAACAATGTAACTCGCAGCGAACCGGTTATAGTCTGCCGAAACACGCATCCAAGGTGGCCAGCAACTGGTCGGCATTTTCTTTCGAAAATACCATTGGGGGCCTGATCTTAAGAGTATTTTCGTAGCGTCCATGCGTGGATAGCAACACACCCTCATCTTTCATCAAATTTGCCATTTGGCGCGCTCTGTCTGGATCAGGAGTTTTCGAGGCTCGGTCCTTTACCAAATCAACGCCGAGGAATAGACCGCGTCCGCGCACATCACCGATGATGCCGTATTGATCCTTAAGTTTCTGCAGTCCCGCCTTAGTATACGCACCGACTGTGGTGACATTTTCGAGCAGACTCTCTCCGTCAATGACATCGATAACAGCCTTGCCGACCGCAGCAGAAACAGGATTCCCACCAAAGGTATTGAAGTATCCGAACCTGGCCGCAAACCTGGCCGCAATATCCGGGGTGGTCACAACAGCCGCCAGCGGATGGCCGGCACCCATTGGCTTACCCAGCGTCACAATGTCCGGCACCGCGCTGTCGTGTTGGAATCCCCACCAATGATTGCCCGTACGGCAATAGCCAGCTTGTACCTCGTCCGCAATCACAAGACCGCCCGCCTCGCGCACCGTCTTGTATACTTGCTGAAAATATCCTTGTGGCGCTTCAATCGTGCCCGGGCAATCAAAGATACTGTCAATCATGATCGCAGCAGGCTCCTGGCCCTTGCGTTTCAAGTTGCCTATGGCATCGCGCACGGAACCTACATAGCCGTCGAGCAGATCATCGCCTTTAAAAGCGAGTCGATAACGACAGGGGGCTTCAAAAAGCGAGAGCCAGTCAGGGCGTTCGTCACTTTCGGCAGTCGACAGCGTGTGCACCAGTGTCGAGTTGCCGTGATAACTATACTCGGACACCATCATGCCTTCGCGGCCGGTTATGGTACGGGCGATCCGGGTCGCCAAATCATTGGCTTCTGTGCCGGAACAAACGAACATACAAACGCTTAAATCACCCGGCATTTTTGAGCTTATTCTTTCTGACAGCTCGATCACATTTTCATGCAGGTACCGTGTATGCGTGTTCAGTGTTGCCGCCTGATCAGCAAGTGCTGCCACAACATCCGGATGACAATGGCCGACAGAAGCGACATTGTTATAGCAATCGAGATATTCGCGTCCGTCAGCGTCCCATAGCCAGATCCCTTCGCCGCGCACAAGGTGGACAGGCTTTTCGTAAAACAGCCGATATGACGGACCCAAGGCTTTTTTTCTGCGTTCTACCAATTCCATGATTACGCTCTACATGCAGCCCGCAATCTATCCACCACGGACTTGTGGTCCAAATCGCAAATGTTCTCAAGCATGGCGTAGGCTTCCATTCTCTCCTCAATAATATCAGGATCAGCATCATGCTCCCTATTCAAATTCAGCTTTATGTCGCTCAGCAGGATGGTGATCAGCACGCGCAATGTCATGGCATCCCATAACAAAGACACCTCCGCATCCGAGAGCGGGTGGACGCGGTGAAACCCAATGAGCAAATTTTCCACACTATTCAGGTCTTCCTTGCCGAACCGATGAAATGCGGCGGCTGAAACTGCCAGATCATTGATGATGGGAGCGTGGACCATGTCTCCAAAGTCAATCAGCCCTACCACGTCCTGCGAAACGGCATCTGAGCGCAAGAGATTATACGGATGCGCATCATTGTGAATTATTTGCGACGGCCCGGCGTTCAGTTTCGGCAGGACTTCATGGCGCAATCTATGCAGCAACGGCGCGGCGAGCGTCTTGACGTCATCAGCGGCCTCAGCCCACAAGTCCCTGGATACGGCAATACCGTTTGACAGGTTCCACGGCATGAAATGCCTTGATGCCTTATGTTCAAACCCGGCAAGCGCGTTGATCATCTCTCCCTGAAAGGCACCGATTTTTTGCAAATTCTCTGCATCAGGAAAAGCCCCATCGCCGTAGGGAATTCCGTCAAGATAGGTGACTATTCTAAGGGCGTGCTTTACTCCCCTTTGATTGATAATTGCGCTGAGGCAGCTACCGGTTTTGGTGCGGATGATGCGCGGCACGGGTATTTGGGGGCTGCCTTTTTCCAGAAAAAGCAGCGCCTGCACCTGCAAGTCGGCTACATCAGGGTCTTCGTCAGGGCCAGAGATTTTCACAACAAATTTTCGGCCGTCTTGCGCCCTTAGCCGAATATTCTGATCACGCTCCCCTGTAAGCGGTGCCCACTCGCCGATTAGGCCGTAATCATCTGCTACCTTTGCCGCAACTTCTGCCGGGTCAAAAGATGGCGGGTTAAAACGCATGTCCCGAGCAGTAATTCCATCCATATTCATATTATAGCGCCTACTTCCGTGCCCAATCTTCGATTGCAATTCGATCCTTCGCAAATTGCAAACCGGCGCTCAATCGCCGAAATCGGGCGGCAGCGGATTCGACAAACGCTGGTGGTTTATTCTGCTTTCCTCTATAAATGTGATCACAAAATTTGCAACACTTGTAATCACGAAAAACCAAACCAATCCTTCGACGCGTGAATCTCAACCGCATGAACAACCGAATGAAGAACGCTCGACAAACACATCCGGGTCAAAGACTCCTTAACGGCTGGGGCTTGTTTGGGCTGATTGTCTTGCCGATGTCCGTGTCGGTGGTGATCCAACTTACTCAAATTGATACCACTAATCCTGCTCATATTTCCGGAATGATTGCGCTGTCGGTTCGACTTGCCGTGCCCTGGTTATTCGTGGCCTTTGCAGCATCCTCACTTGTCATTCTATTTCCAAGCAAATTTTCTAAATGGATCTTGCGCAATCGGCGGTTATTCGGACTTTGCTTTGCGGCGGGAATGGCCTGGCAGCTCCTCTTCATTTTATGGTTCGTCATTGGTTTTTTTGGGTACTATATGGAGGAAGCATATAACTATTACGATTTGTCTGAACAAATACCAGGATACGTGATTCTCTTCGCCATGACTTTCACATCGTTCAAGTTCGGACGAAGCATGATCAGTGGTCGAGCGTGGCGCATCCTGCATAAAGGGGGCATTTATTTCATATGGGCCGTGGTGTGGAGCACCTATTGGTTCGAGCTCTACTATTACGATGACATTCAACCCATAGACTACGTCTACTACTGGATGGGAATGGCTGCTTGGGGTGTTCGCATTGCAGCATGGAGCAAGAAGCGCAGATCAAGCCAAAAACGGAAAGCTGCGGCGGCTTTAGATACATCCGATCAACAATTTCTACCTCTAGCGCTCAAACGCATTGGCGTAGGAACGTTAGCAGGGCTCGGCGTATTCATGATCGCCTACGGGAATTCCTGGGCGCCTATAACACTGGGCCTTCTCGCCAATGCGACGTTTGGTGGATGGGTTGAACTTTTTGTACCCTTCTTGCCGATTGCACCCCTATACGCAGCCGCATTGGCGGCCAGTTCGCCACCGGGCTAATACTCGGGTTAAGGTCTTTTTTTGATGCAGGTATTTGCGAAATACAATCAACCCATCTTAAAGGACATAAAAAAACATCAAGTGAGGCAAAATGAGTACTGAGACGATAATTCTGGTTGGGGTCGGCATCTACCTTGTGATGATGTTGGGCATTGGCATTGCTGTGGCGCGCCGGGCTGGTTCTCAGGAAGATTTCATAGTTGCCGGACGGCGGCTGCCCATTTGGATATTGAGCGCGACGATTATTGCGACCTGGTTCGGGGGCGGTACGATGCTGGGGGCGTCGGGCGCCGGCTATCAAGGCGGGTTTCTGGCTGCCATAGCGGACCCTTTCGGTGGCGCCCTGGCCTTGATTCTGGTCGGTTTCTTTTTTGCACGAACCTTTAGGCGCATGAAATTATTGACCGTCGTGGAATTTTTTGAAGACCGCTTCGGACGCGTTGCGGGGATCGTGGCATCATTCGGTCTGCTGCTGTCGAACGTAGGTTGGACGGGGGCGCTGATGGTCGCCTTTGGCCATGTATTCCAGACCATGACCGGTATCCCGATGGAATGGGGTATCCTCGGCGGCGGAATCATAGTTATTGCCTATACCACGGTCGGCGGAATGTGGGCCGTGGCCCTGACGGACTTTGTCCAGGTCGTGGTTCTTGCTATCGGCCTGGTCATGCTGTTGACGATTGTGCTCATCGATGTCGGTGGCTGGAGCGCCATCGCACCTCAACTGCCGGAACACAGCTTCCGCATGATCCCGCTCGAGCACACCCCCGAGCGATGGCTGAACTATCTGCGGCTGTGGTTTATTTTTGGTCTTGCGGATCTCTCGGCGCAAACTCTCATGCAGCGCGTCTTTGCGGCAAAGACCGAGCAGGTCGCGCAAAACTCATTTTATCTGGCCGGGGCCGGTTATCTGTTGATTGGCCTGATCCCGGTCTTGCTGGGGATTATTGCCAGTGTCACCATGCCCGGCCTGGCCGACCCGGAGACCGCTATCCCGAGACTGGCGATCGAGCATCTGCACCCGGTGGCCATAGCAATATTCGTAGGCGCAATGCTGGCCGCCATCATGAGCAGCGCCGACAGTGCACTTCTGGCATCCGCGAGCATCATCAGCGTGAATGTTGTGCCGTTATTTAAAGCGGACCTAAAGCCCGACCAGAAACTCTTGGTCACGCGCATTGCCATACCTGTCTGTGGCATCATTGCTGTCTATGTGGCGCTGAAAGTACAGGTCGTACTTCAACTTATGTTCGACGCAAATTCTTTCATGCTGGTCAGTGTCGCTGTTCCCTTCATTGCGGGCGTCTGGTGGAAAAAGGCCAACCGCTCCGGCGCCCTCGCAGCCATGGCTGCGGGTTTTCTGATGTGGGTCCTGTCGGAGTGGCTTTATCCCGATTTCGCTGGCGACGTGCTTGGGTTTACATTTGCGCTTTTGGCAATCATCATTGTCACGCCGCTCAGCCAGACCTTTGACCCGCCGAGGCCGTTGATTGATGCGGACGGCAAGCCTATTGACCTGAAGGGGCGGCTGGGCATTTTGCCTTTGTTTTCGCGCTCGGTGCCGGGAGGCGTTCGTTCCGTTGATTCTGACGAGCCGCCAGAAACGCGTTAGATGAAAGGCCGACCGGAGCGCGATGATGGGTGACTCTTGCCCTGCTAATTCCGGAAATCCATTCCAATGCGCTCCATGCCGTCCTGTATATCCAATCGGATTGCTTCGCGCAGAGCCGCCTCGTCTTTGTTCTTCAAGGCTTCGATTGCTTTTTGATGCTGGTCGACCACATAGGAAGTGCCGAGCCGGCCAGTAACCAGGCGCATGAAAGGCCCGAACTGCAGCCAAACGCTTTCGATCAGGCGAAGAATGATAGGGCAGGCGCTAGCGCGGTAGAGCGTAAAATGGAATTCCCAGTTTTTCAGGCTGTATTTGTCAGGGTCGCCTCTTTCGATCGCCTGAGCGAGCTCGTCGTCAATTCGCTGAAGCTTCCGGATCAGGGCTTTGCTGGAATGGACCATAGCGCGGGCCGCAATCTCGGGCTCCAGCAAGACGCGAGCCGCCCATATCTCTTCGAAACGCTCCTCCGTCATTGGGGCGACTGATAAACGGCGCGTATTCCGCATTTTCAGCGCGCCAAGCGCGACCAGGCGCCGTACCGCCTCGCGCACCGGCATCGGGCTGCAACCCAATTGCTCGGCCAAGCCCCGGATGGTCAGCACCTTGCCTGGTTCGAAATGGCCCGTGATGATCGAATAATAGAGCGTCTTATACGTCTCTTCGTGGGCGATCTTCCGGTCCGGAATTTCGTCCCTCTTATTTGACTTGCTGGCGGGCAAAGTTTATCCCCTCTCCCTGCTGTTCCAAAAACCGATCTCGCCGGATTGGATATCGGCATTCCTGCCCCATCCTCTTGATTTCGCCAAGAAATGTGGGCAAATTTGTGATCACATTATCGAAGGCGAGGGCGACCTTAAACCCCGGATTTTACTGATGCTGAAAATATTGATTGTTGAGGGCAATGTCAAAGAGTTGCGTGACAAGGCCGCAAAATTGGGTTCACTGGCCCAGAGCGATCTTTACCGGAATATCTTGCACTCGCTGGCAGACGATTTGATCTGCACACTTGTTTATCCAGCCGATGAAGATGCGGTCCTGCCCCAGCAAGCCGATTTGGCTGAATTTGACGGTATCGTGTGGACAGGTTCAGCGCTTCACATTTACGATCGAATCCCTGCTGTTGATCGTCAGGTCGACTTTATGAAGCAGGGATTCGGGGAGAAAACCCGGATTTTTGGCAGTTGCTGGGGATTGCAAGTGGCCGTTGTCGCAGCAGGAGGCGAGGTCGCCGCAAATGCCAAGGGTCGGGAGATCGGAATAGCCCGTGATATTCAGATTAGAGAGGATGGACTTTCCCATCCGCTGTACAGCGGTAAAGCCACTGCCTTTGATGCCGTCACCGTTCACCTCGACCATGTGGTTCAGCTTCCTGCCGGGTCCAAGGTTCTTTCAGGCAATGATATGAGCCAAATTCAGGCGATTGAATTAAAGCGCGGGAAATCCGTGTTTTGGGGTGTGCAATACCATCCTGAATTCGATCTCGAATATATCGCCGGCCTTATCCGCAGATACGGCAGTACGTTGATTGACGAAGGCATCCGCAAGGATGATGATGATGTGGAAAAGTGGGCGGCCGACTTGGCGGCGGCGCAGCATGACCAGGACGGAAATGACTTGAAACGGCAATATTGTCTTGGCAGCGATGTGCTGGATCCCCGCTGCCGCTTATTGGAGTTGTCGAACTGGCTTTCCTACTTGCGGCGGGCTAAGGCCGTTGCCTGCGCGGGCAACTCGTAGGCGTCATCCATGGTTCTTTCCTTGAATGCAGGACAAGGAAGACTTAGCCTTATTTTTGTGATCACAAAAATGGTGAAGCATGCCGAATAACGGTGAGAATGCGAAAATCGAGCAATGGCTGAACGAAAACAGCGTTCAGGATGTTGAGATTCTGGTGAGTGATTTTGCCGGCATTAGCCGCGGCAAGAAATTGACCCGTGATAAATTTATGCGGGCGCTTGGCGCCAACGGTTTGCGGGTACCGGAATCCCTTTTTGGCATGACGGTAGATTGTGATTTTATTAGCAACAAATATATCACCGACCTGGAAGAGGATGTGTATCTACAGCCAGATTTTGCCACCGCGGGGCTGGTGCCATGGTGCGAGAGCGTGACCGCTTTTTTCATTTGTGATGTCAGGAAAGTCGATGGCGCAACGTTGGGCTTGTCACCCCGTCAGGTCCTGAAGAATGTATTGTCGCTTTACGCCGAAAGGGGTTGGAAGCCGATAATCGCACCCGAGTTCGAATTTACATTGCTGGCAAGAGACGGCGGTGCTGATAACCCGCCAACATCCCCTGCCCCACCGACCGGTAGATCGGGCCGCCTGAGCGTCGACAAGGGTGTTCTTTCGATCGATGGCATGGCCGAGTTTGGACCCTTGTTTGACGACGTTCGGCGCTATTGCGACTCCATGGGACTGCCGGTCGATACGCTGGTGCAGGAAGCAGGAGTGGGTCAATTTGAATTCAATGTGGCGCACGGAGAGCCGCTGCACTTGGCCGACAGCTCGTTTCAGTTCAAAAGGATAATGAAATGGGCGGCGGTGCAGCATGGTCTTTACGCCAGTTTTATGGCCAAGCCTTATCCGGGCGATTTCGGCAACGCCATGCATATCCATCAAAGTGTTGTTGATGAAAAAACGGACCTGAATGTTTTCGCTGACGAGGATGGAAACAACACCGAGCTATTTGGCGCCCATATCGCGGGACTGCAGAAATATGCAGCTGCGGCGATGCCGTTTTTTGCCCCTTATTCGAATTCCTATTTGCGTCTGGAAAGCAATCTGAGTTCGCCAGTGAATACTCACTGGGGAATCGAGAACCGCTCTGTTGGCTTGCGCGTCCCGGCCGGCGGTAGGGCGTCGCGCCGGATCGAGAACCGTATTGCTGGCTCCGATACCAATCCGTATCTGGCGATTGCTGCGTCTCTACTCTGTGGTTATCTGGGCATGGTTGAAGGCCTCAAACCCTCCGAACCCGTGACCGGGTCTGCCTATGGCCTGACTACCAATGGCCTGCCGCAACACATCCATGCCAGCCTGGAAGCCCTGGAGCGTTGTGAGACGCTGCGGGATTTGCTGGGTGAAGCATTTGTCAGAACCTTCCTCGATGTCAAAAGGGCGGAGATAAAGGCCAGATCAAATGTCCTCTCGCCGTGGGACACGAAATACCTGCTGACCAATGTTTGACCGAATGTTTACGAGAAGCGGATCATGACAGAAAAAACTATCGATCCCATGGAAAACCGGGATGAGGCATACGCCGGTATCCTCAGCTTTATGCGCTTGCCTTACTCTCGCGACCTGGAGGGGGCCGATATTGTGGTGCTGGGCGTGCCCTATGACCTTGGCACCACCAATCGCCCCGGGGCGCGATTTGGTCCCCGCGCCATCCGTGAAATTTCGTCATTGGTCGGGGAATATCAATGGGGCGTTTGGCCCTGGGATTACCATCTGCTCGATCGCCGGCGAATAGCTGACTATGGCGATGTCTGCAATTTCACAGCCAGTCCTGAGCGGTTGGTATCGGAGCTGGAAAAGACGGCAGACGAGATATTGAGCGCCGGCACAGCCTTGATGGCTCTGGGTGGAGACCACTTTATTTCTCTGCCTTTGCTGAGAGCGCATGTAAGAAAACACGGCCCGCTGGCGCTCATTCATTTCGACGCCCATTCGGACACCTGGAGGGCCGAAGAACTCAATCATGGGACCATGTTTTATCATGCCATTCAAGAAGGCCTGATCGACGTCGAGCATTCGATTCAGGTTGGTATCAGAACGCCGAATCCGGACAGCTTCGGCATCGAGATTGTTGACGCCATTCAACTTAACAATATGACAAATGCGCAGGCTTTGGCCCGCATTAGGGAGCGAGTGGGGGAATGCAAAGCCTATCTGACATTTGATATCGACTTTCTTGATCCCGCCTACGCGCCCGGCACCGGGACCCCCGTTGCCGGCGGCCCAAGCGTCATACAGGCCCGGGAAATATTGCACGGTTTGCGGGGCCTCAAGATTGTTGGCGGCGACCAGGTTGAGGTCGCTCCGGCTTATGACCCCCTGGGCTCAATCACGGCTCTGGCGGGAGCAACAATTGCGGCGGATATCCTGTATCTGATTTCAGAAGCTCTCGATAATCTTTAGACCCGGCCGAGAGCAATAAAACAGAAAATATTCATGAGAATGGCCCAGGTGGGAATTAGCGTATGAAGAATTTCAACAGAGATACAGAACAATGGCAGCAGTTCGATCGGGACCACCACATCCATCCCTTTACCGATCCAGCGCAGCTGAATGCCAAGGGAACGCGCGTCATAACCAAGGCCGAGGGCTCATATATATGGGATTCTGAGGGCAACAAGATTCTTGATGGCATGGCCGGGCTTTGGTGTGTGAACGTGGGTTACGGCCGCCGCGAGCTTATCGAGGCCGCCAACCGCCAAATGAAGGAGCTTCCCTATTATAATTCCTTCTTTCAAACCTCGAACCCGCCGCAGATCGAGCTTGGCAGGCTGCTTTCAGAAGTTACGCCCGATGGCTTTGATCATTTTTTCTATTCAAGCTCCGGCTCCGAAGCAAATGACACGGTGGTGCGGTTCGTGCGCCACTATTGGGAGGTCCAGGGCAAACCATCCAGAAAGGTGATCATCAGCCGGCATAACGCCTATCACGGCAGTACTTTGGCTGCCACAAGCTTGGGCGGCATGAAGGATATGCACGATATGGGCGGCTCTCTGTTGCCGGGGTTTGAGCACATAAATCAACCCTTTTGGTATCTGGAAGGGGGGGATCTCTCGGAGGAGGAATTCGGGCTGGCACGGGCCCGGGAGCTGGAAGACAAGATCAACGAACTTGGGTCAGAGAACGTGGCGGCATTTATCGGCGAGCCCATTCAGGGCGCTGGCGGTGTCATTGTGCCACCTGAGAGTTACTGGCCGGAGATTCAAAGAATATGCACCAAACATGACATTCTGCTGGTGGCGGACGAAGTGATCTGCGGATTTGGCCGCACCGGCAACTGGTTCGGCTCCGAGACCATGGGGATCAAGCCTGATATTATGACCTTGGCGAAGGGGCTTTCCTCCGGTTATCTGCCGATCTCCGCCGTGGCCCTGCATCAGCGGGTAGCGGACGTGTTGATGGCAGGTGGTGAAATCTATCACGGCTATACCTATTCCGGGCACCCCGTTGCTTGCGCGGTTGCCATCGCCAATATCAACTTTATCCGTGATCATGGCTTGGTGGAGATGGTCAGAGAGTCTACCGGGCCGTATCTGCTGGAGGGCTTTCGGCAACTGGCGGAACGTCATCGCTTGATCGGCGAGGTGCGGGGCAGAGGCATGATCTGCGCAATCCAGTTGGTCAAGGACAAGGAGCAAAAAATATTCTTCTCCAAAGATGACGATGTCGGAACCAAATGTCGCAATCATTGTTTCGAGAACAATTTGATTATGCGCGCAGTGGATCAGTCGATGGTCGTGAGCCCGCCGCTAACTATGAGCAAGGGTGAAATTGACGAGTTGCTGCAAAAGGCAGAACGATGTCTTGACCTCACCGCGCGCGAACTCGGACTGTCCTAGCGCCAAGGTCGGCGGCGAGGAGTGCCGACCCAAAAGTTGCCGAAGATTCTCTTGAAAATCGACCAGCTTGTGCATCATAATATGTGATCACAAAATAGTTTAAAATATGTGGGCAAGCGAAATGAGAGCAGCGCCTGATTACTATTCTTACTACAAAGCCACGGTCAATGACTCGACAAGACACCCCCGTCTTGAGGGCGACGAGGTGGCAGATGTTTGTATCATCGGCGGTGGTTATACCGGGCTTTCAACGACGCTGGGGTTAGCCGAAAAGGGCTATGCGGTCACCCTCCTGGAGTCATTTAACATTGGCTGGGGTGCCTCTGGCAGGAACGGCGGGCAGCTAATACACGGGATTGGGGGTAAGTCTTACCTCAGAAAGAAATACGGGCCTGATATTGAGGCCTTTATCAACCGGCTTTGCTGGCGCGGTCATGAAATCGTCGAGGAAAATATCAAGAAATATGACATAGAATGTGATCTCAAATACGGGTACCTCGATTGCGCGTTCAAGACCCGCCAGATGTCAGATCTGGAAGAAGAATTTGAACACTACGATTCATTGGGTATGGGGGATCGCTTCCGCTTGGTCAGCGCAAACGAATTAAGCGACTATATCGGGACCTCGGTTTACAAGGGCGGCTTATATAATGATCGTGATGCGCACCTGCATCCACTGAACCTTTGCCTTGGCGAAGCGCGCGCCGCGGCCGGACTGGGAGCAAAAATTTACGAACAGAGCCAAGTGCTCAGTATCACCCACGGCCGAGAGCCCCGGGTTCACACCGAGCATGGATCTATACGGGCAAAAATAGTCGTTCTGGCGGGGAACGCCTATCACCTGCTGGAACAAAAACACGTTGGTGGCATTTTGTTTCCGGCCGGGACTTATATAATCGCTACAGAGCCATTGGGTGACAACATGGCGCACGACGTATTGCCCGCTGATGTGGCCGTCTGCGATCTCAATGAAATGCTTAATTATTATCGCTTGTCCAGTGACAAAAGAATGCTGTTCGGTGGGCGGTGCAATTATTCAGGACGTGAGCCCCGAGACATCAAGGCCTCGATTAAGCCACGCATGCTGCAGATTTTCCCACAGTTAAAAGGCACCCGGATTGACTTCCAGTGGGGCGGCAAGATCGGCATCGTCATTAATCGAATTCCCCAGTTAGGGAGGATTGGCGATAACGTATACTACGCACAGGGATATTCCGGGCACGGCATCAATCAGACCCACATAGTAGGTGAAATATTGACAGCCGCGATTTGTGGCCAGATGGAAGATTTCGACGTTTACGCCAAGGCGAAACACTGGAAAATCCCGGCACCGCGTTGGGTCGGTAATAATATGGTTGCCTTGGGCATGATGTATTACCGGATCAGGGACTTATTGTGATGGTTCAGGGGACTGCTAAATGAGCATTATTCCACAAAGCCCGATTGTTCGTGAACGGCTGTTTACTGTCAGTAAATATTTGGTCTATGGGCTTTTGGCTTGGAACGGCTACATGTTTTATCTAGATGAGTCGGTTGCCTCTACCATAACTTTTTCGGGTGGCTTGAGTCTATCCGAGATCATAGAAGTGCATTCTGGCTCTATCGATACTACCTTCTGGATTTTTTTGGTTATATTGCTGGAGCTTGAGACTTATGTCATCGATGACGAGATCCTGAAGCGAACCGCAGTAAAATGGACCATGATCGGCCTGCGTACGGTCTGTTATGCCATGATCGTATATGCCTTATACGGTTACATTGTGAAAACTGCCTTTCAATCGGACATGGTGCCGTTTGCCGTTGCCAATGTCTGCGACGTGGTTAAGCAGAATTTTTCAATCCTTCTAGCGGTTGAAGATTATGTACCGCTAACCGCTGAGAACTGCCAAGCGCTTGCCGGGGAAGACCTTTATCGGCTGAATGGCTACAGCATTATTGCGCCTCTGGATGACCTGATTTACGCCAGAAACGTTGCCCGGATCGATATTGTCAACGCCTCGGTCTGGCTGGGCGTTGTTGCTATATTGGAAGTCGACGTCTGGTACCAGCTAAAGGGCGGTCTGAAAGGGACCTTACTCAGGGTCAGTAATATCCTGAAAGGTATTTTCTACACCATCCTGTTCGGCTGTGCAGTCGCCTGGGGATATACCGGCGTGCTACTGGATTTCGGGGACGCTTTTGTGTGGCTTTTCGCATTCTTCTTTATCGAAATGAACCTCTTTCAGTGGCAGAAAGAAACAGAAAAAGCAGTTGCAACGGCCTGACCGGGTCTGGCTCAAATGAACTGGAATTAGATTATGCCAAACAAATCAAGATCCGAATGGGAACAGATGGTCCCAAACTTGCAGATTTCTCATCAGGCGATCATCGGCGGGCAGCCCGTGGATTCTGCCTCAGGTGAAACATTTGACTGCATCAGCCCGATAGACGGCAAAAAACTGGCGTCGGTTGCCAAGTGTGGCACCGAAGATGTGGAGCGCGCAGTTGCGGCGGCCCGCAAAGCTTTCGAAAGCGGCGTTTGGGCCGACATGCCGCCCGCCGTCCGCAAGAAGGTTCTGCAGCGCTTTGCAATGATGATTGCCGATCATGCGGAAGAATTAGCACTGCTTGAAACCCTGGATATGGGCAAACCGATCGGCGACAGCCTGGCTATTGATGTAGCCGGGACTGTGCGCTGCATTAACTGGAACGCTGAAGCCATCGACAAGATTTACGGCGAGATTGCGCCAACCGGACAGGGGGAACTGGGCCTGATAACCCGGGAGCCGCTGGGAGTTATCGGCGCCATTGTGCCCTGGAACTTCCCGATGTTGATGGCAGCGTGGAAGCTGGGTCCGGCGCTTGCCACAGGCAATTCTGTTGTTCTTAAACCTTCAGAGAAATCGCCGCTCACGGCTATTCGGCTGGCCGAGTTGGCGTTGGAAGCCGGCCTTCCTGAAGGCGTGTTCAATGTCTTGCCCGGTTATGGCAAAGAAGCCGGCGAGCCGATCGCATCACATATGGATGTGGATGGGCTGGTATTTACCGGCTCAACCGCGATTGGCAAACATCTGCTGAGCATTGCCGCACTTAGCAACATGAAACGCACTTTTGTTGAGTGTGGTGGCAAGAGCCCGAACGTCGTCTTTGCTGATGCGCCAGATCTTGAAACAGCGGCGAACGCCGCGGCCTCAGGCATTTTCTTCAATCAGGGTGAATGTTGTACCGCCGCCTCACGGTTACTGGTTCACGATTCAATTAAAGATGATTTTGTCGATGAAGTCGTCAAGGCCGCCGGTACAATGCAGCCCAAGCACCCGCTCGAACCGGATGCGGCGATGGGGGCCATGGTTGACGACATTCAGACCGAACGCGTTATGGGATATGTGAAGAGCGGTACGGAAGAAGGCGCGATATTGCGCTGCGGAGGTCATCGCGCCGAGGTCGAGGAAAACGGCTATTACATAGAGCCGACCGTTTTCGATCAGGTATCGGGCAAAATGAAGATTGCCCGTGAAGAAATCTTCGGCCCGGTGCTTTCGTGCATAGGTTTTTCGGATGAAGATGAAGCCGTCCGTATTGCCAATGACACTCCCTACGGTCTCGCTGCAGCCGTTTGGACAAGTGATTTGAGCCGGGCTCACCGGGTCGCCCGCAAAATGCGGGCCGGCAGTGTCTGGGTTAATTATTATGACGGCGGCGATATGACAGCGCCCTTTGGCGGTTTTAAACAGTCTGGAAACGGACGTGACAAGTCGTTACACGCGCTCGAAAAATATACCGAGATCAAGGCAACCTGGATAAATCTGGGCGACTAATCCGGCCCCGGCCAACAGCAATGATTGATCACAAATTGGCCGCCCTTTTGAGACGGCCAAGTGGAACATTGGGCAGAATAGATTGTCCGGCGAACCGAGCGATTAAGCAGATGGCGGGATGTTGGAGAGCCGATCGCGGTTGTGTTGACAAACAGAAATTATGACTCGACTATGACCGCCGCACGAGAAAAATCCTGGTAGGCCCTATGAACAAATCGCCGCACGGGCGCCCCCAAGTATTGGCTGTGCATGAAATTCGAGCGCTCCTGAAGCGCGGCTTTGACGCGCTAAATGCAGGTCGCACGGACGAAGCGGGTGCCTGCTGCAAACAAATTCTCTCCTTGGCGCCAAGAACTGTCGAAGCGCATTTCCTGGTTGGGCTTATTGCCACCGAGGACAAGCTGCCCAAGGTCGCCATTCAGGCCTTCGGTTCGGTGACGACACTAGATCCAAATCACGCCGCCGGCTGGGCCCATCTGGCTCGTGTGTTCTCGAGAATCAGTCAGCCGGAACGCGCCGCTGATGCGATCGAAAGTGCTATCAAGGCGGGCACGAAGGATCCCATGGTTCAGGATCTTATTGGAAACGTTTTGTCACTGCTTGATGATCATCACGGGGCCAAGGAATGGTATAGCCAGGCGGTGGAGAAGGACCCCCGTTCGCCAGCATTTAATATCAACCTTGCGGGCAGCTTGATTTTTCTCGGTCAACTGGACGAGGCGAAGGCGGCGCTCGACCGAGCACTGGAGATTAGTCCGAATATACCACAGGCGCATTGGCGGAAGGCCGGCTTGCGCCGGGCCACCGACCATAGTCATTTGGGTAAACTGCACAGATTAATGAAAAAATTCCGGCGAAATCCGGACGCGCTGGCGTTTGCCGCCTACGGTGCAGGCAAGGAACATGAGGATCTCGGTGAATGGGACGAGGCTTTCGAATGCTTTGCTAAGGGCGCCAAAGCCAAGCGGCAGGTGGTCGAATATGACGAGGCCCAGGAAATTATATTTTTCGATACGATGCGGGACGTATTTACGCCCGAGTGGGCCGCGCGCGAAGTACCCGGTGCTGATTCTGATGCGCCCATTTTCATTGTTGGCCAACCGCGTACGGGCACCACTCTGGTCGAGCGAATCATCACCAGTCATTCCATGGTGCATTCGGCTGGTGAACTGCAGCAAATAAGGATGGCGATCCGGCGCTTGGCCGATTTCGACGAGGAAGGTCTGTTTCCGCCAACGTTGCTGCAGGCCGCCGCCGAAGTCGACCCACGGAAAATAGGCCGGTCGTACATGCGGTTATCAAAAAGCAAACGGGGGGATTTGCCCCGCTTCGTCGATAAAATGCCGGTTAATTATCTTTATGTGCCAATAATTGCGAAGGCGCTTCCCAAGGCCAAAATCATCCATCTGGTCCGTGGTCCGATGGATAGCTGCTTTTCAAGCTTCAAACAGCTTTTTGCCGAAGCTTATTTCCATTCCTATGACCTCGAAGAAATGGCGCGGCATCATGTTCGCTACTACCGCCTGATGGAATACTGGCGGGAACTCCTGCCCGGGCATTTTTTGGACGTCAAATACGAAGACGTTGTCAGCAATATGGAGCAGCAGGCACGGCGAATAATCGACTATCTTGAATTGCCGTGGGAAGATGCCTGTCTTGAATTTCATCGCCAGGACCGTGCAGTGACCACAGCGAGCGCGGTGCAGGTCCGCGAAAAGGTTCATACCCGATCCGTGGATCGCTGGCGCAAATATGAAAATCAACTCAGGCCAATGCTTGATATTTTGCGCGCGGAGAATATTGTAACCTGATCGTCCGCGTGTCTAGGGCATTTCCTTAGCTCCTATTATTTCTTTTGTGATCACAAATATTGCTTGAAAAAAATTGGCAAAATGGCTAGTTTTTTGTGTCAATAAATGATGGCCGGTTTTCTTTGTCAGTAGTTTGCGTCGCTTTCTGCCTAGAAGAATTTGACCTTAGGGGGGACGGACATGGTCAAGAGGAAATTCAACCTAAAATCTGCGCTACTAACGACCGGTTCGGTTACAGTGATCGCAATGATGATCGCCAATCATGGCGTTGCGGTCGCCCAGGGCGAAGAGCAGCCGATTGAGGAAATAATTGTCACGGCGACAAAGCGCGCGACTTCGCTCCAGGAAGTGCCGCTTGCCATCACTTCGCTTAGCGGTGATTTCACCCGCGACGTGAACCTGAATGACGTCAAGGATGTGATCATTTGGACGCCGGGCATTACCGGTAACTCGTCAGACAGCTTTATCGATGCGGTCTCGGTACGCGGCATTCTGACCAATGATTTCGGGGTTGGCGGCGATCCATCGATCGCATTTTACAAGAATAACCTGTATCAGGGCCGCACAGGTGTCGTGAACTCAAGCCTTTACGACATGGACCGGGTAGAAGCGCTACGCGGCCCCCAGGGCTTTTTGTTTGGTCGCAGCGCTATCGGTGGCGTCATCAGCCTTCACACCATGCGACCGATACTCGGTGCGAATGGCGGGTATGCGGAATTTGATATTGGCGAGCGCGACCACTATGTGGCTGAAGGCGCGGTCAATTTTTCGAGCTCTGACCAGTTCGCTATGCGGATTGCGGGCTATTATTCGCATGAAGACGGTTATGTAAGCAATCTGGCCAGGCCGGAAGATGCCAAATTGCTTCGCCACGAGAAATTTGCTGTTCGCGGGTCGGCGCTATACAAAACCAACACTTTCAGTGGGTTTTTGACCCTCGAATACGAAGATCGCGACGCGGACGGGTCTGTCTATCAACCCCTTCCCGGTACTATTTTGGATAATGCCAATGCCATATTTGCAGACCAGGGTGTTCCATTGTTCGAGCCGGGGACCGGCCGCCAAACCAATTCCGGTTTAGGGGTCGGATTTGGATTCGGCCGTCCTGAAGATAATAGCAAGATTTTCAGGCTCGGTGCTGAAGGAACGTGGGATTTGGGGTCGGTGACGGTGACCTCAACAACCGGTTATACTGACCACAGCTATCTTTATATCGAAGATTTTGACGGTTTGCCGACCCAAGGTTTCGAATATCAGCAGGACCAGACCGGCAATTATTTCCAAACGGAACTGCGGGCCGCCTCGAATACAGACAGCAAACTGTCATGGTATGCCGGCGTCTCTTATTATAGGGAAAAAATTGATACGACCTTTACTCAGCAAGTCGGCGAAGAATTGGTCTGTAATTACTATTTTGGTGGTTATTATCCATCCGCCGATTATTATTATTCAGGTTTCGATTATTGCGTCGCTTATTATAGCGGTCTCGTCACTTACTATGATGATCCAGATGCGTACCCATATCCCTATTACACTGACCCCAGTTTGATCACCAACGAGCGTGACACTTTTAGGGGATTGTTTACCGAAACGAACCGGGTAAGAGGCACTTACACGGGCTGGGCCGGTTATGTGAATTTGGATTACGCTATTACGGACAAGCTCAATGTTGAGGCCGGCATCCGCTATAGTTACGATAAAAAGAGGTTCTCCAATTTCCCGGTGCCTGTCGGTGACCTTCTTGGTTTTAATTTCATAGCTTATTCATCTGAAGCGATTACCGATACAAAAAACTGGGATGCTTTTACGCCCCGGTTTATTGTCCGCTATCGCCCCAATGATAACTGGACACTGTTCGCTAGCGTGACCCGCGGCTATAAATCAGGCGGGTTCGGCAGTTTTAACTTCGAACCTCGAACACCGGATTCACCTGAAGTCGAATTTGGCGCCCGTGGCCTGACTAATGCCGATGTTAGGCCATCGGACTTTGAGCCGGAGACGGTCTGGTCCTATGAAATTGGTGTCAAAGGACGAGATCCGAATAGACGAGTACGTTTTGATGCCAATGTCTTTTACTATGAGTATAAGAATTTACAGCTCCTCGTTCCGGGGCCGGGCGCTTCGACCATTGTCGATAATGTCGGCAATGTGAGAGGTTACGGCCTGGAAGCTTCCCTGCAATGGGCCCTAAACGAATATTTCAGTGTCGGGGTGTCGGGGGCCTGGACGGATACCAAAGCGACAAACGCCCAACTTGCATGTCCAGACCCAGTAGATGAGAACGCTTGCGAGGGGACCGGCCTTGGCCACGTTCCCGATTTCGCCGGATCGGCCAGAATCAGCGCCCGTTATCCGGTCCGAGGCGGGAACGTCCGGGCCACTTTCGAACTGTGGGGACAAACCAAAACCGGTGCCCTTGGTTTCTC
The DNA here is from genome assembly GCA_022566895.1 of Pseudomonadota bacterium. Lineage (GTDB taxonomy): Bacteria > Pseudomonadota > Alphaproteobacteria > Sphingomonadales > SMXR01 > JADFIA01. Next base: position 20,210 of record JADFIA010000016.1, read on the forward strand.
GGTTGATCCGGACGAGGTGATTAAGAGCTATGCCGAGCTGGCCATACGGCTCGGTTATCGATCCGATAACGGTTGGGGAATCACAGGTTATGTCGAAAACCTAACCAACGTGACTTATCTCGAAGGTATATTCAACGGCGAAGGTATGTTCCCGCCGGCCGGCTTCAACCCAAGCAGACCCAGAACCTTTGGCGTGCGCCTGAACGTTTCATTTGGCGGCGGATAGTGCTGGCGGCTAAACCGCGCTAAAAATCGCATCGCGAGAGCTTGACGAGGCAGTTGAATCTTGGTTCTCTCTGCGGCCCCTGTGGTAGTTACAGTCTCGGCGTAGGCGACGAAGCCTGAATAATGGAATCCCGAAAAGCAATGAATTCTTACGACGCAATTGTCATCGGCGCTGGTCACAACGGGCTGACCAACGCAGCTTATCTGGCGAAATCCGGGCTCAAAGTCCTGATTGTCGAGCGCAACCCCTATATCGGCGGTGCCTCGGTCAGCCGCGAACTGCATGAAGGCTGGATCTATACGAACTGTTCTTATGTCAGCAGCCTGCTGCGGCCCGAGATTTATCGTGATCTCAATCTCGCCAAGCACGGGCTGCAGGTGGTGCCGTTTGGTGGTGGTGTGACACTGACGCAGTCGGGCGACTATCTTGGCAGCTATTCCAATGACGAGGCGAGGCGCCGCGAATATGCGCGTCACTCGTTGCACGATGCCGATGCCCTTGACCGCTTTTCCACAGACGTGATGCGCTATTGCCGGTTCATTCGCCCGTTCCTTTTGCGCACGCCGGCGGACCCCACATCATTCAGGCCAAGAGACCTCTCCGAGCTCTTTTTCTTGGGGAAAAAGCTGTATGAGCTTGGCGAAGAGGAGCTTTACGAGTTCATCCGTTTTTTCACCATGAGCATTGCCGAATTTCTGGATGAATATTTTGAATGCGAACTGGTCAAGGCTGCATTGTCGGGCTCGGGCCTCATCGGCACGGCGCTGGGTCCCTATTCGCCGGGCACGGCCTATGTGCTGCTGCACCATTATATGGGCGATATCGACGGCAACGTCGGCGAATGGGGCCTAGCCCGGGGTGGCATGGGGTCTATCGCCAAGGCCCTGGCAGGCGCCTTGCAGGAACATGGCGGCGAAATCCGCACCGGGGCGCCGGTCGCCCAAATCCGAGTCAGGAACGCTCGTACCAAGGGCGTGGTGCTGGAGGGTGGCGAGGAAATCGACGCTCCGATTGTGGTATCTAATCTTGATGCCAAACGAACTTTTCTGACGATCATGGACCCCAAAGACCTACCCGATGAAGTCCTGGAGAGGGCCCGGAACTTCAAGATCACGGGGTCGTCGGGCAAGCTCAATATCGCCCTCGACGGCCGGCCCGAATTCCCGCAGTTGCCAGCCGGCTGTCCACTGCTGAAAGGCGATCTGCACATTACCGAAAACTTCGAGCAGCTCGAGCGCGGCTACGATGACTGGAAGAACGGCACCTGGTCCAAATGGCCCTACGTGGACATGATGATCCCGACGCTGACCGACCCGACGATGGCGCCGCCGGGCAAGCATATGATGAGCATCTTCGTCCAGCATTGCCCGGCCACCCTGGCGGACGGCGGATGGACGCCGGATAAGCGCGAGGCCTTCGGCCAGACCGTGATCGACGCGATCGCCACCTTCAGCCCCAATTTCAAGGACCTGATCCTGCATACCGAGATTCGCACGCCGCACGAAATCGAAGCCGAAGTGGGGCTGACAGCGGGCAACATATTTCAGGGTGATCTGAGCTTCGACCAGTTGATGTTTAACCGACCATTCCCGGGCTATGCCCAGTACCGGGGACCGGTCAAGGGCATGTATATGTGCGGTTCAACCACGCATCCCGGCGGTGGTGTAAGTGCGGCGCCGGGTACCAACGCAGCGCGCGAAATTCTTGCCGATCTGGGCAGGAAGAATATTACTCCGGAGGACTTCGGCGATGACTGATCGTTATGATGTCCTGATTATCGGCGCCGGACACAATGGCCTGGTTTGCGCCGCCTATTTGGCCAAGGCCGGGTGGAAGGTGCTGGTCCTGGAGCGCTCTGATCAACCAGGCGGCGCCGCGATCACGCGGGAATTCGCGCCCGGTTTCAGGGTTTCCGCCTGTGCCCATATTCTTCACATGCTGCAGGCCAAGGTGATCCGCGACCTGAACCTCAAGGCCCATGGTCTCGACTTGGGCGGGCCGTCAATCGACACGATCGCATTGGCCGAGGATGGCAACCACCTGACGATCCGCCAACGCAGTATTGAAGGTGCTCAAGTCACCGCAGCCGAGAAGGCGGCTTACGCTGCATTCATCGAGCGCATGGAGCGCCACGCCAAGGCGCTGGCCCCGCAGTTGCTGAAAACACCGCCGCGCCTGGCCAACGCAGGTCTCGCAAATGCGATGCAACTGGCCGGGATGGGCTGGGGTATCCGCTTTGGCCTCGGCAAAAAACGCATGCAGGACTTCCTGCGTATCGTCGGCATGAATATCTACGATCTTCTGGATGAAGTGTTCGAGAGCGAAGCATTGAAAGGCGCATTGGCGCTGGATGCGGTACTCGGCAGCGCCATGGAACCCCGCATGCCAGGCACCGTGCTGACCTATCTTTATCGCTTGGCCGGTGGCCTGAAAAGCACGCTGACCTTGCCAAAGGGTGGCATGGGCAGTGTCACGGCAGCGCTGGCGGATGCCGCCACCACCTTTGGCGCCGAAATCAGGACTGCAGTCCCTGTCGAGCGCGTGTTGCTGGAAGGCGGGCGTGCTGTGGGAGTGGTGCTGGCGGGCGGCGAGGAGCTGCGCGCCCTATCGGTGATCTCGAACGCCGACCCCAAAACCACATTCCTGAAGCTGGTGGGGGCGCGCAACCTGGAAGCCGGATTTGCCCATCGGATCGGCAATCTGCGCGCCTCTGGGCGGACCGCCAAGGTGCATATGGTTCTGAACAGCCTGCCCGATTTTACTGGTCTTGAGCAGGATGCGCTGGGCAACCGGCTGATCGTCGCGGCGTCCCGGAAATATGTGGAAGACGCCTTCAATCACTCAAAATATGGCGAATATTCAGATCAGCCGGTGATGGAAATCACGATTCCCAGCGTTGCTGATCCGTCATTGGCACCGGCCGGCAAGCATGTTTTGTCGGCCATAGTGCAATATGCGCCGTTCGACCTGAAGGGCGGCTGGGACGCTCACAAGGATTCTTTTGTTGAGCGCGTCGTGGATGTTATTTCGGCCTATGCTCCGGACTTCAGGGACAAGATGACGCTCGTCGAGTGCCTGACGCCGGTAGATATCGAACGCGAATTCGGCATGACCGGCGGCCATTGGCACCATGGCGAGTTGGCCCTCGACCAGCTGTTCATGATGCGGCCCACTTATGGCACCGCGCAGTACCGGACGCCGATCGACGGCCTGTATCTGTGCGGTGCGGGCGCCCATCCGGGAGGCGGTGTCATGGGCGCTGCCGGTCACAACGCGGCCCAAGCGATCCTGGCGGGAGACAAGTGATGCGCGCCCAGTACGACAAGGAGCATTTCCGCCAGCATTCGCTGCCGACGCCCTTCCATCCGCGTCTGGCAGAGCTGTCGCAGGGCAGCAGTTGGCACTGCTGGAAGGGGCACCTGTCGCCGGCTTATTTCGAGAATGTCGAACTCGAGTATTTCGCCATCCGCAATGCCTGCTCGGTCATGGATTTGTCGCCGATGTGCAAATACCGCATCCGCGGCCAAGATGCGGAGGCCTTCTTTGACCGTATGGTCACGCGCGATATGTCGAAGCTCAAACCCGGCCGGGTCGGCTACAGCGTCTGGTGCAACGATCAGGGTAAAGTAATCGATGACGGGACCATTTTTCGTTTCGCTGAGCATGACTACAGATTATGCGCCTATGAGCGCCAATATGAATGGCTGAAGATTTCGGCGGCCGGTTTTGAGGTGGACATCACGGAGCAGACCGAAGAGATAGCCGCTCTCACGGTGCAGGGGCCGACGTCGTTCGCGGTTCTGAACAAGATGGATTTACCGGGCCTCGAGACACTGAAGCCTTTTGGCATCATGCACTTTCCGTATCATGGCGGCGAGCTGATGGTATCGCGCACCGGCTTTACCGCTGATCTGGGCTATGAGCTGTGGGTCGAGGCCTCAAAGGCGCTGACCCTCTGGGACGAGCTGTTCGAGGCCGGGAGGCATCATGGCATTCGTGCCATCGGCACCGATGCGCTGGATATCGCGCGGGTTGAAGCTGGATTTATTCAGGCCGCTGACGATTTCACGCCAGCCAATCATACTATTCGTAAGGATCATGACCGCTCGCCCTTCGAGATTGGCCTCGGTTGGCTGGTGAATCTGGAAAAGCCCAATTTCACCGGGCGCAAGGCGCTGATCCGGGAAAAAGAAAAGGGCTCAAGATACCGCCTTGTGAAGCTGGATATCGACGGTAACAAACCCGCGCACGCCAGCTATATTTTCCATGACCGCAAAAAACTCGCGGGCGCGGTCACCTCCGCCGTGTGGTCACCGACTTGCAAACAGAATATCGCCCTTGCATCGCTGGAAGTGGCGGCAGACCACCCTTTGGACGACCTGTGGGCAGAAGTCTATTACCAGCGCGAGCTTCACTGGAATCGCGTCTGGCTGCGCTGCCGGGTGCAGGACAAGCCTTTCTGGAACCCGCCCCGCCGCCGCGCCACGCCACCCGGTCTGTTCTAAGCGAAAGCGAAATACATTAGGGCATCTCAACCCAAAGCAACCTGTTCATCTACGGCCCGGGCTGCGGCATCAATCGCCCCATCGATATAGGCATAGGCGGAAGCATCAGAGTTGGCGATCGAAATTCTGCCGATCTGCGCCCGCCCGGCAATGTGCGGGCCGCGCTCGCGGCCCCAATCGGGCGGGTCCGAAAGGTCGAAATATTCATAGGCGTAGCCGTGAGGCCAGCGATTGACCGTGATTGCGGCGATTTCCCGCTCGGCATCGAAGCCATTGCCGGCCAGCGCGCCGTCCATCTGCCGGAAGACATCCTCCTCGAAGTCGGCAAAGCTCAGTTCAAAGAGTTTGTGTCCACCGAGCCTGAATTGCTCGCGGGCGCTGAGGCCCTGTCCCGGTACGGCAGGGATGTAAGTTCCATGGATTACGATCGGCTGATCCGGCCCGGAGGAAAACTTGTAATCCCCCATGCTCACAGGATAATCAAGCCTGAAGGAATGCATCAACGTTGCATTCGGAATATAGATGTTGTCGATGCCCGCGTCGGCGAAGGCCCGCCAGTTTCTAAGCGCGATATTGATGTAAACCAGTGGCGCCTTGGCCGCATAGGCGATGGCCTCTCTTTGCGCATCCGGCACCTCGGGGCAGATATGCGGAATGATGCTGTTGTAGCAGGCGAGGATGACGTGTTTGGCGCGCACCCGTCTGGCAGCGCCATCGACCACGTAGGTGACGTCGACTGTCTTGCCGTCCTTTGAATGGCGAACATCCACGGCCGTACTGTTCAACCGGATACGGACGGCTGAGCCCTCCTTGTCCAGCAGGCTGTAATTGACTCTGGAAGTTACCAAATCTTCCATTGTGCGGCCGGGAACGGCTTCGGGCAAGAGGCTGCGTACCAACGAACGGGCGACACCGGCATTGCCGTCAGGAAAATGGGATATGTAGGGTTCACCCGCGCCATAGGCACCGATTTGCGCAGCGCTCAAGCCCCAATTCCCGGTTCCTGGCATACCGAGTCTGGCCCCTTCAAGCGTTGACATCGCGTCCCAACCGACACCCCAAATACTCTTTGATAATTTGTCTCTAAGGATTTCCGCGCCCTCGGCAGGAACGCCCGCATAGTCCTGCAGATAATCGAAATAGCTGGTCCGCCGCAGTGTCTCGATTTTTTCGGCATCCGACAGGCCCGCCAAAAGGTCTCTGTCGTCGGATAACAGCCGGATCAGCGCCGCACGGGTGGCTTCCTGCACCGGAAATTTGCCTATCACCTCATCAGCGCTTGTCCGGCTCGCCGCAAGAAAAGCGTCCTGAAAGGGGTCGGGCAGCAGCCGGTCAACCCCATAGGCCTCCTGGTTGAAAAAAATGCCTCGTTCCAGCTTCCAGCGGGCCAAAAATTCCTGATCAAAGTAAGATTGAAAGCGCTGGACTTCGATAGAGATATCTTTCAAAAGCTGCGCCGCAACCTTGGAGTAATGGGACGGGTCCTCGATGGTCATGCTGCCGCCATAGCCGATCAGTTTTTGTCCATCGACTTCGAATTCATTACGCTTTGCATGGCCGCCAAAGTCATCATGGTTATCAAGAATAAGTATTCTTGCGTTGGTTCCGGTTTGGGCTCGGTAGAACCACGCTGCGGACAGACCCGAAACCCCGCCGCCGACGACAATCAGATCGTAGGTGGCGTCGGTTTGCTTGGCTGGCCGCGGCCACTTCTTGCCCTCGCGGGCGACGCCGTGAGCCACTTCGAACGAGCCAACATGACTGCCCCTCATGCCCATAAGCCGGGGCGGGTAATAATCTTCCTTGCCGACTTTTGCGCCCATTCGGGCGGCCGCTTCGAGTGGTGACAGAAGGGTTCCTGCGGCCATCCCGAGGGCAACACCGCCCAGGAAATCACGGCGGGATATATCGCGGCGAGGTGTCATAATCGAACTTTCAAAGATCAATAAAATAGGCCAATATGTGATCACAAACTCTATCTCGGGAAGAGGGCAAAGGGTAGGCCTATCTGCACGCTACATACATTCCGCAACCGGGCGATGATAACGTGGCCAATCGGAGCCGATGACAAACGGACCGATGCCCTCGTCGGCTTGGATTGGGAATCTCTAAAAAAAGAATTGAAAGGAGCCTTGGGCTAACCGCGCGTGTCCGCTTTGGGTCAAAAGCGGACTCTTTCGGAGCCCCATCCAAGCACTCCAATGCCATTTAATGTTGGGGGCGGATTTGGGGACGAAGCATACAAGTAATGTAGAAAGATCCGTATTTACAAACAGTTAGCTCTAATAAGTGGCGGTCACTCCCTCCGCCAACCAGTCCGCTGCGAACCAGCGTCCCTGGGTCGTATCTGAACTTCTTTAAACCTTTCAAAGACTTACAGCGTGCTAGGGGCAGTATTCGGCCGCTTTCGAGGGACCGGAGACGCCTATTCCTGGCCATTTCTCCTAAGTGTCTCCGTTCACTTCTGTTCCGGTCCCTTTGCGGGGCGGCTGGGTATGTCAATTATCGGGGTCAAACCCTTAGACGCATAATATGGCACATTGCGATGCCGCGCGGGGGGCCGTCCACACCTGACCCAAAGCGGACTCTTCGATTGCCACGGCTGCTCCGTTATTGTGCGTAGCCAGTCAGCTCGACGTAGCCGCGGCCATGCAACGGTACACCGCGACGCTGTCCGGCCACATCCACGGCCCCCTCCCAGTAACGCGGCCGCGTATTGAGTTCCTGATCCTTGACCACCGGTTGGATGGTCAGCTCCAGGTCTCGAGCCGGCCATGTCAGCCGCCATCCGGAGGGGTAGCGCCCACCCAAGGGACTGTCCCAATAGTCAAGTGTCTCGATCGCCAAATCGCCAGCCCCGATGGTGGTCGTCTCACCGTCGGGTTCGATCCAGGTGCCGGCGCTGAAGGCGTGCCGACTGCCATCCAACTTGCGAAGGTTATAGAACATCAGGTCACTGCCGTCGGACAGGTGCAAAGCGTACCAGTCCCAACCCTGCTGATCGGATGCCAGAGCACTGGTGCCCCATTCGTGATCGAGCCAGGCCAAGCCTTGCACCGCGTACGACCGGCCCTCGATTTCGAGAGCTCCGCTGCTTTCCAGACGAGGAAGGGAATAGTAATAGGTGGCATTACCGGGTTCGGCCGACTTACGGCTCAGGCCCCGTTCACCATGAAACGCTGGGGGTTTGACAGCGGAGAGTTCCAAGGTGAGCCGAAGAGCGCCGTCCTTGGCATGCAAACGCCAGCCCTCGCCCGAGCGCTCCAGAAACCAATCCTCCAGCCACACACGGACCGGGTTGCCGGTGGCACCCGCCAGCCGCCCATCTCCCCGCGAATAACGATGGGCGAATTGAAAGGCGTCGTTGGCCACGTCGGTGATGGCAAAATGAGCGGCAAAGGCCAGCCGGGTTTTCCACGCCGATTGCGGCTCTCGAACTGCTTCGCTCGTTTCTGGTGCCAAGGCCAAACGGAAGAAGGTCAGCTCGAAGCCGAACCGCCGTCCAGCCGGGCCATCCAAATTGCCGGTGACGTACCACCACTCAAGGCGATAGCCTGGATGAGGACCATGGTCGGCCGGGAAGCGGAAAGGGCGCACGGTCTCGGCCCGGCGATAGCCCTGTTCTTCGACGTCCTGCAGGATATCGAGCCGCCCGGACCGCATGGTTGGGTCGGCGTGAGCCGAGATGACTAAACTTGCCAGAGCTGCGGCCAAGATTCTCTGCCAGTATTTGGCTTGCATGGGCAGCCCTTTATTCCTCACGTAAGGTCGCTGCAGGCGCCCATCTCGTGACCCGCCAGGCGGGATAGAGTGAGGCCAACAGCGCTGTAAGTATCGCGATGGCCAGTGCGGCGACCAGGGCGTCGCCGGGCACGGTCATATCGATTTGCCAACCGAAGGCGCGGCGATTGATGACATGGATCAGGAGCCAGCCGCTGAGCATCCCCACGGGTAGGGCCAGTAGGCCCGCCAGCAAACCCATCGTCCCGCATTGAATGGCGACCAAACTTGCGACTTGGAGGCGGGTCATGCCGAGGGCACGCAAGATGGCGAGCTCCTTGCCCCGCTCCAGCGAGAGCGCCAGCACTGCACCCAGCACGCCCACGAAGGCCACGATCATGGCCAGCCAATAGAGCACGTCGGTAATCACAAACGTGCGGTCAAAGATCCTGAGCGACCACTCCCGTATCTCTTGATTTGAGCTAACCAAAAGCGCCTGATGGCCGGCGGCCGTGCGGGTCAGGGCATCGATGACGGTGCCGTTGTCGGCGTCGGGCTCGAGATATATGCCTAGCGACGTGATGGCCTGATCTTGCCAATGCTTAATATACGCCGCCCGACTGAGGGTCACCACGCCCTGGCCCGAGTCGTAATCGCGGTAGATGGCAAGCACCGTAAAATCGCGTTCCCCTTGGATCGTCGGCAGGGTCAACGAATCGCCGCGGCTCAGGCCATGTCGGTAGGCGTAGGGATCCGAGATGAGCACGCCTTCGCCTGCATCGAAGGCTGGCCAAATGGTCCCTGGGTCGCCGCCCAGGAATTCAAAGCCAGCATAACTCTCCGGCGCCATCCGAACGGCCTGCAATTGTGTGCGGCCGCTGACGGTCTCGATCCACACTCGCCGTGAGGCGCTGTAATGACTCACTCCCTGTACCCGCACCAGTCGCTTCACGAGAGCGGGATCGATCCGGCGCTCCACCCGGCTTCCGCCTGGGCCCGGTGCGGTTACGTAGATGTCGGAGCGCAGCGCATTGCCAAGCCAATCCTCCACGCCGTCCCTAAAACTGCCAACCATTACACTCATGCCGACGATCTCCGCCACGGCGATGGTCAAAGCGGCGATGGCCACACCGGTGCGGCTCAAGGAGCGCGAAATACCTCGCACCGCCAGGCGCCCTGGCAGCCCGGCCATAATGCCGGCGGACATCGACAACACCGGGATCGCAATTTTGACGATCAGGGGGACGAGCAACGCCGCGCCCACAATTGTGAGGAAGAGTGCGACAAAACCGGCCACCAAGCTCACCTTCGAAATAACGAGGATCACCACGGCGGACAGCACCATGAAAGCGGCCGTCAAGGCTATCCACGGCAACAAACTATGGGCGCGTTCTTCGACCACCGAGCGGGCCAAGGACAGGCGGGGCGCATAAGAAGCTGCTTCCATGGCGGGGACGCTGACGGCAATCAGGGTGGCCAGGAGACCGGCTGCAATACCCTTGAATATCGAGAATTGGCTCAAGGAAACCTCGGTGACCCTGACCACGAAGTAGTGGTCGTTGAGACTGCGCGAGACCAAGACAACGAGCTGCTCCCCTAGCAAAACGCCCAACAGCACGCCCAGAAAGGTACCTACCGCCGCCACCAACAGTCCCTCGGTCAAGAGCGCAGCGATGAGCTGACCGCGGGTGACCCCAAGGGCGCGCAACACTCCAATCATGGGGCGTCGCTGCAGCACCATGAAGCTCATGCTGTTGTAGATGAGAAAGATTCCGACCAGCAACGCAAGGAGACTCATGGCAGTGAGGCTGGTATTAAAGCCCGCGCTCATCTCGAGGGTGGCGCGATTGCGACCTGCGGCGTCCACCAGCCGTGCATCCGCCGGCAGCAGTTCTGCCAGGGCCGTGACCGAGGTTTCGTCTTGCAGTTCTCCAGAGAGCCGCACGTCAATGCGCGACAGTCGACCTACCAGACCCAACCACTCTTGGGCCACAGCGATATCGGCAATGAGCACGCGATCGAGTCCGCGATTGGTCGTTTCGCCATCCATGAGATGGACCACTACGGCGTGGTGCGCATGGCCTGCAACCTCGACAGCGAACCCGTCGCCGGGCTTGAGCTTTAGCTTGCGGGCGGTCCGATCCACCATCAGCACACCCCCGGACTCGATGAGCAGCCCTAATGCGCTGCCGCCAACGTCCAATCCATTACCGGTCGCCCGGTAGTCGCGAAAGCTGCCCTCGGCGAAGATGTCGATCCCTAGAAGCTGAAACACCTCACCGCCTACGGTGACGTAGCCTTCCACAATCGGGGCGATGGAGCGGATACCCTTAAGGCGCAGGTCGATATAGAGTTCCTCGTCCAGGCCAGTCGGTCCGCCTACGATTTGATGGGTAGTCATACCTGTGACAGCTGCAAGTGATGCATTGAAGGCGCGTCGCGCGCTTTCATTGGCGAGGTCCACGGCGACGATGACGGCAACGCCAACGGCCATGCCGATGACAGCGAATCCCAGTTGACCGGGACGGCGTAAGAGGTAGCTGGCTAACGCCTGAAAGACGGTACGCATCACTCGAGGTTATCGGTGTAGGCAATCAGCTTGCCATTGGCAAGCTCCAGAACGCGATCGCAGCGGCGGGCCGCAGCGACGCTGTGTGTTGCTAGTAAAACAGTTCCGCCGGTGGGACGGACTAGAGTATCCAGTAGCTGCCAGAAATCATTAGCAGTGGCTTCGTCCAGGTTGCCCGTAGGTTCGTCGGCGAGAACCACGGCGGGCCGATGCACGAGGGCGCGGGCAATGGCCACCCGCTGCTGTTCCCCCCCGGAGAGGGTATCCGGGTAGCTACTCTGGCGGTCGTTGAGGCCCACCGCCTCAAGCAAGGCACTGCAACGCGCCGCCGTGTCTTCTGCCTCCACCTTGTTAAGCTCTAACACCAGGCGGAGGTTTTCGCCAACGGTGAGCGTGGGAATGAGATTGAAGAACTGGTATATGAAGCCGATGTGCCGGCGCCGGAACAGGGTGCGGTCGCGCTCGGTCATCGTGGTCACGGACCATCCATCGATCTCCACCTCGCCACTGTCAGGCATGTCGATGCCACTTATTAGATTAAGCAGGGTGGATTTGCCGGAGCCGCTGCGGCCGAGCAAGGCCACACTCTCGCCGCGCAGGATCTCTGCATTGACCTCACGCAACACCGGATGTTGCTTGCCCCCTTCCAGGTAGCTCTTGGAGAGGTTGCGGATGCGGATGGACACGGATGAAGTGGTCGAGATCATTGAGCGTGGACTCCAGTAAGCCCAATTTGTGGCCTGTCGGCGGAAGGAGTGTATTATGGCTGATCACCACCGTCGAGGCGAAAGCATATGGGCCTCGGCCAAGCCTGGGACACTTCGTGCTGAGGAAATACCCGCGCGTGCAAAGAATCCGCCGTTAGCGACAAGCGGAGTCCCAAAAGCGGACTCTTTCTTCATTGGTCAAATGCCTTAATGTTGCCGCGCTCTGACGATGTACGCCTGAATGGTCTCCTCTCCGAGTGCCTTACTGGCCTCTAGGCGGTGAACGCCCTTGACCAGAACGTAGCGGCCCTTACCTCGGCGCACCTGGATCGGTCTTTCCTCGGCCCCTGCCATGATTTTCTCGGCAACCGCCTCGACCTCTTGAAGATCGAGTTGCTTGCGGAGTCCGGTCGGCACGTAAATTTCCTCAATTCTCACAACAACGGCGGTTAGCAAAAGAGTCTCCTTTCCCAGCACCAATGACCCAGGCACAATGTTCCTAGCCCATATTTTGTCTAGAACAAAAACCATTCAGGCGTCTGGCACAACCCGTGATTCCTGCATTCGGTATCACGAGCTTCTGTTTTTGGCACCCTAAAGAGTGCGCTCTTAACCATATGCGGACATTGGGCCAAGCCATTAGTCGCACTTAAAATTATCGTCGTGATGAGCGCAAAACCAGGTTGGCTGGGAAGCCGCCCGCCTTCGAGGCGATGACCTGGGAGGTAGTGAGCCATGGCTGAGCCACTGCAGTCCGGAGGGGGATCTTTCCCGGAGGCGGGTTCGCAAAAGACAGCGCCCCCACCATATGCCTGAGGATCCTTGGCTATGCGGAAGACGCAGATCCTGAGATGGCCTCCGCAATGGCCATGGCGTGTGGCCGGTTGTTTTTCGAGAATGCGCGGTGAAACTTGGCTACAAAGGGTTTTTCGGCGTCCCTGATCTTGATATGGGTAAACAAGCCACCAGTCGAAGTCTTAACGCCCATGTCCCGGAGTGCCGCCAGCCCATATTCGGTCATCTCCTTGACCTCGGCGTTCATCTTGATGCGAAGCACGATGAGCCGACTGTCCGTCAAGCCGACGAGATAGTTCCTGGTCAAAAAGAAAATGGCGATGATGCCGGGTAGAATGGCAAGTAACAACAACAGGAGGATAAGCACAATATTGGGTTGTTTGACTCCGAATGCCCAGTTTCTTAGCTCTTCACTGGGATTTAAATAGGGTTCAAATGCGGCTTGAATTTTTTGATCGTCAAGTTTGGCCAATGCCCCCTCCTATTACTGCAGCCCAATTCGTGATGCTAGCGAATCGCAAATGGCGGAACAAGCCGCATCGATACTGCCGCTCCGACGGCCGGCGTCCTTTGTCAGTCAGTCATTTTCCCTTGGCGAAACGTACTAGGGCTTGACGGTTTAGCGGCTCTGGGGCAAGAGCACACATTGGATGGGGTCTGTGTGGAGATTGATCGAATGACAGAGGCGCAGGAAGAGTGGCCTGAGCGGCGCTTTATTACGGCTCAGGAGTTTCTTGAGGATTCCTTCCGCTTGGGGCTTAAAGTGCTAGACAGCGATTTTGCGCCCAAATTCATTGTCGGTGTTTGGAGAGGCGGCACGCCGACCGGGATCGCGGTTCAGGAAATCCTCGACTACCACGGCGTCAAAACCGACCACATTGCGATCCGCACTTCGGCCTATTCCGGCACCAAACGAGATAAAGTGGTGCGGGTTCACGGCCTAGAATACATCATCGATAACATTTCGCCTGAGGACAATCTGCTGATTGTCGACGATGTATTTGATTCCGGTTCAAGCATCGCCGCGATCATTGAGAAGCTAAATCAGAAGTGTCGTCGCAATACGCCCAATCTGGTCAAGATCGCCACGGTCTACTATAAGCCCAAGCGTAACCGGACGGATATCGTGCCGGACTTTTATGTTCACGAAACCGACGCGTGGCTTGTTTTCCCTCATGAGTTTGATGGCCTGAGCCTGAGCGAGATCAAAGACGGAAAGGGGATCGATTTCGATGAACTCAGAAAGCCGGTTCTCTCGGCCGCGTCAGCCCAGGATGATCAGTGACTCTAGAAGACATACGCAAGATTGTTAAGGACGCCGCCAAAGCGATAAGGGACCGGCACTCTGGCCCCATGCCAAGGATCGCGGTCCAGTTGGGGAGCGGGCTTGCTGGCGTTGCCAAGGCCGTAAAGACGACCACTGAGCTTTCCTACTCGGAGATTCCAGGATTTCCGAAGCCCTCGGTCGAGGGGCACGCGGGGCTGTTATTGATCGGTGAAATCGGCGGCACCGAAGTTTTGTGGTTGCAGGGGCGCGTGCATTTTTACGAAGGCCGGGGGCTCGATTCGGTCTTGATTATGATCCGGACGCTCAAGGCTTTGGGCATCGAGGCCTTGGTGTTGACAAACGCTGCCGGCAGTCTCAATCCAGGAATGGCGCCGGGCGGTTTAATGGCGATCAGCGACCATATCAATCTGACCGGCACCAACCCCCTTATAGGTCCCAACGACGACGCGGTTGGACCGCGCTTTCCGGACATGACGGAAGCCTATGATCGCCGCCTGAGAAAGCTTCTTCACACTGCCGCGGACGACATTGGGATCGAACTGAACGATGGTGTCTACATTATGGCCAAGGGCCCCAATTTCGAAACGCCAGCCGAAATTCGTGCCTTCCGAACGCTCGGCGCTGATGCGGTCGGCATGTCAACCGTGCCCGAATGCCTGGTGGCCAATCACTGCGGCATACGGGTCGTCGGCATTTCTTCGCTCACCAATTTGGCGGCTGGGCTTTCGGATGTGCCGCTGACGCATGAGGAAACAATGCGCGAGGGCAAGATCGCCGGCGAAAATCTGGTCGTTGTCCTGTCTGATTTCCTGAAGCGATTGGATCGCAGCAGCCGTTAGAAATCTTTAGAATTACGTCTGGTCGCCATATGGAATCCAGACATTCTTAATCTCGGTTGCGCGCCTCAAAATATGTTTGCCCTCGCTCTGTTCCGGGTCAAACCAGTCGTAGCCGAGGCCATTTGAAACCCAGGTCCGCTTCATATTGCCAGCGGCCTCCCTCTCGATTTGGCTGGAGGTCTCAGCGCTTCCGTGAAACCAAACACCTTCAACGTTCGTGTGCTTTGCGAGCACAAGCGCCAAGGCATCCTTGTTCCCGGTGACGATATTGACGACGCCGGCCGGGACGTCGGATGTCTCCAAAATCTGATAAAAATCTGTAGCAACCAGCGGGTGGCGCTCACTCGGCAGCATGACCACGCGGTTTCCCATGGCGATTGCCGGCGCCATCAGGGAAACAAATCCAAGAAGTGGAACCTCGTCCGGGCAGCCGATCCCGATCACGCCAACTGGCTCTTTCATAGCCAGTGTAACGCCCCGCATCGGCGGCCTGTGGACCTTGCTTTCGTATTTGTCTGCCCAGGCACCGTAGGTAAACAGCCGTTCGATCGATGTCTCGACTTCTGCGGCCGCGCTTTGTGCGTTGCAGCCGCTCAAGCTGCTGATGCGGGCCGCAAACTCATCCTGCCGGTAGCTGAGGTTTTCGGCGATGTAATAGAGAATCTGGGCCCGCAAATGCGTCGAGGTGCCGGCCCACGAGCCGGCCGCCGCGGCCGCCTCTACGGCATTCCTGATATCCTTGTAATTTCCATCTCCTACAAATCCTGCCAGCTGCCCCTTATGGTCGGCCACCGCTAGGCTGTTGCCGCCGTCCGGCCGCACCTGTTTGCCACCAATATAATGCTTGGCGGTCTGATCCATGCGCGGCCGCCCGGTTTTTGATTTGCCCGTCTTGACTGCGGGAAGGCCGGTGGATGCCAGAGGCTTGAGCTTTTTCTCGAAAGATAGCTTGAGATATTCGTACATGCCCTCCCTGCCGCCTTCGCGGCCGAAACCGGATTCACGATAACCTCCAAAACCTGTTGCAGCATCAAACAGATTTGTCGAATTGATCCAGACGACTCCGGCCTTGATCTGCGGTGCGACTTCTAATGCCCGGTTCAGATTCTCCGACCACACACTGGCCGCCAAACCGTATGGCGTATTGTTGGCGATTTCGACCGCTTCCTTCTGGGTCCTGAAGGTCATGCTCACGACAACCGGACCGAATATTTCCTCGCGCGCCACTATATTTGCCGTATCAACGTTGGTTAAAAGGGTGGGGCGATAATAGACCCCTTCCTTTGGTAGGTCGCATCGGGGCTGCCATAGCTCAGCGCCTTGATCGACGCCCTGGCTGACCAGCGCTTTAATCCGCTCAAGCTGAATTTCGTCGACGATGGCACCCATATCGATGCATTTGTCGAGCGACGAGCCTATGCGGAGCTTCTCCATACGGGCCTTGACCTTCGAGATCAGACGTTCGGCCACACCCTCCTGCACCAAAAGACGGGAACCGGCACAACAGACCTGGCCCTGATTCAACCAGATGGCGTCGACCAGACCCTCAACCGCGCTATCGAGATCTGCGTCATCAAAGACAATAAAAGGCGATTTTCCGCCCAATTCCAACGTCAACTTCTTGCCGCTGCCGGCTGTACGTTCCCTGATAATCCGGCCAACTTCTGTCGAACCGGTAAATGCCAGTTTGTCGATATCCGGATGGTCAACCAGCAGCGCACCCGCCCGACCGTCGCCAGTTATAATATTGATCACGCCGTCCGGCAGGCCCGCCTCACGAACAATGTCTGCGAACATCAAGGACGTGAGCGGCGTGAATTCGGCCGGCTTTAGAACCACCGTGTTCCCGGCCGCGATTGCAGGCGCGATTTTCCAGGCCATCATTAAAAGTGGGAAGTTCCAGGGGATAATCTGTCCGGCCACGCCAATGGGCTCGTATCCGGCGAACTCACTCTCAATCAACTGGGCCCATCCAGCGTGGTGATAGAAGTGACGTGCCACCAACGGGACATCTATGTCCCGGGTCTCGCGTATCGGTTTACCGTTATCAATACTTTCGAGAACCGCCAGCACTCTCGAATGCTTTTGAACAAGGCGGGAAAGGGCATAAAGATAGCGGGCACGACCGTGCCCGCCGAGGGTCTGCCAGCTCTTTTGGGCCCTGCGCGCCGCGCCTACCGCCTTATCGACATCGTCGGCATTGGCCTGGGAAACTCGCGCCAGCACTTCGCCGGTCGCCGGGTTCTTCGTCTCGAAGAAATCCGCCTTATTGAACCTGGTAAACTGCCCGCCGATGAATTGACCAAACGAGCGCTCATTCTGTTCCAGCCATTCGGTAACCTTGGCCGCATTCTCTGGTGCCGGGCCGTATTCCATGGACTTGAGCTTGTCGAGGACGTTCACTCGTCTTCTCCCTCTGCGCTCTAGGCGATTGGGTGCCGGTAGGCGGCCGAGTAGCTGCCGGTTGCATGATATTCGATTTGACGCTCAAGATCGCCCAAAAGACTCGAGGCGCCAAATCTGAATAGCGACGGCGAAAGCCAATCATTTGCCAATTCCTCCTTGATGAGGATCAAGTAGGCAATCGCCTGTTTGGCTGTCCTAATCCCCCCGGCCGGCTTAAATCCCACTTTTTTTCCGGTGCGCTCGTAAAAATCCCGGATCATTCTGACCATCACCAGAGCGACCGGCAGATTGGCATTGAGGCTCTCCATTCCTGTGGAGGTCTTGATAAAATCGGCCCCGGCCATCATGCAAACCATCGAGGCCCGCGCCACAATGTTCATATTGCCAAGTTGCCCGGTCGCGATAATCGTCTTGAGGTGCGTCGAGCCGCAAGCCTGCCTGAAGGCCCGCACTTCCTCGTAAAGTGCCGGCCAATCCTGATTAAGCGCGTGGGCTCGGGTGATCACGATGTCGATCTCGTTAGCGCCGGCGGCAAGCGATTCTCCGATTTCTTGCAGTCTCGTTTTCATAGGCGACAAACCAGCGGGAAACCCAGTTGAGACGGCCGCCACCGGCACGCCCGAACCCTCAAGTGCTGCCGATGCGGTCGGCACCATGGCGTGGTAAACGCAAACTGCGCCTGTGGTCAGCTTCAGTTCCGCCGCCCCGATCGCCTCCAAAAGATCCTGCCGCACGGGTTGCTTTGCCTTGGCGCACAGCCGTCGGACGCGCCCGGGTGTATCGTCGCCGGACAATGTGGTCAGGTCGATGCACGAGATTGCCTTTAGCATCCAGGCGACCTGCCAATCCTTCTTCACGGTCCGGCGCTTGATCACTGTGGCGGTGCGGCGTTCTACGGCGCTCAGATTTACGCGAATATCCTCCAGCCAATCGGCGTGAAATTCGGTGCCCTGATTCGTCCGCGCGAAAGCACCGATATCAGTGACTTTGCCGTCTGCTTTTCCGGTTGGTTTTGGCATGTTCCGTCTCCAATCCGGCCTATACTAACCGCTCGGCGGGCTGATCGCGAGATTCCTCTTTTTCCACGGTTGCTGTCCTCTCATCGCTCTTTGTGCCGCCAGTAACCAAAGCGAAGACCAAAATTGTCAATCCTGCGAGCATATAACCCGCAGCCAGCCGGTAGGGCAACTGGGCCGTCGTCAGATCGCTTAAATCAAGCTGCCAAGGGAAATAGATGGCCGAGTTGGGCAGCACCGAATGAATGACCCCGAAAAGTGACAGGGCCGCGGAAACGGCGAGCACGTATGACGAACGCACAAACTGGTGATCGATAATATAGGCCACCACGGCGGCCCACAAAAGACCGGTCAGAATATAACCCCGCGACAAAGCGCCAAGCAGTATATAGCCCTGCAACCAGTCCGCCGGCACCATCGTCGACGCCTGCATGATCACCTGCTGAGCTGCCTCGTTCAATGAGGCGGCGGCATTCTCGAGCCGATCGATTCCTGCCTCCACGTGCGACATCAATTCGCTGACCTTGACGAAAGCGAAGTTCAATATCGCCGGCATGATCGCGAAGGCAACCGCAGGCGAATGTTCCGTTTTTACGCCCTTGAAGGCGAGGCGGACGATATCACAGGCCACGACGATCAAAATCGGCTTGATGGCCGCTCCCGGCAATACGTCGATCAGGAAGCCGATAGCCCCAGTCACGCCGCCGAGTGTGAGTACAACAGCGACCCCGAGGGCATAGGCTTGGCGTGCTCCGAGGCGCTTGTAGGTCGCATGCCCGAAGTAAGGGGTTGTTTGAACAACGCTGCCAAAGATCGCGCCGATGATCGTGGCGGCGGCATCGACTCGGATTAACTCACCCGAGTTTAAATCATCACCAAGAAGATTGGCCCCGGCCGTGAGATTGATTGTTGATGCGGTGATCAAAAGAGCGAAAGGCACGATAATCGCCATATAAAAGAGCGATCGACCGAATAATACCTCCGGCCCGCCGAAGCTAGGGATCGGCGCGTAAAAAGCCATACCGGCGATCTCCGGCCAGGCAAAGCCCTCCATCAGGCCGACTGCGCCCATACCATAATAAACGATCGTCCCCAATAGGATGGCTGCGACCGCGCCGGGCAGGGCGCCGGGCACCTTGGCGCCGGCGATTAGTGCGTAAATCATCACCGCAAGAGCGATCAGGCCAACCTCGGGCATCGTAAACACACCCAAAATCGCATTGGCGCCGAGCCACACGATCGCCACACCCATCATTGCCCCCAGCAAGGCAGAGATCGGCAATAGGCGTTGAATCAAACCACCGAAAAAGGACAGAACAAACTTGATCAGGCCCATCCAGATGGTGCTTGCCATACCGACGTACCAGGCAATCTTGGCGGCCTCTTCCGGGTCCCCCAACTCGCCCTTAAGGATCAGGAACAGAGGTCCCATGACCGTCAGGGTGATGCCCACCGTCGTCGGCATGTCGAGCCCTATGGGCATTGAGGTGATATTCGCATTGCCGGTTTCCCTGACGATCCGCCTGGCCATTCGCACGTTTAGAAGAATCCCGACGACGATGCCGACCAAAGCGCCAGGAATGATGCGGGTTTGGATAATCTCGAGCGGGAAGCCAAAAATCGACAGTAGAGTGCTCAAGACGAACAAATTGACGATGCAATCGAGAAGAAACGCGAAACCGGCGTTAATGTCGCCCGTAAATCGCTGCCCTAGGGATAATTGTCCGTCTGAGTTCGCCGCTGCTGCGCTCATAAATCTTCCCGGTGTGAGGTCGTTCTTCCTTCAGCCAGCGGCCGGCCCCCGTAAGGGACCGGCCCTTTTGTCGCGATGATGCCTCGGCCGAAAAATCCGGCCGAATTCAGCTAGAACCTGGCGCCCACTTCAACACCCCAAACCCTCGGTTCGTTGACATAGGCGGTGATGTTATTGAAATCGATACCGCCTTTTACATTCGACTCGTTGGTTATGTTCCGGCCAAAGACGGCAATCTCGTAGGCGCCGCCTTTGAAAGCGTAGCCGGCCCTGATACCGCCTTCAAAGTTCCCGCTGGTGCTAAACTCGAGGGACTCATAAAGGAACAAGTTGAATTTCCCGGTGATTGACCAATCGGTGAAGATGAAGAATTCTCCGTCATTACCCATGGGCATCCGATATTCGAGCGTCAGGTTTGCGGTGATTTTCGGCGCCTGCGGCAACGGGTTGCCATCAACCGCTGCACGCAGAGTACCACCGGCATCGAGAACGAGAGGATCGGTCACGGTGCAGAGGGCGCAGAACCCCAACAAGAGGTCACTGTCCTTTATCTCCGTGTCGTTGTAGCTGAAGCCTGCGGTGATCGTCAGATTATCGGAGGCCAGAAACTCGAGATCACCCTCGAAGCCCCAGCCGGTCGCCTTATTAGCATTGATCAGTTCAATAAAGTTGCCAGTGCCGCCAACTGCCGAAAGTTGAATATCGTCGACCGTATAATAAAAGGCCGCGGCATTGAGGCGCATCCGCTGGTTTGCCAATATCGCCTTAAAGCCAGCCTCAAAGGACAATATCTTTTCTTCTGTCGCCACCGAAGGCGCACCGAAAAAGGCAATATCACGCCCCTGGATCGTCGGCGCCCGAAAACCGGATGCGACACGTCCGTAAACGGAAACATACTCGTCCACGGCATGATTGACCGCAATATCCCAACTCACCCGCTCGCCATTGACGGCTGCTGTATGGATGCCGCCGAAAGCGTCAACACCGTCCAGCGTCTTCTTGTCATCCGTATAACGAAGCCCACCCGTAAGCGTGGTTTGTTCGCTTAAGTCGTAACTGGCCTGTCCGAACACGGCCCAGGTCTCGTTGTCATGCCGTACCGTCGCGGACGGAATGAAAAATGGGCTGGTGGTGATGACGAGCTTCGAATCGAAATAATAGAAGCCGGCCTGCCAGTTCAACGGCCCGTCCAAATTGCTGGCAATTCGGAACTCCTGCGTGAACTGATCCAGGTCATCAATGCCGTCTTCGGTGAGGGACTGGAAAGGAATGAAACCGGGGCCAGCCGGGTTGCCGCCGTCAATATCGCCCAAGCTGGCGCCGTCAGCGTGCTCAAACGCCGAAATCGAGGTGATCGTATAGCCGCCCATTTCAAAATTCATTTTCAGCGACCCGCCAATAATGTCGTAGTCTTGCGGATTGTTATCGCCCTCATCGAAGAATACTGTCTCGCGGTCATAATTTTCGTTGAGATTGTTGTTACCGGGGCCAAGAACGTTGGCCCGGAAGATCGCCGCTGTTCCCTCAATCGAGCGCGCGTGCACATTCAAAAGCGCGTCAAATGGCCCGTCGGACTCATATAAAAGCTGGATGCGTCCAGCATATTCATTGAAGTGGCCGAGCGCATCGTCCTCACCGGTAAAATC
>JADFIA010000017.1 GCA_022566895.1 Pseudomonadota bacterium
AAACCGGGTTTCTTTTCGCCCGAGCGGTCCTTGAACGAGACCCCGCTACCAAGATCAATTCTTGCTGTTTGGATGCTGCTCAGATAAGCCCGTGCGCTGCCGATTAGTGAATCCTGTTCGGTCAAAACAAGGTTTTCGTCCGTCTCGTCGGGATCCGCAAGTGCCGGAATCGAAACCGCTGCCAAAAAGACACTTGCTACCAATAGGATAGGAGCTTGGCGTTTCATACGTTTGCTCACGGACATTTTTTCGCACTTCGACAAAAATGAACACACCTCTCTACACTCGACGTATATCACCGACTGTCTCAAATTCAAAATCCCAAGCAGCCCTATTTGTGTCCAGCCGACGGAAATTTGAGGTCACAGCCCCCAGACTGTTGTGGCGGAGACACACTTTTGCCAATGAAAGGGCTGGTTTTCACTTCTTGCGGCGGTTATAAAGCGTTAAAATCGGCTCTGGCCGAAGTGATTGCTGTTCGAATCGACTCGCGCAAATAGACAATCCAAACCGCGACTCGGGCGCTAATCAGGAATGAAGAATAAGGTGTGACTCAATGCTGAAGAAATTTTCGTTTGTTTGTATTCTCTCGGGCCTTCTTGCGGCCTGCGGTTCGAGCAATGATAGGCCCCTCGGGGAATTCAGTGAGGATTTAACGACAGCGATCGGCGTCAACGGTTACCTTTGGCGTGCTTCGCTGGATGCCGTCGCCGAGCTACCGCTCTTAAGCGCCAACCCGGCAAGCGGCACCATTCTGACCGACTGGTTTATCAATCCCGAGGTTCCAAGAGAGCGGCTGAAGATCGCGGTGTTTGTTTTGGATAGGGCCCTTAGGGCCGATGCCTTGAGGGTTTCGGTTACGCGTCAGGAGCTCAAGAGCGGTGTTTGGATCGATGCCGAAGTGCGTGCCGGCACCGAGTTGGAGATCGAGGACGTGATTCTGGGAGGAGCGCGAGAAATGCGAATTCAGACGATCCGAAAGGATTAGTGGTCTCGTCTTGATACGGCGTTGTAACGGCCGGCTTGCCCGGCCTTCTTTTTGTGTTAAACCAGATTCGCAGGCTCAACCTGCAGGAGCTTTGGAGGATGGGACGTTACAATGCCGGGCGGGTCGAAGCCAAATGGCAGGCGGTCTGGGAAGAGCAGGGCGTCTTTAAGGTCGCCGATCGGCCGGACCGCCCAAAATACTATGTCCTCGAAATGTACCCTTATCCAAGTGGCCGTATTCATATGGGTCATGTCCGCAATTACACGCTCGGCGATGTTCTGGCTCGTTACAAGAGCGCCAAAGGATTTGCGGTCCTTCACCCCATGGGGTGGGACGCTTTTGGTCTGCCAGCCGAAAATGCGGCTTTCGAAAAGCAGGTCCATCCCGCCGATTGGACCTATGAAAATATCGAAGCCATGCGAGCCCAACTCAAAGAGGTTGGTCTGTCAATCGACTGGAGCCGCGAATTTACGACTTGTGATCCCTCCTACTATGGGCGCCAGCAGGAAATCTTTATCGATTTTATGGAGGCCGGCCTGGCCTATCAAAAGGAAGCTTGGGTCAACTGGGACCCGGTCGAGCAGACAGTGTTGGCCAACGAGCAGGTCGTCGACGGCAAGGGTTGGCGCTCCGGCGCTCAGGTGGAACGGCGTAAGCTGGCCCACTGGTTCTTTAGGATTACCGAGTTTGCAGACGAGCTGCTCGAGGGTCTAAAGGCGCTCGATCGCTGGCCGGACAAGGTAAAGCTGATGCAGAAAAACTGGATCGGCCGGTCCGAGGGGGCCTATATCGATTTTGAGATTTCTGGCCGTGATGATTCGGTAAGGGTCTTTACAACCCGACCTGACACGCTGTTTGGGGCGAGCTTCTGCGCCCTTTCGCCCGACCACCCGCTGGCCGGAGCGCTAGCTGAGAATGATCCCGATCTGACCCTGTTCCTGGAAAAATGTCGCAAGGCCGGCACCAGCACCCAAGCCATGGAGAAGGCCGAAAAGGAGGGATTTTATACCGGTCTCGAGCTTCGCCTGCCGGTGGGCGATGGTCGGCTCCTGCCCCTCTATGTCGTTAATTTCGTGTTGATGGAATATGGCACCGGAGCCATCTTCGGCTGTCCCGGCCACGACCAGAGAGATCTGGAGTTTGCCCGGAAGTATAACCTGCCGGTATTGCCGGTCGTGGTGCCGGAGGGCTCGGCGGCAGACGATTTTGAAATCGGGGATGAGGCCTATGTGGGCCCCGGCCGGATGGCCAATTCTGATTTTCTTGACGGTCTGGATCAGACCGAGGCGATCGGCGCCATGATCCAACATCTTGAGGAGATCGGAACCGGAGAACGAGCGATAACATTCCGGCTTCGTGATTGGGGCGTCTCGCGCCAGCGTTATTGGGGCGCCCCGATACCGGTAATCCACTGCCAGGGCTGCGGCGCTGTTCCGGTGCCGAAAGATGATCTGCCGGTGATCCTGCCGGTCGACGTCAGCTTCGACAAGCCCGGCAATCCGCTGGATCATCATCCAAACTGGAAACGTGTCAACTGTCCCAAATGCGGCGCGCCGGCCGAGCGCGAGACGGATACCTTAGACACTTTTGTCGATTCGGCCTGGTACTTTCTTCGCTTTTGCTCGGCGCCCAAGGATCGGCCCTTCGAGGCCGATATTGTCGATCACTGGATGCCGGTCGATCAATATATCGGTGGCATTGAGCACGCAATTCTGCATCTGTTGTATGCCCGCTTTTTTATGCGGGGCCTTCAGAAAGTCGGCCGTGTGAAGTTTGACGAGCCGTTCGATGGCTTGTTCACACAGGGCATGGTCACTCACGTTACCTACCGGGACAGCGACGGCAACTGGGTCTATCCTGAGCTTGTAGATACGACAGCCGACAACGGATTTGTGCACCGTGAGACAGGCCTTCAGGTCCAGCCCGGCCGTAATGAAAAGATGAGTAAATCCAAGCGTAACGTAATCGATGCGGCGGCAATCATCGATCGATACGGGGCCGATACGGCGCGTTGGTTCATATTATCCGACAGCCCGCCGGAGCGCGATTTGCAGTGGACCGAGGAGGGGATCGAGGGTGCTTGGCGATTCGTTCGCCGTTTATGGCGGCTTGTTGACCGCACGGTCGGTGGACTGAAGGCGGAGGCCAAAGCCTTTGACGGCGCTTTGTCAAAACAGGCTCTTGCCCTGCGACGGGCGACCCATAAGACGATTGATGCTGTCGGCACTGATATCGAAACCTTTCGTTTCAATAAGGCAGTGGCGCGCATCTACGAGCTGGCCAACCGGTTGGCTGAGCCGGTCAGCGGCGATGGGGCGGATTTTGTTTTGCGCGAAGCCTGTGAAGCGCTGACCAAACTGGTCGGCCCGATGATGCCGCATTTGGCCGAGGAAATGTGGCAACGTCTCGGCCACGACACACTCCTGGCCACGGAACCCTGGCCCGAGGCCGACCCCGCGCTTTTGGTCGAGGACAGCGTGACCGTGGCAATTCAGGTCCAAGGAAAGTTGCGGGATACGCTGGCGGTGCCGCTTGACGCCCCAAAGGCAGAATTGGAGCGCCTGGCTCTGGCTTCGGAGAAGATTAAGCGTATTGTCGGGCAGCGGCCGGTGCGCAGGATCATTGTAGTGCCGAACCGCATCGTCAATATCGTTCTGGGATAGTTGCCATGCGCTTGCACCGGATTTGCATCGTTGGATTTGCTGCCTTCCTTACAGCTTGTGGTTTTCAGCCCCTTTATGGCGAAAATCCTGTCAGCACGCCGGCGGCCGAGCGTTTGTCCCGAATTAAGGTGGCGCCGATCGCCGACCGTATCGGTCAAATCGTCAAGAATCATCTTGAGGACGCCCTGACGCCGTTGGGGCCCAGCTCGGCGCCTCTATACGTTCTCGAAGTGACGCTGGTTGAGGAAGTCGACGGCTTTGGCTTTCGGTCCGACGAATCAATCACCCGTGAAAACTTGCGCCTTGAGGCCACCTACCGACTCCTGCGCAGCGATAACAATCAACCGGTTCTTGTGGGCAGCGCGCGTTCTAATATGGCCTATGATGTTGTACGGTCCGACTTTGCGAATCTGAGCGCCCGCGAAGACGCTAAGAGGCGCACGGCGGAGCAACTTGTGCACATCATCGCCAATCGTTTGAGCCTGCATTTTCTGAAGGCCGAGTCAGACTAAAAGTGAGGGGTTGTGGATGGTAAAGGCCAAACCCGCAGATATTAAAGCAAATTTGAGCGAGCTGGACCCAAGCTTTCGGGCTGTTTTGCTCTACGGGCCGAACGAGGGACTTGCCCGCGAACGGGCCGATCGGTTTTCAAAGCAAATTGTCGATGACTTGGCAGATACGTTCAACGTCGCCCGCCCGACAAGTGATCAGGTAAGGGCGGATCCGCCGCTACTGCAGGACGAAATGTCAGCCCTATCTATGGTTGGTGGCCGGCGCCTGGTGCGGCTGGACAGGGCTGGGGATTCGGTCAGCTGGGCTGTGGCCAATGTGCTCCAGACCAAGGTAGGGGACGCTCTTTTGGTCATCACGGCCGGGGATCTCGGCCCGCGATCCAAGCTCAGAAGGCTGATCGAGGCCGACCCGGCGGCGTTAGCGGTGCCTTGTTATGAGGATTCGCAAAACGATACTGTTCAGCTCATCCGGCAAGAGCTCTCGGACCGTGGTCTTTCATTGGAGCCCGACGCCATGGCCTACTTGCAAACCAATCTCGGCAGCGACCGGATGATCAGCCGCAGTGAGCTGGCAAAACTGGCCCTCTACATGGAGGGCCGGGAACCAGCCTCGATCTCGCTTGACGATGCCCGCTCGGTGGTCGGCGACAGTAGCGCTTGGGCGCTCGACGACATCGCCTCGGCCGCTGCCCAGGGCGACGTCCAACGGCTTGATCTGATGCTTGAGCGGGCCGAAGCCCGTCACGACAGCGCGATCTCGATATTAAGGACCCTTTCAAGACGTCTGGAACGGCTTTATCTTGTTTGCGGCTTGATGGAAGAAAACCATTCCTACGACGGCGCCGCTTCAGTTCTTCGCCCACCCCTCTTTTTTAAAGACAAGTCTTCGTTCCGTGCCCAGACCGCCAAATGGTCGGCCGCCTCCCTCGGACGCGCCCTGGAGCTGGTTGCCGAGGCCGAGGGGCAATGCAAATCGACCGGTTTTCCCGACTTTGCGATCGCCTCAAGAACCTGTCTCCAGATCGCAACTGCAGCTGGGCGGAAGTTATAAAGCATCAATGATATCAATTAGTTAGAGGCCTCCAGCTTGCCAATTAGATGGTCGAGCTGGGCCAGTGTTTTGTAACGGATTGTCACTTTGCCGCCCTTCTTCTCCCCCCTATGGTCGATCTCCACCTGAAGCCCCAGCCCTGCCGACAGACGTTGCTCAAGGGCTCTCGTATCGGCGTCCTTTTCTTTCCGGGCCCGCTTTGAACGACCGGCTTGCAGACCGCGCCGTGCCAGTGCCTCGGCCTGACGGACATTCAATCCCCTGGTGACGATCTGGAGGGCCAGCTCCTCGGCCGCCGCGTTGCCAATAAGGGCGCGGGCGTGACCCATTGACAGCTGCCCTCGGTTGATCATCGCCTGAACCTTGGCGGGGAGCCCGAGCAGCCGCATCAGGTTTGCCACATGCGGGCGGCTTTTGCCCACGAGTTTAGCGACCTGCTCCTGCGTATGGTCCCAGTCTTCTGCCAGGCGTTTGTAGGCACGTGCTTCCTCGATCGGCGAAAGGTCCTGCCGCTGAACGTTCTCGATTATCGCAATCTGAAGCGCCTCCTCGTCCGAAAACTCGCGGACCACAACCGGCACTTCATGAAGTCCGGCCTGCTGGGCAGCGCGCCACCGGCGCTCTCCGGCCACAATTTCGAATCTATCGCCGCCGATCGGTCGGACCAAAATAGGCTGGAGGATGCCCTGCTCTCTTATCGAGGCGACGAGCTCGCTGATCTGGTCCGCGTCAAACCGTTCCCGTGGCTGCTGGCGATTGGCTTGCAAAAATTCGATCGGCATCAGCGCCACCGGCCGCCTTGCCGCCGCGATTCCCGTTGGACTCTCCTCGCCAAGAAGGGCTGAAATCCCGCGCCCAAGACCGGTCGCGCGTTTGCTCATGCGGTCTTCCTTCCGGCCGTTTCCGAGAGCCCCGAGCCGTCCCTCGGTCGCATCGGAGCCTCGCTGCGTAGCAGCAGTTCCGAGGCAAGGCGCATATAGGCCTCGCTGCCGGCACATCGATAATCGTACAATAGGGCTGGCTTGCCGTGACTCGGCGCCTCCGAGATCCTAACGTTCCGCGGGATTACGGTCTTAAAGACCTTGTCCCCCATGTATTCGCGAACATCGTCGGCGACCTGGGCCGAGAGGTTATTCCGCGAATCGAACATGGTCAGGACGATGCCGTGAATATCGAGTTCGGGATTGAAATTTGCCTTTACACGCTCAACCGTGCGCAGAAGAAGGCTCAGACCTTCGAGGGCAAAAAACTCGCACTGCAGCGGCACCAGAACCGACCGTGCTGCGACCAGGGCGTTAAGGGTCAAAAGTGACAGCGATGGCGGACAATCGATCAGCACATATTCGAACCCATCGATCACGAACTGCTCTGCCAGGGCCTCTTTAAGCCGCTCGGTGCGGCGCTCAAGGTCGATCAATTCCAACTCCGCCCCGGACAGGTCGATGGTCGACGGGATGACTGAAAGTCCCGGCACCCTTGTCTTGGTGAGCGCATCCTCGATTTTGGCAGCACCCAGCAAAACTTCGTAGGAAGTGATCTTGCGATCCCGGCGGTCTATGCCAAGCCCGGTGCTGGCGTTTCCCTGAGGATCAAAGTCGACAAGCAACACCCGGCGTCCAATGGCCGCCATCGCGGTCGCAAGATTAATCGCCGTAGTGGTTTTTCCGACACCACCTTTTTGGTTGGCAATGGCTATAATCAAGGGTTTCCGGAAGGGTTTAAGGGCCGCTGCAAATCGTCTACGCCTGATCGACACGTTTACACTCCCTGAGGCGCAGAACCGCGCCGAAATCGTCAGTGACACTCTGAAAAAAGCGCCAATCGACTTTCCAATATTTGCGCGCTTCGGTCAATTCCCGTTGTGCCGCCGCACCCTTTAAAAGCCAATATTCGGTGTCGCTGCCGCAGAATTTCTCGCCCAGCGTCAGAATTCTTGAAATCGACGCCAGGGCGCGGCTGGTAATCACATCAACCGGCAGAAGATCGATATCCCCGATACGACCCTGATGAACCCTCGCCTTGGCGCCGGTCGATCGGATTACCTGGCGCAAAAAGGCACATTTTTTGCCGTTGCTTTCGACCAGATGCACCTCCCCCGCCCCCATGATCGCCAGAACCAGCCCGGGAAATCCGGCCCCGGAGCCGAGATCGAGCCAAGATTGAGCCGCTCTTGCCGGGCCCTCCTCGCGCCAGCGCATCAGAACCTGCGCCGAATCGAGGAAATGTCGGCGCCACGGATCTGCAAGTGTCGACACGCCGACAAGATTATGGCTGCTCCGCCATTTCTTCAGGAGCTCAAGGTAGATTTGAAACTTCTCGAGTGTTTCACGTGAAACATCGGCCAGCCCGGCGAACTCCTCCGGCCCCATCATCAGGCTATTTTCTTGACGTCACGCCGCCTGACCCAGCCCAAAAGCGCCGTCAAAGCGGCCGGAGTTACGCCCGGAATGCGGCCGGCAGCACCGAGAGTGGCCGGACGGGCCTGTCTCAGCTTTTCGCGCACTTCGGTCGAAAGCCCTGGAATGGCATCGAAATCCAGGTTCTGGGGCATGATTAGCGATTCATCTTTTTGAAACGCCTCGATGTCCGCCGCCTGGCGCTCAAGATAAACCTTGTAGCGCGCGTCAATCTCAAGATCAGCTGTGTATCTGTGGTCGAGTTCAGCCAATTCTTCGGGCCACAGGCGCCTTAGAACGCTGACGTCAATTTCAGGGAAGGACAACAGCGTCATGGCCGAGCGCATTCGACCGTCGGCCTTGACCCGGAGGCCGAACTCGGCTGCACGGGTGGGGCTGACGGTTAGAGATTCGAGCTTTTCTCGGGCCTTGTCGATGGCCTTTTTCTTCTCCGAAAAGGCCTGCCAGCGCCGCCCTCCGACGATGCCGGCGCACCGCCCCAACTCTGTCAGCCGCCGGTCGGCATTGTCGGCCCGCAGATACAGTCGGTACTCGGCGCGGCTGGTAAACATGCGGTACGGTTCCTGGGCGCCTTGGGTCACCAAGTCGTCGATCATCACGCCCAAATAGGCGGTCGCACGGTCGGGCACGAGCGCCACTCGCCCATCGAGGCTTAAAGCCGCATTTGCGCCAGCGATCAGGCCTTGGGCCGCCGCTTCCTCGTAACCGGTGGTGCCGTTGATCTGGCCGGCCAGGTAGAGGCCGCCCACCGACTGGGTCTCCAGGGTCGGGTGAAGCTGCCGCGGATCCACGAAGTCATATTCGATGGCATAGCCGGGGCGCAGGATAATCGCCTTCTCAAGCCCGGGAATGGTCCGCAAGAAGGCTTTTTGCACCTCCTCGGGCAAAGAGGTCGAAATGCCGTTCGGATAAATCGTGTGATCCTCAAGCCCTTCGGGTTCCAAGAAGATCTGGTGGCTTTCCTTGTCCGCAAAACGGGTTACCTTGTCTTCGATCGACGGGCAATAGCGCGGCCCGCGGCTGTTGATCTGGCCACTGAACATCGGCGACCGATGCAGGTTCTGGCGCAAAATCCGGTGTGTTTCCGCCGTGGTTCGGGTCAAATGGCAGGGCACTTGGCGGGTCGTAATCTTCTGGTTCAGGAAGGAAAACGGTGTTGGCGGATCGTCGCCGGGCTGCGGCTCACAGACCGTCCAGTCGATGGTCCTGCCGTCAAGGCGCGGCGGCGTGCCCGTCTTGAGGCGGCCAAGCCGAAACTCAAGACGACCGAGGGTTTCAGCCAGGCCGACCGCCGGCGCCTCGCCAGCTCGGCCGGCCGGTATTTTCCTCTCGCCGATATGAATGAGGCCGCGCAAAAAGGTACCCGTGGTCAGCACCACCCTGGGTGCTCTGAACTTTTGTCCATCTTCGGTGATCACACCTTCGACCACCATTTTCGTCTTACCTTCGCAGATCAGCAAATCCTCGACCGGGCTTGCCTCGACCGTAAGATTAGGGTGGTTCAGGATGAGATCCTGCATGGCTTGGCGGTAAAGCCCGCGGTCAATCTGAGCCCGCGGCCCCCAGACCGCCGGGCCTTTTTTGCGGTTCAGAAGCCGGAATTGGATGCCTGCGCTGTCGGCAGCCCGCCCCATAAGGCCGTCCAGGGCATCAATCTCGCGCACCAGATGGCCCTTTCCCAGGCCACCGATAGCCGGATTACATGACATTTCGCCAATCGTCTCGATCCGGTGAGTCAAAAGAAGCGTGCGGGCCCCAGCCCGTGCCGCAGCCGAAGCTGCTTCGCAGCCGGCGTGGCCGCCGCCGATGACTATGATATCCCAATCCCACATGGCGCGCTTTTTAACCATATTCCACAAAAATCGCCAGCTTTCTTTGTCAGTCCCCACAAATTGTTTTGTTTCACGTGAAACATCGACAGATTTCATTTACCGATACAAAAGTCGGCAAAGACAACATTTAGCACTTCCTCAACATCAACCCGGCCGGTTATGCGCCCCAGCGCCCGCGTGGCCAGGCGGATGTCCTCGGCGGTCAGGGCTGGATCCCCATGATCGGCCTCGAGCACGCGTCCGAGTGCTTTTGTTGTTTCCTCGAGCGCCCGTCGGTGCCGCAGTCGCGTCAGGGGCATATGTTCGAGCCCGCCGAGCCGATCCACCACCTCCACCTCAAGCGCTGCGAGCAATTCGTGGAGGCCCTCCCCGGTCTTTGCTGATACGCAAAAGGTCCGCAGCTCGCCAAGGGGGGATTCGTTGGGATCGACTTCCTCAAGATCGCATTTGTTCACCACCAGCCAGCTGTTGGCGTCAGCTTCGGCCCCAATATCATCGGGAATCCGCGGCCAGGATTGCGCCTCGACAAGCAAGAGTTTGAGGTCCGCCTTGCGGGCCCGGTCCCGGGCTCTGCGGGCCCCCTCCTGCTCGATAAGGTTTTCGCTCTCCCTGAGCCCCGCCGTATCCGCAAGCGAGGCCGAGAAGCCACCGAGATCGATCCTCAGCTCAATCACGTCCCGAGTCGTCCCGGCTTCGGCCGAGACGATGGCAGCCTCCTCCTTTGCCAGGGCGTTCAAAAGGCTCGACTTGCCGACATTAGGCACGCCCAGAATGACGATCCGGAAGCCCGAGCGGATCCGCTCACCGATGTGGCGGTCTTCCAGATGCGCTCCAATTTCCTCCCTGAGGGCCCCCAACCCGGGAAGGATGGCCTGCTCAAATCCTTCCGGCAGATCCTCGTCTGAAAATTCGATTGCCGCCTCGGCGTGGGCTAATAGCTTGAGGAGTCGGCCTCGCCAATCTCCGTATTTCTCCGAAAGTGCCCCTTCGAGTTGCCGTTGTGCCAGCTGTTTTTGGGCATCGGTCTCAGCCCAAATCAAATCATTAAGCCCCTCAGCCATGGTCAGATCGAGCTTGCCGTTTTCGAAAGCGCGACGGCTGAACTCGCCCGCCTCGGCCGGTCGCACCCCAGGCAGGGCCTCTAGGGCGTCGTAGAGCCCGCTCAAGACTGCATGGCCGCCGTGCGCGTGCAGTTCGACCACATCCTCGCCAGTAAAGCTGGCCGGCCCCGGAAACCACAACACGATCGCCCGGTCCAGCAACTCCCCTGAGTCCGGTTTGCTCAAGGCACACAACTTCGCCTGCCGCGGCTGAGGAAGCTCTTCGGCGGAAAGCCGACGTAACGCATCACCTGCCGCCGGACCCGAGATGCGGATCACCGCAACGCCAGACCGGCCCTTACCGCTGGCCAGCGCGAATATCGTATCTCTCTCGGTCATGGCTCCATAACTAATTGATTTTATTGACCTTTTGTCTCTTTTTCTCTACGTCTGGTCGGGCAGCAGCTGTCTCGGCTGCGGTCAGGTGTGCTATTTGTGGTGATTGGTGCACCATTGGCAAGTCCGGGCCGAAGCCTATAGTATAAGATGGCCAACCGACCCCAATGTCCACAGGTAGAGGCAATGCCCCAACTGTCCATTCATTCGCCGATCGGCGACTTGAGCGTGTCGGAGCAGGCCGGGGAAATTGTTTCCATGGACTGGGGATGGGGGGCGATCCAGAACCACACGCCCTTGCTTCTCAAGGCCAAGGAGCAGCTTGAGGAATATTTTGACCGCCAGCGCACCACCTTCGCCCTGCCCCTAAATCCGCCGGGTACGGAATTTCAAATTCGCGTCTGGGCGGAAATGGCCAAGATCCCTTACGGCCGGACCATGAGTTACGGTGAGTTGGCCGCGGCGCTTGAAACTTCGAGCCGCGCGGTCGGCCAGGCCTGCGCCCGCAATCCCATCCCGATCATCATTCCCTGTCACCGAGTGGTTGCCCAAGCCGGTCGATTGGGGGGGTATTCAGGCGACGGCGGCCGCGAGACCAAGCGGGCGCTGCTTAATCTTGAAGCGACATTATAGCCGGTTAAGCGGTTGCCGGCCTGGCGCCGGCTGCACCGCAACACTAATTGTTCATGGACTCGAAAAATTCTTCGTTCGATTTCGTGCCCTTTAATTTGTCGAGCAGAAATTGAATGGCATCGACCACCCCCATCGACATGAGGATGCGGCGTAGGACCCACATTTTCGAAAGCGTGCCCTTGTCCACCAACAGCTCTTCCTTGCGGGTGCCGGATTTGGTAATGTCGATCGCCGGAAAGATGCGCTTGTCGATGATCTTGCGATCCAGAATGATCTCCGCATTTCCGGTGCCCTTAAACTCTTCGAAGATGACTTCGTCCATGCGCGAACCGGTATCGATAAGCGCTGTGGCAATGATGCTTAACGAGCCACCTTCTTCTATATTTCGCGCCGCACCGAAAAACCGCTTAGGGCGCTGCAGAGCGTTAGCGTCAACGCCGCCGGTCAGGACCTTGCCCGAGGAGGGCACAACGGTGTTGTAGGCTCTGGCCAGCCGCGTGATCGAATCGAGAAGAATGACCACATCGCGACCGTGCTCGACCAGCCGTTTGGCTTTTTGGATCACCATTTCCGCGACCTGCACGTGACGCGAGGCCGGCTCGTCGAAGGTCGAGCTGATCACCTCGCCCTCCACCGAGCGCTGCATGTCGGTGACCTCTTCGGGCCGCTCGTCGATCAGTAGAACGATCAGAAAAATCTCCGGGTGGTTAAGGGTTACCGATTTAGCGATATTCTGCAAAAGGACCGTCTTGCCGGTCCGCGGCGGCGCTACTATCAGGGCTCTTTGGCCTTTACCGATAGGGGCGATCAAGTCGATGATCCTGCCACTGGGATCTATCGTCGGATCTCGCGGATCCAGGCGAATGTGTTGGTCGGGATAAAGCGGCGTCAAGCTGTCAAAAGCGACCCGGTGCCGCGCCTTTTCCGACTCCTCGAAATTGATCTTGGAGACCTTCAATAACGCGAAATACCGCTCGCTTTCTTTCGGCGCCCTGATCTGCCCGTCGACCGAATCGCCAGTCTTCAGGCTGAAGCGGCGGATCTGGCTGGGACTGACGTATATATCGTCCGGTCCCGGCAAATAATTAGCTTCGGGCGATCTTAAAAAGCCAAAGCCATCCTGCAGCACCTCGAGCACGCCGCCGCCGGTGATTTCAACATCGGTTTCGGCAAGGTGCTTGAGGATCGCAAACATCAGATCCTGTCTGCGTAAACCGCTCGCGTTTTCGATACCGTATTGCTCAGCAAACGCAAGAAGCTCCTGCGGAGCTTTCCCCTTCAGTTCTTTCAAGTCCATATTGTGTCGTCCGTCAAATGGTTAGCTCTTCTGGCCTTGATTTTAGAGGCTACAAACGGCCGGAAAGGCAGTAGAGAGCATGTGAAAAGTCTGGAAAACAGATTGAAACTGCACAGCCGAAACAGCAGTGAAACAAGGCTCTAGACGCTAGCGATCCCCCTCTCAATGTCAAGCTCTTTTGGCAAGCGCCACTTACGAACCAATCCCCGGCTTAAGGATCACGATTAGCACGATCACGATCATCAGAAGCGTCGGCACCTCGTTGACGCGGCGATAAAATACACTGCTTTTTTGATTTTGGCCCTTTGCAAATCGACGCTGCCAACGGGCCAGAAACATATGAAATGCTGTCATGGCGACGACAGCGGCAAATTTGCCGTGAAACCAGCCCTCTGAAAGAAATTGCCAATCCCGGGCCCACAACAAAAGGAGGCCAAGGGTCCAGGTGCCGAAGATTGCCGGATCCATGATAACCCGCAATAGTCGACGCTCCATGGATTGAAAAAGACGGTCCGGGTCGCTACCCACCTTGACATCCGCATGGTAGACAAAGAGCCGCGGCAGATAGAAAAGGCCGGCCATCCAGGTAATCACGAAGATCAGATGAAGGGCCCGTAACCAGTCGTAATGGTCGGCTAGAAACGCGCTCATTGAGTTTTCTCCGCAGCGGTTGGACAGCCTTTATATCCGGCCGGACAACATCTGTCACCTTGGTCACAAGCCAGCGCCGGGCCGCTAACGGCCGCCCTTACAAGCCCGGCCAGCGTCTCTATGAATCCTTCATCACAGCGTAGGGCCTCGACCCGGTCATAGAACGGCACACCCTTTTCTGCAGCCAGCTTGGCATATTTGATATCCAGCTCATAGAGCGTCTCCGAATGCTCGGAGACAAATGAAATAGGGACCACGAGGAGTGTGCGGCCCTGGTCTCCGGCCCGGCTAATTTCCTGTTCAATAGAGGGCTTTAGCCATTCCATCGGACCGACACGGCTCTGATAACAAATTGTATGGTCGAGCCGTGCAATTTTTAGATGGTCTTTCAGCGCCCGCACTGTCGCTGCGACCGTGGCCTCAACCTGCCAGGCGTAAGGATCGCCTGCACGTATAATATTTTCCGGTAAGCCGTGGGCCGAAAATAACAGTCGTGGTAACTTCTTGTGTTCCCGGTTTTCGATCTTTTCGAGAATCCGCCTGAGATGTGCCTCGACCAGCCCCGGCGCTGTAGGATAGCAGCAAACGGCGTGAGTAGGGTTGGTTATTTCGGCCGCTCTAGAAGCGCGTTCCCAGTCCTTAAACGATGAACCGGAGGTGGTGGTTGAATATTGCGGATAAAGCGGTAGAAGGACGATCTGGTCAGGGTCAAAAGCGGCTACCTCCCTTGCTGTTTCTTGAGCCAATGGGAACCAGTAACGCATAGCAATAAATACCCTTGCCTCACATTCGAGGGCTAGCAGGTTTTCAAGCGCATCCGCCTGCTTTCTCGTCTCTTGAAGAAGCGGTGAGTATCCTCCCAGTGCTTGATAAATCTTCACCGCTTCCGGCATTCGCTTGCGGCTGATCAGCTTGGCGATAATCCATCTTAGGGGTTGCGGCACCCTGATGATTGCCGGATCGCCGAACAAATTGAAAAGAAACGGCCGCACAGCCTTCAGACTGTCGGGTCCACCGAGATTGAAGAGAACGACCGCAAGCCGGCGATTGGTTCCTTGCCGGTCCATAGCAAGCTAACCCCCAGACGCCCTGATAAAGTCCGACAGCTCGGCCACATGTGCAGGTGGAACCTCGGGGGCAATACCGTGCCCGAGATTGAAAATATGCGGACCATTTGAAAAAGCTTTCAATATACCAACGGTGGCTTCAAACATGGCCTTACCGCCTTTAAGTAACAGTCGCGGATCCAAGTTGCCCTGAACCGCCCCGACCGGCTGTAGTTCCCTAGCTGCCCAGGATATATCAACCGAAGAATCAAGACCAACGCAGTCGACGCCGGTTTTCGCGAAATACGCCTTATATCGCTTTCCTGCACCTTTTGGAAAACCGATGATCGGGATGTTCGGATGAGCCGCCTTTACTTTTTCAACCAGTCTCCTGGTCGGCTCTATAGACCAAGATTTAAACCCCTCATCCGATAAACTTCCGGCCCAACTGTCAAAGATCTGAAGCGCTTCAGCTCCGGCCTCGATCTGACCAATTAGATATTCGGCAGTGCTTTCAACCAGAAGAGCGATAAGCTCACCAAAACCTTCCGGGTCGCGGTCCGCCCAGTCTTTGGTTCTTGCATGATCCGTAGAGCTGCCGCCCTCAACCATGTAGGTTGCCACAGTCCACGGAGCACCTGAAAAACCGATCAGAGCTGCTTCTTCAGGTAATGCTTCGTGGACTCGCGCCACTGTTTCATAAATCGGACTAAATGTTTGTTCTGTGTTTTGCCAACTCAATTTCCGCAGTTGCGCTCTGCTGCGGATTGGGTTGAGGATCGGTCCCTCGCCCTTCTTGAAAGCAACTTCTTGCCCCAAAGCGTGTGGAACGACCAAGATATCCGAGAATAAAATGGCCGCATCCAGATCAAAGCGTCGCAACGGCTGGAGTGTTACCTCTGCCGCCAGCTCGGGATTATAAACTAGATCCAAAAAGCTCGGGAACTGAGAACGAATCGCCATATATTCTGGAAGATAACGTCCAGCTTGACGCATATACCAAAAAGGAACGCGGTCCGTCTTTTCTCCCCGCAGCACTTCAAGCAATCTTTTTCTCACCGATAATTTCCAGATATTTCCACGGTCTTACAACATCTTCTTTAATAATAAATAAGGTTGTAGTTGTAGTGGATTGTTGTGGAAATCGGGGATTAAATATTATTCACAGAAAAGTCCACAATGGGAACCGTGGCTAAACATGGCCTGTAGATGATTATCCCCACAATTTTGTGGTGGGGAGTATTTTGTCGGCATGTGCATAAATGTGGAACGGAAATTGAATAGTGGGCATAAGTTTTCACGATTGGTAAAAACTCTCAATGTGTTCATGTTTTATCAACAGGAAACAATCATCACTCAATACCGAGAAAAGAAAAAATGAGCGACAGGATTTTTCACCTCCACATGGTCTCGGATGCCACCGGTGAGACGCTTGAAACAATGGCCAAGGCTGCCCTGGTCCAGTTCGAGGGAATTGAGGTGAAAAAGCACCTCTGGCCCATGATCCGATCAGAAGTTCAGATGAAACGGCTGGTTGAGGATATAAAGAAAGATCCGGGGCTGGTTATTTTCACGATTGTCAAAGAGGAGATCCGTGAGAGCTTGATCCGTCGCTGTACCGAGTTGGGTTTGCCGTTATTGCCGGTTATCGATCCAATCATCGATTCGTTTGCCGATTTTTTCGGAGTTGAAGCAAAACACCTTCCGGGCCGTCAATATGTTTTGGATTCCGAATATTTTGACCGCATTGAGGCTTTGCAGTTTTCAATGGCTCACGACGATGGGCATTTGAGCAGCGAATCCCATGAAGCTGACATTATACTGGTCGGGGTGTCGCGTACCTCGAAAACGCCGACCAGCATCTATCTCGCCAATCGCGGATATCGAACCGCCAATATCCCCTACATCACCGGGCAGCCAATGCCGAGGGCGCTGGAAGAAGATTCGCAGGCGCTGATTATCGGACTGACGGCTGCTCCGGAGCGTCTTATTCAGATCCGGACAAATCGACTGCGCTCACTAAACGAAACCAGGCGAACTGACTATGTGCATCCCGATATTGTGGCCAGGGAGGTGCATGAGTGCCGGCGTTATTGTTCGGGGCATGGTTGGCATATGATTGATGTCACAAGACGTTCGATCGAGGAAACTGCAGCTGAAATCATCAGCATTTTAAACCGCCGTGAGGCAGCAGAAGAAAACCAGACCAAAACGGAATTTTAAGCAGTGGTGCGGGGCAGCACGAGGCACTAGTCTTTGGTTGGGGAGAGAAAAGTGATCGTAATCGGTCTTACGGGCTCGATTGGAATGGGCAAGACCGACACCGCCAGGATTTTCAAGCGGCTCGGTGTGCCGGTTTTCGATTCTGACGCCGAGGTTCATCGGCTGACCCGGTCCGGCGGGGCCGCGCTGGCGGCGATCAAGGTTGCCTTTCCGGATACCGTAAACGATGGTCAATTGGATCGGGCAAGATTGGGCGAAGAGATCTTTGCCAACAATGCAAAGCGAAAGACACTCGAAAACATCCTTCATCCGATGGTTAGAAGAGCCCAAAGACGCTTTCTCTTTCGTTGGGCCAGAAGGGGGGCTTGTGCGGCATTGATCGATGTTCCCCTATTATTCGAAAGCCGTCTCGAACGGTTCTTCGACCAAGTGATTACAGTTAGTGCGGCGCCACATATCCAGCGTCAGCGTGTGTTGGCACGGCCGGACATGACAGAGGAAAAACTCGAACGGATTTTGAATGCCCAATTGCCGGATCTGGAAAAACGAAAACGGGCCGATTTTGTTATCGATACCGGCCGGGGAAGGGGACCAGTCTACTGCGGTGCGCGAAGCTTGTTGCGGTACTGGAAGACAAAGCGAGGAGGGGCTCTGAGGCGCTGGAGACGCAATCGTGCGTGAAATTATTCTGGATACAGAAACTACTGGCCTCAGCCCACAGGAAGGAGACCGGATCGTTGAGCTGGGGTGCGTCGAGTTAATCAATCGCATGCCAACCGGGCGCCACTTTCGAAAATATATCAATCCCGAGCGCGACGTACCGGCCCAAGCGACGAGAATCCACGGCCTTACCGCTGAGTTTTTGAAGGATAAACCGGTCTTTGCGGAAGTTGTCGAAGACTTCCTCGAGTTTGTGGGGGGGGCCGATCTGGTTGCCCATAACGCCGAATTTGACATGCGGTTCGTCAACTGGGAACTTGAAAATCTGGGCCGCGATGCGATCGCCCCAACACGGGTCATCGATACGCTTCAGATGGCCCGCAGTAAATATCCGGGGGCTCAAAACAGCCTCGATGCGCTTTGCCGCCGCCTGGGAATCGACAATTCCAATCGCAGCCTACATGGGGCGTTACTGGACGCCCAGCTTCTGGCCGAGGTCTATCTGGAATTGACCGGTGGGCGGCAAGGCGGATTCGAACTTGAAACCAACCAGACCGACAGGCGCCGCGAAATCCGCGATAAGAAAGCAAGGCCCCTGAGATCCTTTGCCCCCAGCGAATCTGAACTGAGGACGCACAAGGACTTCCTGAAGAGCCTTAAAAACCCAATCTGGGAGTCCGGGACCAAAGGAAGTTAGCCGAGGGTGAGGACCCGTTTATGCGGTGGCGGGTTTCCCGCCGTCCTCGCTGTCCTCAGCCGCTTTGGCCTGACGTTGCAGCAATTGCTGACGGTAAAGACCCGGGAAATCGATCGGATCCAGCAACAGCGGCGGATACCCGCCGTCTCTGGTCGCCGAAGCAATTATCTGGCGCGCAAACGGAAAAAGCATGACCGGTGCCTGCACGAGCATGAAGGTCTCAAGCGCCTCTTCCGGCAGGTTCTCTACCGCAAACAGCCCGGCATAAACCAATTCAACCACAAACACGGACTTGTCGTCCAAATCAGCTTTGGCCGAGATTTTCAACTCTACTTCGTGCGAGTTTTCGCCTATCTTGCGGCCGGCAACATTAATGTCAATATTGATTCGCGGCGATTTGCCCTGCAGATCTTTAAAGCTGTCCGGGGCGTTCGGATTCTCAAACGAGATATCTTTCACATACTGGGTAACGATATTGGCCCGCGGGACCGCCTCTTCCTTGGCAGCGAGCCGTTCGCTACCATTGTTTTCATTCTCCGCCATTTTCTAGTTCCCTAAAACTTTGAAATTTTTGGGGCGTGATAGTGGTCGCGCCGAAATTCGGCCCGTGGCTAGCATGGTTTTTCGGGATTCACAAGCGAAAGTGAAGGCTTTTTAGCCGTCCTGCTCAGTCCCTGAATTCGTCCTCATCGTCACTTTCGATGAGCGGCGGACGTTCGATCTCATTATCTCCTTCCTCGCGGTAGCTTCCCTCGATAATAATCCGGCCGCTTCCATCCTTATAGGTGGCAGGGTGTGGGTAGCCGGTAATAATTCGAGTCACCGCGGGCCGCGCTAGAAGGTTCCGGATCATGGGGATTAACAGGAGCCCGCCAATTACATCGGTGACAAACCCGGGAATCAGCAACAAAGCCCCGGCAAGGAACAAGAAGAAACCATGGAACATCTCAAGGATCGGCGCCTCCCCCATGGCCATCGAGTGGCGCATTCTGATCATGACAGCGAGCCCCTCAAGACGCACCAGATAAAGCCCCACAACCGCCGTTAATACCGTGATTCCCAGTGTCGTCAGAGCCCCAATTCTGGTGCCGACCTCGATGAAGACCGAGATCTCGACCAGCGGGACCAGAATCAACAGTGCAAGGAAAAGGAGGGCCATTCTTGTTCTTTCTTTGGAAAAGTCTTATTTATCTATCAATGCAACACCAAGCGTGCTCGGATTGTTTGTCGTTTGGAAATCTCGGATACCACAAACTATGAACGGTAGCTTCCAATTTCTCGATATTATTCTCTACGCCATGATCGCGGCGTTCATTTTTTTGCGCCTCAGGAGAGTCCTGGGACGACGGACAGGCCACGAGAGCTCGGCGCCGAGCGCTAACGATCCGAAAAGTGAACAACAACGGGCACGCGCCCTGGCGGACGAGCGAAACCAGGCCGGTGAAGAGGCGGAACTTACCGAGCTGACGCTACAACGGAACCTTCCGGCAGCGGTACGAAAAGAGCTTGCCAAAATTGCCCGGGCCGAACCCTCTTTCCAGCTGGATGAGTTTCTGCAGGGCGCAAAACGGGCCTATAGAATGATCCTCGAGGCCTTCTGGGCTGGACAAAAAGAAAAATTCAAGGATTTTTTATCGGATCAGGTATACGAACAGTTCTCGGGCGTCATCGACGGCCGGGAAAACGAAGGCCTGAAGGTCGAGAACCGGCTTCTGGATACCGATGAAATCAGCGTTGACAGCGCCCGTCTGGTTGATCGTACCGGTGAGATCACAATCAAATTTATAAGCGATATTATCGCCGTCACACGCAACCGGGAAGGATCCCTGGTCGAGGGTGATCTTTCGGACAGTATCCAGGTCACCGACATCTGGACCTTCTCGCGCGAGTTGGGAAGCCGGGATCCCAACTGGCTCCTGGTGGCCACTCGAGCCGGCTAGTCCAGAGATGACAAGGCGTTCAATCGGTCACACTGGGGTGGTGGCAGCGCTTTTTTTTGGCCCGATCATCGTCGCCCTATTGTTGGTGCCACGACCAGCCGACCGTGATTTGGTATTTGAAGCAACATCCTTCAACAACCTGCCAGGGTGGCGCAGCGATAACCAGGCCGA
Organism: Pseudomonadota bacterium; assembly: GCA_022566895.1. Lineage (GTDB taxonomy): Bacteria > Pseudomonadota > Alphaproteobacteria > Sphingomonadales > SMXR01 > JADFIA01. Next base: position 20,218 of record JADFIA010000017.1, read on the forward strand.
GGCGCTCGCTGCCTTCAAAATAAGCTGCACAGTGCTGACATCGCAGTCTGCAAACAAGTCCTTATCAGCCCGGCTCGGCGGCCGGGCCGCGGATTGGGCAGATGTCTGCAGTGTCGCCGGCACCGTCCCCGAATCGGACAGGACGGCAGCCCGCGAGTTCTTCGAGAACAACTTCACGCCCTTGGTGCTGTCGAGCGGGCAGGGTAAGGAGGGAAAACTAACCGGATACTATGAACCCCTGATCGAGGGCAGTGCCACAGCAAACGACGAATACCAGGTCCCTTTGTACAAACGGCCGCCTGAATTGGTCACCGTCAACCTCGGTTTGTTTCGCAAGGATCTTGAAGGGCGGCGGGTCGCCGGGCGGGTCCGAAATGGCCGCCTGACACCCTTTGACAGCCGCTCGGAAATCGATGCCGGAGCGCTAAAGGGCAAGGACCTTGAGCTCTTCTGGCTTCGCGACCCGGTGGACGCTTTTTTCCTTCATATACAAGGCTCAGGACGGATTCAATTGCCCGACGGGTCCTTTCAGAGGGTCGGGTTTGACGGCCCTAATGGCCGCCCCTACACTTCGATCGGGCGTGTCCTCCTGGAGCGTGGGGAGATGGTGCTCGAAGAGATCTCTATGCAATCGATTCGCAGCTGGATCGTCGCCAACCCTGAAAAGGGCACGGCGCTGATGCAGGAGAACGCGTCATACGTCTTCTTCCGGCTTTTGGAGGGCGACGGCCCCTTGGGCAGCATGGGGGTGGCCTTGTCCCCCGGGCGGTCGCTTGCGGTCGATCAGTACAAACTACCACTCGGCGCGCCGCTGTATCTGGCCGGCACCTATCCTGACCCGGCGGCCCCCGACAGCAACGTGCGAAAACTTGAACGGCTGATGATTGCCCAGGACACCGGCGGCGCCATCCGCGGCAGCCTCAGGGGCGATGTCTTTTGGGGCCTGGGCGAGGAAGCCGAGGTCATTGCCGGTCATATGAATAACCCATCGCGATTTTACCTTTTACTACCGCAGCCCTTGGCTGTGCGGCTCTTGGCCCGGTAGCAGCGCATGGGAGAGAAGAAAGATATGTCCGATCCCTCGTTGAGCGACGAGGATGCGGAATTATGGAAGCAGGTGCGCCACACCGTCACCCGACTATCGGATCGGCCAAAACCAGGCAAAGAAACAAGCAAGGATTCGAACCATTTTGACGACCGGGCCCGACCTGTTTCGGTGTCGGGATCCGGCGTCGGAGCTTCGAGAAAAACGCCGGCTCCGGCCGCGGGCCTGGAGCGCCGCCTGTCGCGCCGCATCGCCAGCGGACGAGTTGAAATTCAGTCAACCATTGACCTGCACGGCATGAACCGGGACGAGGCCCATGCAGCCTTGATCCGGCATATCGAGAAGGCGCGCCGGCTTGGAGAGAAACGGGTTCTGGTGATTACCGGAAAGGGCCGCGATTCTTCTTATGATCCCCTGTCTCATGAACCGCCTGGTGTTTTGAGACGGTTACTGCCGGACTGGCTTATGGGCGAGGATTTGGCGCCGCACGTGGTTGCCTTCGAGGCGGCGCGGCAGCGGCACGGCGGCAGCGGGGCATTTTATATTCAGTTGCGCGGCAGGCGGCACGCCTGAGCGCGGATTCTAAAGAATGAATCTCGAGAGATCGGTATTCCTTGCCAGGTCACCGACCCTTTCTTCGATATAGGCCTTATCGATTGTCACGGTCCTGCCGGGCGTGTCGGAGGCCGTAAAGCTGATCTCCTCAAGAACCTTTTCAAGAATTGTATGTAGCCGCCTGGCGCCGATGTTCTCGATTGATTCGTTGATCTCGGCGGCCAGCCGCGCCACTTCGTCGATCCCATCTTCGGCAAATTCTAGGGTCACTTCCTCGGTCGCCATCAGGGCGGTATATTGGCGGATCAGGCTGTTCTCTGGCTCGGTGAGGATACGGCGGAATTCGGCCTGCCCGAGAGCCGACAATTCAACCCGGATCGGCAGGCGGCCCTGAAGCTCCGGTAACAGGTCTGAAGGCTTGGCTAGTGTAAAGGCGCCGGACGAAATGAAAAGAATATGGTCGGTCTTGACGGGGCCGTATTTGGTCGCAACCGTGGTACCCTCGATCAGCGGCAACAGGTCGCGTTGCACGCCTTCGCGGCTGACCTCGGCACCGCGCATATCGTGGCGGGCGCAAATCTTATCAATCTCGTCGAGAAAGACGATACCGTTCTGTTCGGCCGCCACCAAGGCCTCGCGGGTTACAGCATCATCATCAAGAAGCTTGTCGCTTTCTTCGGCCATTAGCACATCATAGGCCTTGGTGACCGTCATCTTTCTGGTCTTATGCCTCTGGCCTAGCGACTTGCCGAATATATCGTTAAGATTAAGCATGCCCATGCTGGCGCCTGGCATGCCGGGAATTTCAAAGGTCGGCATACCTCCGGTGCTGTCAAGCACCTGCAGCTCGATCTCTTTCTCGGCCAGGACCCCCTCGCGCAATTGTTTGCGAAACTTCTGGCGCGTGTGGTCGCCGGCACCCGGGCCAACAAGTGCGTCGAGCACCCGACTTTCAGCCGCCAGCTCAGCCCGCGCGGTCACCTCACGGCGTTTTTTCTCTCGGGTCATGGCGACCGACAATTCGACGAGATCGCGGATAATCGACTCGACATCACGGCCGACATAACCAACCTCGGTAAACTTGGTGGCCTCCACCTTGATAAACGGCGCCTCGGCGAGCTTGGCCAGACGGCGCGAAATTTCAGTCTTGCCGACCCCTGTCGGGCCGATCATCAGGATGTTTTTGGGCAGGACCTCATCGCGCATCTCGTCATCCAGCTGCTGCCTGCGCCAGCGGTTGCGCAAAGCAATAGCAACGGCGCGCTTGGCGGCTTCCTGGCCGACGATAAAGCGATCGAGCTCCGAGACGATCTCGCGGGGAGAAAAAGCACTCATTCGGCTTTGAGTTCCTCGATGGTCAGATTTTTATTAGTGTAAACGCAAATATCGGCGGCGATGGCCATCGCCTTTTCGGCCACCTGGCGCGCCGTTAGGTCTTGATCAATCAGCGCCCGCGCAGCAGCAAGCGCGAAATTGCCGCCCGATCCTATGGCAACAATGCCGTCGTCAGGTTCAAGCACGTCGCCGGTACCCGTCAAAACGAGGCTCTTTGTGGAATCGGCGACCACCATCATCGCCTCCAGGCGCCGTAAATAGCGGTCGGTGCGCCAGTCCTTGGCCAGTTCCACAGCGGCCCGCACCAACTGGCGCGGGTGGCGCTCCAATTTCTCTTCAAGTCTCTCAAACAGCGTAAAGGCGTCGGCCGTGGCCCCGGCAAAGCCAGCGATTACAGAGCCGTCGCCAAGCGGACGCACCTTTTTGGCGTTCGACTTGATGATCGTTTGGGCCAGCGAGACCTGGCCGTCTCCAGCGATCACAACCTGGTTGCCCTTGCGCACCGACAGGATCGTCGTGCCGTGCCAGGGGCCGTTATCCTTGATGGCTCCAGTCATCCAAATTCCTCAAAAGCCGTCCTCTGGCGGCGTTCATCCCATATAGAGCCGGCCCCCTTGCTTTACAAGGTCGGGGCGGCCTAGGCTCGGGTTCGGAGCTGGTTCTGCAAGTGGAAGGATGAAATTCATGGCCTATGATCCGGAAAACACCTTCGCCAAGATTTTGCGCGGTGAGATTCCTTGCAACAGGGCCTATGAGGATGATTATTGCCTCGCCTTTCACGACATCAATCCGCAGGCGCCGACACATGTCCTGGTGATACCCAAGGGCGAATACATCTCGATGGCCGATTTTACAGCCAAAGCGCCGCCGGAGGTGATCACCGGCTTTTTCCGTGCGGTTGGCGCGGTGGCGCGGGATCTTGGCCTTGAGGAAAGCGGTTACAGGATACTTGCCAATTCCGGCCCCGATGCTCATCAGGAAGTGGCGCACCTACACATCCATATTTTTGCAGGTAGACCACTGGGTCCGATGCTGATGCAAAACTAGGTTACCCGGCCCAACCTTTCTTCAAGATAGCGCAGAAGACCCGTGCCGGGCCGCCCGCCCAGGTGGCTGATCACCTCAGCCGCACAGATGGCCCCCATGCGGCCACAGGCCGCGGCGGTACGTTCTTTGGCCAGACCGGCCAAAAAGCCAGCTGCATAAAGATCGCCGGCCCCGGTCGTGTCTTCGATTTCGGTCGGACAGGCCGGCACGGCAACCTGTTGACCACGGTTGAGGATAACGGATCCTTTCTCGCTGCGCGTCAAAACCACATATTCGGCCTGGCTTTCCATCAGGCTGACCGCCCCAGCAAAGGATTTTGCTTCGGTCAACGAGATAATCTCGGCCTCGTTGGCGAATAATATGTCGACCTGATTCTTGATCAGGTCGCGAAACTCTGCGCGGTACCTTTCGACGCAAAAACTGTCGGAAAGGGTCAGAGCCACGCGATTGCCGGCCGCATGGGCCAGTTTCATGGCCTTTAGGAATGCCTTCTTGGCACCCGGGGGATCCCAAAGGTAACCCTCAAGGTAAACGATCGACGCTCGTTGGATGAACTCCGCCTCGACATCGTCTGGGCCGAGCGCATGGCTGGCACCCAAATATGTGTTCATGGTCCGCTTGGAGTCCGGTGTAATCAAAACGAAGGAGCGGGCCGTATGCTCGCGATCTTCAGACGGTACCGTATTGAATTCAACACCCAAGGAACTGATATCGTGCGCGAAAACCTCACCCAGCTGATCCTGGGCGACCTTGCCGATGAAGCCGGTGGCCAGACCGAGAGCAGCTAGGCCGGCAATGGTATTAGCCGCGGAGCCGCCAGAAACCTCTATGGCCGGCCCCATGTCCTCATAAAGACTGACCGCCTGCTTGACTTCAATAAGTGTCATGGCGCCCTTGATCAGATGATGTTTGACTAAAAAGTCGTCATCCACCCGCGACAGGAGGTCGACGATGGCGTTACCGATCCCGACGACGTCCATCCGATCGCTCATACACCTTTCCCGAACAAAACACCCTCCTCAGCCGGTGTCGAAACAGGAGTATAATTGTCCGCTTGCCAGGCGCAACCATCTTCGGCCAAAGATAGACTTTCCAAAGGCCCCAAAAGGCCCCTAAGATAAGAGAAAGAACAAGAATATAGGACTTACGGAGACGACAGCCATGGTTGCCCATGCCTTTCTCTTGGCGCTTGATCAGCTGACGGACCGCAAGTTTCTGAGGGTCTTGCTGCTTGGAACCCTAATCGCCTTGGCGGTTTTTGTTGGTCTGTTTGCTGGTCTTAAATATCTGGTGCCGGAGAACATTGCCATTTTTGACTGGGAATGGCTCAACGAAGCCTTAAGCTGGATAATCGGATGGTCGGTCTGGCCGATCGTCGTGGTTTCCGCCTATCTACTGTTTCCGGCCGTATCAACCGCGTTTATGAGCCTGTTTCTCAATGATGTGGTTAAGGCGGTGGAGGCCAAGCACTACCCGGACCGGCCGCCGATGCGGCAGGTCGGAGCGGGAGAGGGCTTTTTGATGGCTGCGCGTATGTCGATTGTGGTGATCCTATTGAACCTTTTAGCCTTGCCCTTTTATTTCCTCCTTTTGTTTACCGCCATCGGGCCCTTCATTCTTTTCTTTCTTTTGAACGCCTATTTGATTGGCCGGGAGTATTTTGAGCTGGTGGCGGCCTGTCATATGGATCCGAAAGAGGCGGCGGCCTTTCGCCGACGTCGGCGCGACCGCTCTTTTCTTTGCGGTGGCGTGATCGTCGGCCTGTTTTTGGTGCCCCTGGTGAACATCTTCGCGCCGATCATCGGGGCGGCGATGATGGTCCATGTCTTTCACCAGAATCTAGCTGAAGAGTTGGCCCTATGAAGCACTTGAGGAACAGGCGGCGATTGGCCACGGGGTTTTTGGTCTGCATGGCCTTGGCGGCCTGCGCGGAGTCACAAACACAAACAGGCGGCCCGGTGACTGCGGAAGACTGGCTGCGGAATGACCGCGAGCTGATGCGCAAAAAGACACCGGCCCCCAAAGCAGTTACCTCGCCCGAGGCGGCGGCGCAGAAAGCGGTCTCCGGCCGGATCCTTCCACCATCCAAAATCGAGGCACCCCCGATGCCAACCTTGCCGCCACCCGAGGTCGAAGAAAAGGGAACCATCCCGCCGGCAGCAAAATCGATCGAGACTCTACCCACCGCGGCCGCACCACCTGCCGCAGCACCGTCCCCGCGAGCCAAATCACTACCCCCGGCGGGGAGCAAAGTGTTGGCACCGCCACCCCTGATCGCAGCTCCCGAGCCGGTCGAATCGACGCCGCCTGCCGGCGTCCCACCGGGCGTCGAGTTGCTGCCCAAGGAATTTACGAGACGCCCAGAAATCCCGGCCGCGCCGCGGCTTCCAGACCCGGCCAAACTCAAAGGGTTCGAGCCGGCAGCGATGCAGGCGCTTTTGGGCGTGCCGGATTTGCTGCGTTGGGAAAGCCATGCCCAAGTGTATCAATATCGCGGTGCCAAATGTGTGCTCGACATCATCTTTTATGAGAGCCCAAACGGCGGCCCGTTCCAGGCGGTGCATTTGTCGGCCCGCGGGCCCGGCGGTCAGGACACCGAAGTCAAAACCTGTCTGGTTGACCTGTTGCCCGCCGAGTCCTGGCCCGAAACACTCCTGAACTGAAAAATCACGCTTCAATAGGGGCTAGGCAACCGTTTTGTCTTGGTAGGCGCAGAGATTGTTGACCACACAGGCCGTACATTCGGGCTTGCGGGCCTTGCAAACGTAACGGCCGTGCAGGATCAGCCAGTGATGGGCATGACGTCTGTAGGGTGCTGGTATCGCCCTTATCAATCCCTGCTCCACCTCAAGCGGTGTCTTGCCGGGCGCCAGACCGGTGCGGTTCGAAAGTCTGAATATATGGGTGTCTACGGCGCAGGTTTCCTGTCCGAAAGCGATATTCAAAACCACGTTCGCGGTCTTGCGGCCAACGCCGGGCAGGCTTTCGAGGCTCTCGCGGTCCTCGGGCACCCGGCCATCGAATTCCTGAACCAACTTCTCGCTCAGGCCGATGATCGCCTTGGCCTTGTTGTTAAAAAGACCGATGGTCTTGATGTAGTTCTTCAGCCCGTCCAGCCCCAGATCGAGCATCTGAGGCGGCGTTTTGGCAATCTGGAATAGCTTGCCGGTGGCCTTGTTGACACCGACGTCGGTGGATTGCGCCGACAAAACGACGGCCACCAGCAGGGTATAGGGATTAATATAATCGAGCTCACCCTTCGGCTCCGGGTTGGCCTCGCGAAGGCGCCCAAAAAACGATTCGACGTCGGCTGGCTTCATTTTCTTACCCGTCTCCCAGCCCCAGCATTTCACGCATGCCGTAAAGTCCGGGTGGCTGGGCGTAAAGCCAGGTGGCGGCGCGAAGCGCCCCCCGGGCGAAGATGCGCCGATCGCCGGCCCGATGGGTCAATTCGATCCGCTCACCGGGGCCGGCGAAAAGAACCGTATGCTCGCCTGCCACATCGCCGCCCCGAGCGACCACAAAACCGATCTTGCCGTGCGGTCGCTCACCGCGGCGGTCCGAAGAATCGAGCAAACCCAAATCCTCAAGGCTGCCGCCGCGTCCCTCGGCGGCGGCCCGGCCAAACGCCAGCGCGGTTCCTGAAGGGGCGTCGCGCTTGTGGCGATGGTGGATTTCCTGAATCTCGATATCGAACTCCGGCCCGAGCTTTGCAGCCAACATCCTTGTCGCCTCGATAAGCAAATTGACCCCCGGGCTCATATTGGCGGCGATCAGCACCGGAGCCTTGTGCGACGCCTTTTCAAGGGCCTTTTGATCTTTCTGGCGGAGACCGCTGGTGCCGACAAGCAGCGCCGTTCGGCTGGCCGCCGCCGCCGCCGCATGCTGGAGCGCCGCTTCGGGCGTAGTGAAATCCAAAACCACATCCGAAACCTCGAATAGCGCCTCGGCATCACCGAAGGCCGATAAGCCGAGAGGTTCCCGGGTCCGGGGATCGAGCAAAGGATCATCGAATTGCGGATGGCTCGTGCTTTCCGAACCGGCGGCAAAAAAGAAAGCGCCTTCCGAGCGCAATATTTCGCCAAGCAGAGTCTGTCCCATACGCCCCCAGACACCGGCGATGCCGATGCCAAGGGATTTCGAGGTTGCGGACTCGCTGGTCATACAAGCTCCCATACCGGACGCGCCCGAACAAACGAATCGCCCGGGCCGGCAAATCATAGCGGAAGGCGCCGCTGATCCATATGCCGTGATTTCATTAAGCAACAGGGGCCCAAGAATGGACGCTCAATCCCGCAGGAAATCGACCACACGTTTCAAGAAACTGGAGGCCTCGGGGCTCCAGTTATCCGCCTTGCGGGTGCCAAACTGGCGCAACAGCTCCTTTTGCGCCTTGGTCAGGTTCTTCGGCGTCTCGACCTGCGCCTCGACGATCATGTCCCCGCGAAAACCGGAGTTGAGCTGCGGCAGGCCGTGCGAGCGGAGTTGGAATCGGCGGCCGCTCTCGGTGCCCTCCGGAATTTTTATCCTTTGACGCTGGCCGGCGATAGTTGCGACCTCGACCTCGCCGCCAAGAGCGGCGGTGGTCATCGGGATGGGAATACGGCAAAATATCGTCGTCCCGTCACGCTCGAAGATGAGGTGGGAGGTTATCGAAATGAAAATATAAAGATCACCGGCAGGTCCGCCCCGAAACCCAGCTTCACCTTCGCCTGAAAGGCGGATGCGGGTGCCGTTCTCGACCCCCGGCGGCACCTTGACCGCCAGCGCCCTTTCCTTCTGCACGCGTCCCGCGCCCCCACAAGCCGTGCAGGAGCTTGCGATCACCTGGCCGGCGCCCTGACAGGCGGGGCAGGTTCGTTCAACCATGAAAAACCCCTGCTGCGAGCGGATCTTGCCCTGACCATTGCAGGTCGCACACGCCTCGGGCTGTGTCCCCGGTTCGGCGCCCGAACCCTCGCAGGGTTCGCATTGCGCAGTGGTCGCGACCTTAATGCTCGCTTCAGTGCCCGAGAAAACATCCTCGAGAGAAATTTCCAGATTGTATCGCAAATCAGCGCCGCGGCGGGCCGCCGTGCGCGAACGCCGGCCGCTACCCATAAAGTCGCCGAAAAGATCGTCGAAAACTTCCGAAAAACTGGTCGCAAAATCAAAACCGCCACCGCTGCCGTTGTCAAAAGCGGCATGGCCAAAGCGGTCGTAGGCGGCCCGCTTCTGGTGGTTGCTCAGCACATCGTAGGCTTCGTTGATGGCTTTAAATTTCCGCGCTGCTTCGGTGTTACCTGGATTACGGTCCGGGTGACACCGCATGGCTAACTTGCGGAAGGCCCTCTTGACTGTGGCTGCGTCACTCGAGCGGTCAACGCCGAGGAGTTCATAATAATCCTGCTTGGCCATGGCTTTGCTGCTAACGCGCCTCCCGCCTTTCGCACGCTCAAGGGATTCCTGCCATCCAATGGTCGACCACCCCCGGGGTCTGATGATGACCTTCCGGGGCGGATCAACTCAACCGGAAACCGAGCGGGCGTTATTGATCGCCCTTTTCGTCCTCGACTTCCTCAAAGTCCGCGTCCACGACATCATCGCTATCGGCGGCGGCGGCGGAATCTTCCGTTGTCGCCTCTGCAGCCGCGCTTTGGGTTGCTGCCTCGGCCTTGTAAATTTCCTCCCCGAGCCTCAAGGATACTTGGGCCAGGGCGTCCGTTTTCTGACGAAGATCATCTATATCCTCGGACTTTAGGGCCTCTGTGACCGCCTCTGATGCCTCTTGGATCGATGTGCGGATAGTCTCGTTCACCTTGTCGCCGTGCTCGGCCAGGTTTTTTGCGGTTGCATCAACCAGCGCTTCCGCCTGGTTGCGCAGCTCTGCCTCGGCGCGCCGCTTTTTGTCTTCTTCGGCGTGCTCCTCGGCTTCCTTGACCATCGTTTCGATGTCGTCGTCCGAAAGACCGCCCGAGGCCTGGATGCGAACCTGCTGTTCCTTGCCGGTTCCCTTGTCCTTGGCTGATACGTTGACGATGCCGTTTGCGTCGATATCGAAAGTCACCTCGATCTGAGGAATACCCTTGGGCGACGGCGGCAGGCCGATAAGGTCGAACTGCCCCAGAAGCTTATTGTCGGCAGCCATTTCCCGCTCGCCCTGGAAAACCCGGATCGTAACCGCGGCCTGGTTGTCCTCTGCGGTCGAAAAAACCTGGCTCTTTTCAGTCGGGATCGTCGTATTGCGATCGATAAGGCGCGTGAACAGGCCGCCCAGGGTTTCGATGCCCAGCGACAGCGGCGTCACATCCAAAAGCAATACGTCTTTCACGTCACCCTGAAGAACCCCGGCCTGAATGGCAGCGCCCATGGCCACCACCTCGTCCGGATTGACGCCCTTATGGGGCTCGCGGCCAAAAAATTCCTTGACCGCCTCGATGACCTTGGGCATCCGGGTCATGCCGCCCACCAGAACCACATCCTCGATCTCGCCGGCTGCTATCCCGGCGTCCTTCAGCGCCGTCTTGCAGGGCGCCAAGGTCCTCTTAATCAGATCGTCAACCAAACTTTCCAGCTTGGCCCGGGTCAGTTTCATGGTCAGATGCTTGGGGCCCGACTGGTCAGCCGTTATGAACGGCAGATTGACCTCGGTCTGGGTCGCCGTTGAAAGCTCGATCTTGGCCTTCTCGGCTGCTTCTCTTAGGCGCTGTAGCGCCAGCTTGTCACCGCGCAGGTCAATGCCGCTTTCCTTCTTGAACTCATCGGCTAGATATTCAACCACCCGCAAATCGAAGTCTTCCCCACCCAGGAAGGTATCGCCGCTTGTTGATTTAACTTCGAACACGCCGTCACCGATTTCGAGAACCGAGACGTCAAAGGTACCGCCGCCGAGGTCATAAACAGCGATCGTGCGGCCTTCGTGCTTTTCGAGGCCATAGGCCATGGCGGCGGCGGTCGGCTCGTTGATGATTCTCAAAACCTCGAGCCCGGCGATCTTGCCGGCGTCCTTGGTTGCTTGACGCTGGGCATCATTAAAATAGGCCGGAACGGTAATCACCGCCTGGGTGATGGTTTCGCCAAAGAAGCTCTCGGCGGTTTCCTTCATCTTTTGAAGAATAAAGGCGGAGACCTGGCTAGGGCTGTACTTTTTGCCCTGGGCCTCGACCCAGGCGTCGCCGTTGCCGGCCTTGATGATGGTGTAAGGCACCATGTCCATATCTTTCTTGGTCATCGGATCGTCAAAGCCGCGGCCGATCAGTCGCTTGATGGCAAATAAGGTATTGCTAGGGTTGGTAACCGCTTGGCGTTTGGCGGACTGTCCCACGAGGCGTTCGCCCTGGTCTGTAAAGGCGACCATGGACGGGGTGGTCCGCGCACCTTCCGTATTTTCGATGACCTTCGGTTTTGACCCTTCCATAACCGCGACGCAGCTATTCGTCGTCCCGAGGTCGATACCAATAACTTTAGCCATAATCCTTCACTCCGTTTCAGCCGGCCCGATTGGCCACAAGGCACCGCACGAGTCTCTGCAAAACTCAAGTTTGTTGTCAAACCTTCGAGGGTCCTATCACCGGCTTGTCGGCCGCGTCGTGCGGCAATCGTCAAACCGTTGAATAAGGCCCCACTCGGGCCCTATATAGGGTTGGGCCAAAGTTCCTACAAGGCCCGGAAGGGGCGGAAATGGAAAAATTTGCAGTGTTCGGAATCCCTTCATTTTTCAAGCGAACCGCTTGTTTCAGGACCGCTCTTGGGGCAATAACACTTTTTTTGATGATAGCCGCGCCACTTGGATCGCTTACCGCCCGGTCAAAGCAGGGGATTTTCCTGACCGACGCGTGGGTTCAGATCTCACCGATACCGGGCCGCCCGGCGGCGGCTTATTTGGTGATTGAAAACAGGCATATCTGGAGCGATTTCCTTGTGGCTGTCGAAAGCCCGGCCGCAAAGAGGATTTCGCTTCATCGGACTCGCTCGACCGGCAACGTGTCGACCATGGAAAAGATTGATCATCTCGAAATTCCAGCGCGGTCGACAACGGCATTGGCGCCCGGCAAGATCCATCTAATGCTCATGAAGACAGCCGATGACCTGGCCTCCCGGAAAACGATCCGCATTCACCTCCGCTTCGAAAAAGCGGGCTGGATTGAGGTGGAGGCGACTGTGCGGCTGATGGGAAGCCGCGAAACCACCGATTAATCGCACTCAAGAGAACACTGTCTATTCTTCCTTGGCCTCACCGTTCTTTGCCCCTCCCGCGACCAGAACCATTGCTGGCCGCAATAGGCGGTCCCTCAGGAGGTAGCCGGACTGTATGACTTCAACGACGGTTCCCGGCGCCGCATCGGCAACGTCAACCTCACCCATCGCCTGATGAAAATTATGGTCAAACTTTTCACCCAGTGGCTCAATTTTGCTGACGCCGTTTCTTTCGAGCACCGCCCGGAGCTCGCGTCGGGTCATCTCTACTCCCTCGACGAAAGCGGCGCTTCCCTCGGCCGATGGGTCCCCGGCGCCGGTCTCGAGCGCCCGGTCAAGATTGTCGGAAACCGAGAGCAAGTCACGCGCAAACGCGGTATTGGCATAGGCGATAGTCTCAGCCTGCTGGCGCTCGGCACGGCGACGCACGTTCTCCGCGTCGGCCAAAGCCCGCTGGCGCTTGTCTTCGAGCTCGGCAATCCGTGCGAGAAGCGTTTCGACGACCTGCTCCTCGTCTATCTCGTCCGAGTCGCTACCACTTTCCTCTGTCGTGGGAGTCTCAGCGGCGGCGACTTGCGGCTCCACCTCTTCACCCTCGACCGGGATCTCTTTCGATTCGTCCTCATTCATCATTTCAAGACCGTCTCCGGTGCCGACCTGTTGGTCCTCTGCTACAATGTCCGCCCAATCATTTTGGCCGTATAGTCGACCATCGGAATGACCCGGGCATAATTCAGGCGGGTCGGGCCGATCACGCCAATGGCGCCGATCAGCTTACCCGCTTCATTGGCATAGGGGGAGACAATGACGCTGGAGCCTGAAAGAGAAAACAATTCACTCTCGGCGCCGATGTAAATGCGCATCCCCTCGCCCTGACTGACTAGCTCCAATAGCCCGACCATCTCCTGTTTGGATTCGAGATCATCGAACAGTTGGCGAATGCGCTCCAGATTTTCAAGGGCTGCCGGCTCCTCCAAGAGATTTGCTCGTCCACGGACAATCAGCAGGCCCTTGCCACCAGACTCGATACCACCAGACCAGATCGCCAGACCGTCCTTAACGACACTGGCGGTGAGGCGGTCGAGCTCGGTCTGATGGGTCTCAACTTCTTTTCCGATGAGAGCGATCGCCTCCTCGATCGTTTTGTCCTGCAGCCGCGTATTCACATAATTGCTGGCTGCGGTCAGGGCCGAAGGCGGCAGGCCGAGCGGCAAATCGATGATCCGATTCTCGACCATGCCATTTTCGAAGACCAAGACCACCAACCCGCGACGGTGCCCCAGTGTCAAAAACTCAATATGGCGCAATGGCGCACTCAACTTGGGGACCAACACCACGCCCGTGCAGTGGCTGAGACCAGACAGCGCCGATGTGGCCTCGGTCAGCACCTCTTCCATGCTGCGCCCCTTGGCCAGACAATGTGCCTCGATGCTGGCTCTTTCCTCGGACGAAATATCGCCGATCTGCAACAGGCCGTCGACAAACAGTCGCAGCCCGATCTCGGTCGGCATACGTCCGGCCGACGTATGCGGCGCGTACAGCAATCCGATCTCCTCAAGGTCTGCCAGAACGTTGCGAACGCTGGCCGGAGACAGTTGAACCTCAGGAATCTTGGAAATCGTGCGCGAGCCGATGGGTGCACCGGTCGAAAGGTACAATTCGACAACCTGACGAAAAATGGCCCGGGAACGGCTGTTGAGTTCTTGAATGTGCATACGGCTGGTGCTCTTTCCCAATTCGCCCACAATGTAGGTTTGCGCTTAAAGCCCGTCAATGCACTGGACGATTCCCGTCCCGGAGGCTAGAAGACTTTCCCAGTCTATTTAAGAAACCGGTGAGGAGGTTGCGATGAGACCCTCGGGACGGGCCGCCGACGAAATACGCAGCGTGACCATGGATGCGGGCGTCGCGAAACACGCCGAGGGCTCGTGCTTGGTCAAGTTCGGCGACACCCATGTTTTGTGCTCGGCGACGCTTGAGGACCGCCCACCATCGTGGCTCAGGGATAGCGGCGGCGGTTGGGTAACGGCCGAATATGGCATGCTGCCCCGCTCGACCCATCAACGCATGCCGCGCGAAGCGGCCCGAGGCCGGCAGAGCGGCCGGACCCAGGAGATTCAACGCCTGATCGGCCGCTCCTTAAGGGCGGTAACCGATCTTGGGGCGATTGGCGAGCGGCAGATCCGGATCGATTGTGACGTCATCCAGGCCGACGGTGGCACCCGCACCGCAGCCATTTCAGGCGCCTATGTCGCTCTTCACAAATGCTTTGAGGGCATGCTCAAGGACAAATTGATCGAGCGTATGCCACTGGTCGATCGGGTGGCGGCCGTTTCCTGCGGTCTGTACCATGGCGCCGCGATCCTTGACCTCGACTATGAGGAAGACAGCGGGGCTGCAACCGACGCCAATTTCGTTCTGACCCGCAAGGGCGGCATTGTCGAAGTGCAGGCGACAGCCGAAGAAGCAACCTTTTGCGAGGAAGAGATGTTGCGGCTGTTGAGGCTGGCCCGCATCGGTTGCGAGACAATTTTCAAGGTTCAGGAATCGATCCTCGGCTAGGCACATGGCCCGACATTTTCATGACCATCAAATCGTAGTGGCCAGCCACAACCCGGGCAAGGTGCGCGAGATTTCGGATCTTTTTCGGCCGTGCGGCATCGAAGTTCTGGCCGCCAAGGAACTCGGTCTCGATGAGCCCGAGGAGACCGGCACTACATTCCTTGAAAACGCGACGCTAAAGGCCAAGGCGAGCGCCGAGGCGTCTGGTTTGCCGTCCTTGGCCGACGATTCGGGGCTGGTGGTGCCGGCGCTGGGCGGGGCTCCCGGGGTTCATTCGGCGCGCTGGGCCGGGCCCGAGCGGGACTTTGATCTGGCCATGGAGCGGCTTTTCAAAGAACTGGGCGATGGGAACCGCTCGGCCCATTTTGTCTGTTCGTTGGTGCTGGCCTGGCCGGATGGTCATTTAGAGTGCTTTGAAGGACAGGTCCTGGGAACCCTGGTTTGGCCAAGACGAGGTGGCTACGGCTTCGGATACGACCCCATTTTCCTGGCCGAGGGGGAGGACCAGACCTTCGGCGAAATGGAGGCCGAAAAAAAACACCGGATCAGCCACCGGGCCGAGGCCTTTCGGCAGCTTGTCTCGGCCTGTTTCAAGACCGGTGAATAACGTGGGCTCGCACCGAAAAGTAAAACCATCGCCAATCGCCGTTTATGTACATTGGCCGTTTTGCGAATCCAAATGCCCCTACTGCGATTTCAACATCCATGTGCGTGAAGCGGTCGATGCGGATGCCTTCACCGCGGCCTACCTGAAGGAGCTCGATCATTTTGCTGAACTGGTGTCCGGGGCGACCTGTACAAGCATCTTCTTTGGCGGCGGCACACCAAGCCTGATGCCGGCGTCCGCCGTCGCCGCCATCATCGAGCGGATCCTCAAGCGATGGCCAGCTGCGGATTTGCCGGAGATAACGCTGGAGGCCAACCCTACGAGCGTCGAGGCGAGCCGCTTTCGTGATTACCGGCAAGCCGGTGTAAACCGGCTGTCGGTTGGCGTTCAGTCGTTAAGGGATGAATCCTTGAAAATGCTGGGCCGGGGCCACGATGCCGCCGAGGCCAGGCGGGCCATGCATCTGGCCCTTGAAATCTTTGCCCGGGTCAATTTCGATTTGATTTACGCCCGTCCGGGTCAGACAACAACCGAATGGCAGGGCGAACTCGAGGAGGTCCTGGGATATGGGGCTGGTCATCTCTCGCTCTACCAGTTGACCATCGAGCGCGGAACGGCGTTCTATGCCGCCCAGAAGCGCGGCGAGCTTGTCGTTCCCGATGAAGACACAGCGCTTGCCCTTTACGATCTGACCCAGAACGTGACCACCAGGGCCGGACTGCCGGCCTACGAGATTTCAAACCATGCCCGCGCCGGCGAGGAGTGCCGGCACAATCTCAATTACTGGAACGGCGGCGCCTATATCGGCATCGGCCCTGGCGCCCACGGCCGGTTCGGGGGATTTGGCGCGGCACCTTGGTTGGCCAGCTCGCTGCCAAGAAGTCCGGAGAGGTGGCTGAAAGCGGTCGATAAAGCGGACTGGGGGGTCGGCGACCTGATCCGCTTGTCGAGTCGGCAGCGGGCACTCGAGATCCTGATGATGGGCCTGCGGCTCGCGAGCGGGATCGACAAGGCCCGCTTTGCGGCCGCTGCCGGCGTCCCCGTTGAGGAGATTTTGTCCGCTGCGGCAACCGCAAGGGCTGCCGAATCTCAACTTCTGGAAAACCATCAGGACCGTATCGTAGTAACGCCAAAAGGGCGGCGGGTACTCGACCGGCTCTTGGTTGAAATTGTTGCCTGAGGTCTATTGGTCGAAGGACACAGGGGCGGCCGATACGGTCCGGAAACCGTCCGGGCGAATCTCGAGGACGGCCAAACCACGCTCGGCCGTGCCATTTCGGCGGAAGCGGAAGATACCATCGACGCCACTGAAGCCATTCGGGTCGAACAGCAGATAGTCCGAGAACCTGTCGCGACGAACTTCATGCCGGGCCAGGATGGCGACCAGAGACATGGCATCGTAACCAAGGCTGGCGATCCGCACCGGCCGGTAGCCGAAGGTGGTCTCGAAACGCTTGAGAAAGTCGCTGGAAAGCTCAGCCGGTGCCCCGGCGAACCAGGCCCCTTCGAGCGACGGCTCAAGACGCAGATCCGCATCGTCCCAAAGGCCAGTTCCCAAAAAATGAACATCCTTCGGATCGACCTCGTAAAAAGAGAGCATCGGCGCCAGAGATCGAATGAGTTCCCCGCCCTCCGGGACCAGGACCGCACCAAATCCGGGTCCCTCTAGGGTCTCCAGATGTTTCAGAGACTCGAGAATTTGGTCCGCCAGATCATCGTCCAACCGCTTTAGGAAGGCAGTCTCGCGAAGATAGGCGCGGTGGCGCTCGTCGTAATTAGCCAGACGTTTGACCGGATCCGCAGTCTCCTGGGGGTCACGGACGTAAAGCTCGATGCCGACCACAGTGCCGTTGGATTTGCGAACGCTGTCGAACAAGCTGCGCATTACTTTCTCGCCGTAAGGCGAAACCGGGATCAGGCCGGCAAACTTCGAGGTGCCGCTGGCGGCGGCAAACGAAACGACCCGGCGAATCTCATCCTCGGGCAGGAAACTCAACAACAACACGTCGTTGGAGGCGACGCTGCGGTCGTTCGAAAAACCGATAAGCTTCAGCTTGGCCGACTTGACGATCGGCGCCGCCGCCGCGATCGATTCGGCGAATAACGGCCCAATGACAATCTCGGGGTCTGACTTTATCGCCTCCCGGGCTGCTGTGGCGGCACCGGAGGCCGTGCCTAGCGTATCGAAGGGCAACAGGCGCAGCCGCGGATCAAAGGCGTCAAACAGGGCCATACTCATGGCATCAAAAAGCGCCTGGCCGGTCGGGGCACTTTCGCCACTTAGCGGCAAAAGGACCGCGACTCGTACTTCGTCCTGGCCGAACTGGGAGGAATCCACCGGCAGAAACTGTCTGTCGGACCGCCGGATTCGGCTGGACTGGGTTGCTGTTGGCGCGCTCAGCATGGTGACTGCTGCCAGCGGCTCGCTTGTGCCATCCGTGCACGCCGCAGCGACAAGCGCCAACAGCATGACGGCAAGAGCAGGAGATCTCATACTGTTCGCCATAGGCAAAAGGGTCCGCTTCGATATAGTCTTGTACAGCGCATCGCTCGGGCCCGGCAGCCCCAAGGGTTGCTTACTCGACAATCGGGGTCTCTCGCAATGACCGAAACCGTAGAATTGAAATCCGGCCTTTATGTGACAGCCACCCCGATCGGCAACCTCAAGGACATTACGCTAAGGGCCTTGGAGGTCCTAAAAGCGGTCGATATTATTGCCTGCGAAGATACGCGGGTCAGCGGCAAGCTGTTGAGCCACTATGGCATAAGGACCAAGCTTGCGCCCTATCACGAACACAATGCGGCGCGTGTGCGCCCGCGGCTTCTGGCCCGGCTTGGCGACGGCGGGCGGGTGGCCCTCATTTCGGATGCCGGCACACCGCTGATTTCCGATCCCGGCATGAAATTGGTCGCCGAGGCCCGCGAACAGGGCTTCTACGTAACTACGATACCGGGGGCAAGCGCGGTTCTCTGCAGCCTTGCGGCGGCGGGTCTGCCTTCGGACCGGTTTACATTTCTTGGATTCGTCCCCCACAAGGACCGGGCTCGGGCGCATCTGCTGGACGAAGCGCAGCTGATCGCCGGGACGCTCATCTTTTTCGAGAGTGCAAGGCGGCTTCCGGCCACCTTAAAGGCCATGGAGCGAGCTTTTGGCGCCATCCGCAGAGTGGCGCTTTGTCGCGAGATGACCAAGATGTACGAAGAGGTTCTGATCCTGCCGCTGGGCCAGATGCGGGCCGACATCGAAGGCCGACCGTCGCTTAAGGGTGAAATCGTTATCCTCGTGGCCCCCGCCCCGGCCGCCGCTACCGACCAGGAAAAACTCGACCAGGCACTTGCAGAGGCCCTTCAAAACCTCTCGGTTCGCGAGGCGGCGACCGCCATCGCCTATGCAACCGGCTTGCCGCGGCGCCGGATTTACACGCGGGCGCTGGAGCTCAAAGAGGCGGGGAAATGACCCGGTCCTCGCAAAAACGCAGGGCCGCCTACCGTCGCGGCACCAAGGGCGAAGTCCGGGCGGCGGCATTGCTGCGGCTTAAAGGTTATCGCATTCTAGAGCGCCGCTGGCGGTCGCCGGTCGGCGAGGTAGATTTGATCGCAAAAAAGCGCGACACGCTTGTCTTTATTGAGGTCAAAGCACGCGCCTCGCTTAGAGATGCCGCCGAATCGATTGTTGAGCGTCAGCGCCAGAGAATCTCCCGGGCCGCCGAAGCCTATCTGGCATATCATCCCGATCTCAAGTTCGAAAACGTACGTTTCGACGCCATTCTTGTAGCGCCGGGACGCTGGCCGCGGCATATCGAGGCCGCCTGGATGAGCGCAAAATGAGCCGCGAGGCGATTGTGCGCCGGCCCTCCGGGGGGCTATAACGGTCCACACCGACGGCAATAGGGAGCAGATCAAAGAAATGGCCGCATCAACCCTCAAAGTGGCGATCCAGGCCGACCCGCTCGAACATGTGGACATCGAGGCCGACAGCACTTTCGCGCTGGCCCTTGAAGCCCAAGCACGCGGTCACCAGCTTTTTCATTATTCGCCCAAGTGCCTGAGTTTCGAAGACGGCGATGTGCGGGCCTTGGCCCGGCGGTTTACGGTGCGCCGGAAAGCTGGCCATCATATCGATCTCGAGGCGGCAGAAGTGCTCGACCTGACGACCTTCGACGTGGTGTTGATGCGCCAGGACCCGCCTTTCGATATGGCCTATATCACGGCGACGCATATCCTGGAGCATATCCAGCCGGGCACACTCGTGGTGAACGATCCGGTGGAAGTGCGAAACGCACCCGAAAAGCTGTTCGTGACCCATTTCAAAGAGCTGATGCCGCCGACCCTGATCTCCAATCAGCGCCGGGAGATCGACGCTTTCAGGGCCGAGCACGGCGATATCATCTTAAAGCCCCTTTACGGCAACGGCGGCTTCGGGGTGTTCAGGGTGCGGTCGGACGATGAAAACTACGGGGCGCTACTTGAAATGTTCAGCCAGTTCTACAAAGAGCCGCTGATGGCCCAACGCTACATTCCCGAAAACCAGGCCGGCGACAAGCGGATCATTCTCGTGGACGGCAAGGCGGCCGGGGCCATCAACCGGGTGCCGATCGAAGGCGAGATCCGGGCCAACCTTCACGTCGGCGCCAAAGCGGAGAAGACCGAACTGACCAAGCGTGATATTGAGATATGCGAGGCCATCGGCCCCGAACTGGCCCGCCGCGGGCTGTTGTTCGTCGGCATCGACGTGATCGGCGACTATCTGACCGAAATCAACGTCACCTCGCCGACCGGCATTCAGGAGATCCGCCGCCTGGATGGCACCGACCTCGCGGCCCAAATCTGGGACGCCATCGAAGCCAAACTCGCCTGACTCAGCACAAAAAAGGAAATCACCATGAACGTGGTCAGCCTCGATAAGCTTTTTGCCCGGCTCGATGAGTGCTGGGCCCCCAAGATCGTCGCCCGCATCAACGATATGGAAGTCAAGATCGCACGCCTCGACGGCGCGTTCGACTGGCACAGCCACCCGGAGACCGAGGAATTGTTCCTGGTGCACAGGGGCAAACTGACCATCCATTACCGCGATCACAGCGTCCATCTGGGCGCCGGCGATATCCACGTGGTCCCGAAGGGCGCCGAACACAAGCCCGAGGCGAATTCACCATGCGAGGTTGTTTTGCTCGAACCCAAGGGGACGCGCAACACCGGCGACGTGCAGACCGCGCGCACGCGCACCGCCGGTGATTGGACCTGAGCATTTACTAATCCCCGGAAGCCGTCTATCTTGCGCTTTGTGGTTGTGTCACATTGAGCTGGTTTTTGGATGGTTGCCCATATTAATACGGTTGCCTTTTTAGGCCTCGAGGCGCGGCCTGTTGAGGTACAGGTGCAGATGTCGGGCGGTCTGCCGGCCTTCACGCTCGTCGGTCTGCCGGACAAGGCGGTGGCCGAATCCCGCGAGCGCGTGCGGGCCGCATTGACGGCGATCGGGCTGTCGTTGCCGTCAAAGCGCATCACTATCAACCTGTCGTCGGCCGATCTGCCGAAGGAGGGCAGCCACTTTGATCTGCCGATCGCTTTGGGCCTTCTCGTGGCGATGGACGTTGTCGGCGAGGATCAACTGATCGATAAACTGATTATCGGCGAGCTGGGGCTCGATGCCGGCATCCAGCCGGTACCAGGGGTTCTGCTGGCGGCGCTGCATGCCTCGAACCGCGACCTGGGGCTGGTGTGCCCCGAAGCCTGCGGCACCGACGCGGCCTGGGCCGGTCGGATCGAGATCTTGGCGCCGGGCAGTCTATTGCAGCTACTTAATCATCTCAAAGGCACCCAGGTGCTTTCGCCGCCCAAGCCGGGCATCGTCGAGGATGAACAGGTGCTGCCGGACTTGAAGGAAATCAAAGGCCAGGAGACCGCCAAGCGAGCCCTCGAGGTGGCTGCTGGCGGCGGCCATCACCTTTTGATGATCGGTCCGCCGGGAGCCGGAAAATCAATGCTGGCAGCGCGGTTCCCGGGCATCCTGCCACCGCTGACGCCGCAGGAGGCCCTGGAGGTCTCGATGGTCGCC
>JADFIA010000018.1 GCA_022566895.1 Pseudomonadota bacterium
GTCGACCTCACCCCGTAAGGCCAACACGTAGGCGATGTTGTAGGCTGAAATTTGTTCGTATTTCTCAATCAAAGCAGCAAGCACCGCGTCGGAGGCGGCAGCGTCGCCCAGCGCGCCGAAGCGGGGCTTCTGATCACGGAAGCCACCGCCATCAATGCACAGGGCCGGGGGTGGCGTAATGCGCCCGGAGTTTATATCAAGGCCCAGGTGGCTGGATGGCGCGGCGTTGCCGGGGCCGTTCACTCGAGGGGTGGGCGGATATTCATGCAAATCTGGCATATGGGCCGCACGGTCCTGCCGGAATATGCAAACGGCAATCGCCCTGTCGCCCCCTTGCTAGGGGGTCCTTCGGGCGCGGTAGTGGCGGGCCGCGAAGACAAGGCGCGCCGCCGCTCCGGCGATCAACAAGACCCCCGAAGCCGTTATGTTTCCGAGTGTCGTTTAACGTTGCGCCGCCTCAAGGGAACGTGGCGAGCATCAACACCAGTCAGGGTGGGCGTCGTTCGCTGTGTTCGTAGTCAGACGCCGAGCCCCGGTTCCGTCAGGTCGGATGACGTAGATCTCGAAACCATCACGGGGGTCCTCCAACTCACCCTCAAGAAAATGTCGGTCAGAGTGAAACGCAATCCACTGACCATCGCACGACCAACTGGGACGTGCATCGTTGCCAGATGATTCCGTGACCCGGCGGAGTCCGGTTCCATCCGGCCTTATTACATAAATGTTCCAATCACCAGCTTCAGGGGAATCGAAGGCGAGCAGACGTCCGTCAGGGGACCAGGAAGGCCCACCAACCCCGAGTCCTTTGAAGTGGGTCAGTTGTCGGCGTCTAGACCCATCAACCCCCACGAGAAAGACATTCCAGCTGCCGTCACCGATCGACAGAAATGCCAGCTCCTGCCCGTCACGAGACCACGTGGGGGCTGCGGAAATAGCCGACACGAGAAGTCGTTTATTCCCACCATCACGATCCACAACCTTGATTCGCGTCGAGTCCCCGAAATCCGTATTGAATGCAATTAGGTCACCGTCAGGCGACCACGCAGGATTCCAAAGGTGACCAGGCTCGCTCGCCAACAGCCGCCGGTTTTTACCCGTCTCATCCATGATCCATAGGGCCCCAAAGCTGTCGTTCTCCGCCTGAAAGACGATCGACTTGCCATCCGGTGACCAATCGGGAAACTTGGCCCACCTGTCGTCAGAAGGCGACGTGATACGAGACTCTGTGCCATCGGCATCAAGTCGATAGATCTCGGTCGTCCCGGTGCGGTTGGAATCGTACAGGATTCCCCGGACCTCGGATCGCCCCCCAATCCGGTGGGCTTGATTGGTGCACGAGAGCGTCCCGATCAAGAGCGCGCAGACAGTCGTCACGTACCGTGGTGTCATCACCATATCCAAGCATCGAAGGCTAGCATTAATAGGGGCTGCGTTGAAATACGGCAGTTGACCGTGGAGCCTCCAATGTCCGCTTTTAGCCATAAGCGGACTCTTTCTGTTTCAGTCGTCCGGCCGCTGGATAGGCAAACAAGGCTATTGTCCGCGCCTGTGCCGGTGGCTCGCCTTAGTGCATACCGGAGCCACCAGCCGGAGATTGCCTTGGCCGGTCCGCGAATGCATAATGGTCTTCTCGACTCATGACAGCAAAGGAGACCACTCATGTTCGCCAAACGGGCTAGGCGTGGCTTCATATTTTTGATCCTTATCAGTATTGCGGTGATGGTCGCCGGCTCGGCAAGCAGTAGGGTGTCGGCCCAGGAGGCCGGAGAGCCGCCGCTCGATCAGCTGTTCGAACAGGCTTTCGCGGCAGTGGCCGAGGTCACCGATCCGTCGAGCCGGCTTTTTATCGGGTGGCGGCTAAGCGAAGCCGACGTCAATCACGGCGGCGGGCGGCTCGAAGAGCGGCTGGTTTCG
Organism: Pseudomonadota bacterium; assembly: GCA_022566895.1. GTDB lineage: Bacteria > Pseudomonadota > Alphaproteobacteria > Sphingomonadales > SMXR01 > JADFIA01. Next base: position 1,915 of record JADFIA010000018.1, read on the forward strand.
ATTCTCGATCCGGCACTCGAGAAGGTTCTGGCGGACCACCAGGCCAGCGGCATGGCTTATATGGCCACCACGCTTGCAGTTTACGGCCGGACCTCGGAGTTGCTTGGGGTCATGCGCAATCTTAACGATACATGGAACCGCGGCAGAAAGGTCCTCCGAATCCTGACCCAAAAAGGCGACGTGGCAACGGCGGTCATCCTGGCCGAGCGGGAGAGCAGGGCCTGGCAGCGTGTCCTAACGCTGATAAATATCGTCCATATGCTGGCCGAGTCCGGGCAGAGGCAAGAGGCGCAGAAAATCTTTGATCAGGTCCAGTCGGAGTACGGCGCGCTTTCAGAGACCTGGAGAAACAGCAACGCCGGCAACTATCTGTCGGCGATGGCGCATTTCGATCTCGACCAGGCCGAACGGCTGGCGCGCGGTTTTAAATGGGAAATCGAACGCGCCGCGGCGTTCCTCGCTATCACGCGGGCGCTGGCCAAAATCGATCCGCAGCGCACTTTGGATATAGCATTGAAAATCCAACAACAACCCCACCGCGGATATGCGCTCAGGAACGTTATTCGCGCCACCGCGCGCCACCCACACCAGCAGAGGATCTACCAACGGGCGCTGGCGCTGGCCGATCCCATGGGGCGCGCCTATGCCTACCGTGCCGCCGCCCAAGATGCGCTGGCAAAGGGCGACTTGGCGCGGGCCAGCGAGGAACTTGACCGGCTGGACGCCGTGCTGCCCGGGCTGAGCGAGAAAGATCGGGCGCGGGTTGCCGACCGGGCGGCCACAAGGTTGGCCATTGAGGTCCTCTCCGGTGACGTGAACCAGGTTTTCGAGAAGATGGCGGGCCTGACCTATGGTGATGATCTCAGTGAGAGCACCGCGGTCCAGATCATCGCTAATGCGCTCATGCAGAACGGGCACTATGACCTCGGCCGCCGGGTCGCCGAGACCGTCCAGGGCACAACCAATTATGCCAGCTACCTTATCGCCACAATCAACGCCCGCTTCGAATAAGCGGCGCCCACCCGCCGTATCCTTGCCTAATCTTTAAAAAGCGAAAGAGTCCGCTTTGGGTCAAAAGCGGACGCTTTTCTTGTGCTAGGTCCGAATCCTCAATTTGAAGGTCGGTTAGGTGGAACACCTGGCGAACAAACCACAGCCAACGTGTTGCATATGTGTTGCATCGAATATTCGCGAACCGCCGGAAACCCGCAGAAACCCTTGGGAATGGTTCTGAATGGATGCAACACGATTCGGCAAAACGCCGACGCAGCTATGTTATTGAATTCGTTTAAGAAAAGTTGGTAGCGGAGGAGGGATTTGAACCCCCGACACGCGGATTATGATTCCGCTGCTCTAACCAGCTGAGCTACTCCGCCCCATTCGGCGTCACCGGACCTGACAAGGAGCGCGCCCGGTCGATGGGATATAAGGTCTTGGGCGGCCCGGCGTCAAGCCTCAGACCATTCCCAGCCGCTGCTCGCCCTTTAAAAGCTCCATGGACTTTTGAAGGCGTTTGTTGCGGGTCTCCTGGCGTTTGGCGCTGGCGATCCAGCCGATATATTGCTTTTTTTGCGACGGCGGCAGGCTCTCGAAAAACGCCCCGGCCTTTTTGTTCGCCAAGAGCGCCGTCTTAAATTCCCCCGGCATTTCAAAGACCGGCGGCTTTAGCGGATTTTCCCAGGCGCCCGAAGCCCGGGCGGCCTCGACCAGCTTCATGCCGGCCGGCCTCATTCGGCCCTCCTTGATCAGCTTCTCTACGCGCCTGATGTTCGACCGCGACCAGTTGCTTTTTTCTTTTCGCGGCGTAAAGCGGAAGGCGTAGCGCTCCTCGTCGATCCGGCGTTTAATGCCGTCGATCCAGCCGAAGCACAGCGCCTCCTCGACCGCGTCGTTGTAGGACGGGCCCGGCCGGCCGGTGTGCTTCTTGTAAAAGATCAGCCACACCTCGCGGGCCGCGCCCCGGTTCTCTTCCAGCCAGCGCCGCCAAACGCCGCGGTCCTTGGCGTAAAATTGGGGCCTCAGGGGTTTCATGAACCCTCCGGCAACTTATTCCGCGGCCACGGTCACCAGAGGCACCACGGCCCTGGTGCTCTCGATCCAGCCGCCGCCGAGGACCATTTCGCCGTCATAGAACACACAAGCCTGGCCCGGCGAGGCGCCGCCTTCGGGCGCCTCGAAGACCACCTCGGCCCGGCCGCCCGGCCCCGGCACCAGGGTTGCCGGCACCGGTTCCTGGGTATTGCGGATCTTGACCGATATGGCGCGTTCCAAATCGTTCCCGCCGGCCGCCAGCCAGTTCAGATCCTTTAGATACAGCGCCGCGGTCAGCAGAGCTTCCTTAGGGCCGACGATGACCCGGCGTGATTGCGGGTCGAGCTTGATGACATAGAGAGGATCCTTTTCTCCGCCCAGCCTCAAGCCCCGGCGTTGACCGATGGTAAAATTGATAATCCCGTCGTGGCGGCCGATCACCCGGCCGTCCATATGGACGATATCCCCCGGCTCGGCCGCACCCGGGCGCAGGCGTTCGATCACCGAGGCGTAATTGCCCGCCGGCACGAAACAGATATCCATGCTGTCGGGCTTGTCGGCCACCATGAGCCCATAGCGTCTGGCCAGTTCGCGCACTTCGTGCTTTATCAGCCCGCCCAATGGAAAGCGTACATACGCCAGCTGCTCCCTGGTGGTTGCGAACAGAAAATAGCTTTGATCGCGCCGCCGGTCGACCGCCCGCAGCATCGCCCGGCCCTGGCCGGCAGGCTCGGAGCGCACATAGTGGCCGGTGGCCAGGCAATCGGCGCCCAGATCCTTGGCCGCGGCCAGAAGATCGCGGAACTTGACGGTCTGATTGCAGGTGATGCAGGGGACCGGGGTCTCGCCGCGCAAATACCCGTCGGCAAAATCCTCCATCACCGAGTCGCGAAAGCGGCTTTCATAGTCGAGTACATAATGGGGGATGCCCAAGCCCTCGGCGACCCGGCGGGCGTCGTGAATGTCCTGGCCGGCGCAGCAGGTGCCTTTCTTTTGCCTCAGGACCCCGTCGTCGTAGAGCTGCATGGTGATGCCCACCACTTCAAAGCCCAACTCATTGAGCAGCGCCGCGGTCACCGAGCTGTCGACGCCGCCGGACATGGCCACGACGACGCGTGTATCCGCCGGGGCCTTGTCAAAGTCCAGGAGGTTCGGCCGGCCTGCTTGCCAGGGCTTTAAAAGCCGTTCGATTTCCGCCGCCTTTTTCATGGCGACGAATATAGGCATTTGTTTTATCGACGCAAGCACCAGTCGCGGGGTGCCGGGATTGGGTGCCGCAGCCGGGTTTAATGTTCGGGCGGTCAAAAAACATCAAATTTGAGGAAAAAAGGATTCACACAACTAGGCAATTTTTGCCTAGAATTGACCTCAGGTTACGGCGCGTCGCAGGCGCGCCGTCCGGTGTGCCGGCACTTTTTTTCGGCCCCGGCCAAGTCAAGCGATTACGAGGATGCCAATGCCGGGATTATTGAGCGACATGCGGGCCTTGGGACCAAGGATCGGCTTGGCTTGGGGCGCGGCACTGGTTGGTCTTGCGGCTTTTCTCATTCTTCTTGTTCTGGGCTTCACATCGCCGCCGATGGTGCCGCTCTATGCCGGGTTGGGTCTGGAGCAGTCGCGGCCGATCGTCAAGCGGCTCGAAGCGCTGCAGATCCCTTACCAGGTGCAGGCCAACGGGGCGACCATCCTGGTGCCGGAAGACCAGGCCGCGATCCTTCAATTGTCGCTGGCCGGGCTGCTGGCCTCACGGCCCGAAACCACCGCCGGCCAAGCCTTCAGCCCCCGCGATTTGGGTGCCCGCCGGGCCGCCCACGAGGAACAATTGCGCCGCCAGATCGAATCGATGCTGACCGAGATCGTCGGTTTCGATAATGTCCGGGCTTCGGTCGCGGTCGAGCTCAATTTCAGTCGCACGACCACCAATTCCGAGAGTTTTGACCCCAACAGCCAGATCGAGCGCTCGACCACGCTGATCGAAGAGTTTCCGCCCAATCAAACGGGCCGCCCCAACCCCATCCGTTCGGAACAGAGAACCGATTACGAGATTGCCAAGACGACACGCACCGAGACCGTCGAACCGGGCGAAATCCGCAAGCTTTCAGCGGTCGTGCTGATCGATGGCACCTATGGGCCGGACGCCGATGGCCAGGTGGTCTATCAGCCGCGCCCCCAAGCCGAGCTTGACCGGTGGAGCGCCCTGGTGCGTTCGGCAATCGGCTTTGATGCGGCGCGCGGCGATAGCTTGGAGATGGTCAATATACAGTTTGCCTCGGCTTCGGAGCAGGAGCTGGGCACCTCGGCCTTCCCGTTTCTAGGGCTGTCGCGGGACGCTTTTCAAAATCTTATGGAGCTGATCCTTGTGGCCGGCCTGGTGGTGTTCGCCGTGGTGATTTTCGCGCGGCCGCTGATGGCGGGCCGCATCCCCGGCTTTGCTCGGGCGGTGCCAGAGACCGGGCCGATGACGGCGGCCGGTGTTTTTGAAGACGAGGCAACAACCCGATCACCACCCGAGACCCAGACCGAAGCCGCCAAGGTCATGGAAGTGGGGCGGCTGGTCGAGCAAAACCCGGAGGAAACCGCGGCCATCCTCCGCAAATGGCTGAACAGCGAATAGGGACCGGCAAGGCATGGCACAAGACCAGGATACGCTCTCCAGAATGACCGGCCCGGACAAGGCGGCGGTGTTCATGCTGGCGGTGGGCGAGGACTTCGGCCGCGAAGTCTGGGAGCTGTTAAGCGACGATGAGGTGCGCGAGCTGACCCAGGCCATGTCGTCCCTGGGCACCGTCGACGCCCGGTCGGTTGGGCGGATCTTCGACGAGTTCGTGGCCGCGACCTCCTCGACCGGCTCCCTGCAGGGCACATACCGCTCGACCGAGCGGCTGCTGGCCAAGATTCTGCCAGCCGACAAGGTGGCCAAGATCATGGACCAAGTCAGGAGCCCGGCCGGCCGCACAATGTGGGATCAGCTGGGCAACGTCGATGAGCTGGTCCTGGCGGCCTATCTCAAGAACGAATACCCGCAGACGGTGGCGGTAGTGCTGCAAAAGATCAAACCCGAGCACGCCTCCAGGGTCCTGGCGGTCCTGCCCGAAGATTTGGCGCTCGATGTGGTGAGGCGCATGATCTCATTGGAAGAGGTCCAGCCCGAGGTGCTGGCGCGGGTGGAGGAGACCTTGCGGGTTGAATTCATGAGCAATCTGGCGCGCCGGACCGGCCAGGACGGCCACAAGACCGTGGCTGAGATATTCAACCATATGAACCCCGGCGACGAGGTCAGATTCCTAAGCGCCCTTGATCAGACAAATCATGAATCGGCCGAGCGCATTCGCGATCTGATGTTTACCTTTGAAGACCTCGGGCAGCTCGAGCCGATGGCCATGCAGACGCTGATGCGCAAGGTCAAGAAGGAGGCGCTGGCCCTGGCCCTCAAGGGCGCCTCCGAGGACATGAGGCAGCTCTTCTTCTCCAACCTCTCGGAACGCGCCACGGCCATCCTCGACGAGGATATGGCAGCCATGGGGCCGGTGCGGCTGGGAGATGTCGAAGAAGCGCAAAAGAGGATCATCGCCGAGGCCAAGGAACTGGCCGAAGCCGGTGAGATTTTCATTGGCCGTAGCACCGCCGACGACGATCTGGTTTATTAGAGGCGCTGGTTTGCCAGAGACGGGTGCCAGGGAGCGAAATCGATGCCAAACGATAACCAAAAGGACCAAGGCTTGAGCAGCCAGAGGAACAAAAAGTCCGAGGTCCGGCTCATGGAGGTGGAACTGGAGGAATTTGGTCCGCAAACCGCCGGAAAATCAAGGGCCCCGGGGCCTGAGGACGACGCACCAATGGAGCCGGTCTACGACGTGCCGGTCACAGTGCGCGCGGTTCTCGGCAAATCCAGTCTTGAGGTGAGCCAACTTCTCACACTGGCCCCCGGGACGGTTATCGAGCTGGATCGCAAAGTTGGTGAGCCGGTCGATGTCTATGTGAATAATCGTCTGGTGGCCCGCGGTGAAGTGGTGATTGTCGACGATCACTTGGGGGTTACCATGACCGAAATATTGAAAGACGGTTCGAGCCAGGGCTAACGATCCCGTTCCGGAAGATTGCACCCGGGGCGTTTAACAGGGGGGCGAGACAGATCAAATGACAGCCATTTTCGGACTCTTGTCGGGCTTCGCGCTTATTTTCATCGCCATGTCCATCGGCGGTTCGCCTGCCGCCTATGTGAACGCAGCCGGTCTGCTGATCGTTCTCGCCGGTACCGCAGCTGTGACCACGATCAGTTTCTCAATGACCGAACTTTCCGAGGCCCCGAGGACGTTATGGCGACTGTTCAGTCAACCGTCCGACGACCCGACCCTGGCGGCGCTCGAAGTGATCCAGCTGGCCGAGCGCAATCGCCCGAAAAGCCTGCTTGAACTCGAGGAAGAAATCCCCAATCAGAGCGATCAGCCCCTGTTCGCCAACGCGCTGCAGCTTTTGGTCGACGGCAGCCAGAGCGACGAAGTGGAGAATCTGGTGAACCGCGAGGCTGGCACGATCGCCAGCCGGAACCTGAAAAGCGTCGATATTCTACGGCGGGCCGGCGAAGTGGCGCCGGCAATGGGGTTGATCGGCACACTTCTGGGCCTGGTGCGTATGCTGCAAATGCTCGATGATCCTTCGCAGATTGGTCCGGCCATGGCAGTGGCGCTTCTGACCACCTTTTACGGCGCCATTCTGGCTCATATGGTCTTTATACCGCTAGCCGCCCGCGCCGACCGGTTGACCGAGGAGGAATCGCTTGTCAACTCGGTTTATGCGCTTGGCGCCGCCTCGATCGGCCGCAAGGAAAATCCGCGCAAGCTCGAGATACTGATTAACACGATTTTGCCACCCGCCAAAAAGGTGAGTTACTTCGACTGATCGAACAGCCCGCGACGGCGCACAGGCCGGCGCGGCACTGACGGGAGCAGCCGTTATGCGAATAATTGTCCTGGGAAATCTGAACGGTAATATGGCCACCGCTGTCTCCGTCGCCAACCGCGAAGGGGGCCGTTTCGTTCATGCCGATAGTCTCGCTGCAGCCACCAAGGCCATGCGCTCCGAACGCGCCGAACTCTTGTTGATCGAAGCGAGCCTTGATATCGAAGCGGCGATTACGAATTTGGCTAATCGTGGATTGGCAACGCCGATTATCGCCTTCGGCGTTGGGGAACAGCGTCAAGTGGCGGCCAATGCGGATAAGGCCGGAGCCCGCGAATATCTGCCGTTGCCGGAAAATCCCGAATCGATCGCCGCGGCACTTCTGGTTCTGGCCGATCGGCACCGCCGGATGGTCGGACGAACGGTGGCCGACGTGGAGAAGGATCTGATTCTGGAGACTTTGCGCCACTGTATAGGAAACCGTACGCGGGCAGCCGACATTCTGGGCATTTCAATCCGAACCTTGCGTAACAAACTTAAGCAATATTCAGCCGATGGCTTCCATGTGCCGTCACCGGGTGAAGATAGAGAGATTTCCCTGTATTAGAGGTGAGCGCCGCGCTACCGCGGCTGTGGAGGAACCATGAGGCTTAAAACCATAACAGCCAGATCGATGCCGGAGGCATTGGACCGCCTCAGGGAAGAGTTTGGGCCCGACGTGCTGATAATCCGCTCGGACGAATCGAAATCCTCGGTGCGGGTCACGGTTGCCTTCGAAGGTCGCCGTGGTACCCGGCATCAGGCCAGATTAGATGCGGAGAAACGGATTCCCGGCCGCCGGCCGACCTTCCAGGATGACCAGATAACGGAAATTCTTGACCATCATGGTGTGCCGTTTGAATTGGCCATGAGAATACAGACCGCCGCGGCGGCGCTCGACCCAGGCACGCTGCCCGCTTCGCTTGCCGGGGCGCTGGAAATCTGCTTCCGTTTCCGGCCATTGTCCTTACTCGACAATCACACCCTGATGTTTGTGGGACCATACGGCGCGGGAAAGACGCTGGCCGCAGAAAAGATTGCCGGCGAATTTCCTGGAACAGGTGGGGAGTTGCGGTTGATCGACAGCGACGGCGTTAATCCGCTGAGCCTTCCCGAGATGAAACGGCTTAGCCAGTTTGTCCGCGACAGCGGGGCCGAACCCATCCTTGTGCTGCCGGCCGGGATCGACCCGATGGAGGCGGCCGAGGCGGCACAGATCTTCGCCGCGCTCGGCGCCCGCCGCATGATCGCATCGCGGCTCGACACCAGCCGGCGGCTTGGCAGTTTGTTTTCAGCAGCAAGCTCTGGCGACCTCATAATCTCGGCCTTGGGTCAATCACCGAATCCGGCCGACCGACTGGAACCAGCAACAGCGTCAGGGTTGGCGAAGCTGTTGATCCAACTCGCACCGGCGGGCCAGGCCATGACCTCACGCAAGAAAGCCGTCTGATGACCGGCTACCGGCAAAGCGATCTCGAACAAAAATTGATTACGGTAGCATCGGGAAAGGGCGGGGTCGGGAAAACCGTTTTCGCCGTCACCTTGAGCCACGCCTTGGCTCGATTGGGACGGGATGTTCTTCTGTTCGATGGGGATTTGGGCCTGGCAAATGTCGACATTCAGCTGGGCCTGATGCCGCAGCATGATATCGGAGACGTGATCAGCGGCAATATCGATCTGGCAGCCGCCGCGCTTACCTACACCGATCCGGTCAACCGGCGGGGTCGGCTGGACATAATCTCCGGCCGCTCCGGCTCCGGTGCGCTGAGCACGGTCGCAACCGAGCGGCTCATGGGCCTCAAGTCTGGACTGACGGCGCTTTGCGGCCGCTATGACCACGTTGTGCTGGATCTTGCAGCCGGGGTTGACGCCAACGTTCAGACCTTGGCCGACAATCATGGCGTCATCCTGGTGGTTCTGGCACCGGACCCGACTTCCCTTACCGACGCCTATGCTTTCATCAAGCTGGCGCGCTTGCGCAACCCCGAGGCGGATATCCGCATCGTCGTTAATCGCGCCCAGGGCCAGTTGGATGGTGAGAGGACCTACGAAGCGCTGCGGCGCGTCGCAAAAGCATTCCTCAACTTTGAGCCGCCGCTGGCCGGAATCCTGCAAGAGGACGAACGCGTTACCGAGGCGATCCGCCGCCAGGCGGCGGTCCTGAGCCGCCATCCCCAGTCCCGGTTCGTCAAAGACGTGGGGGCGATCGCGAAGCATTTCCCCGTCCGCTTAAGAGCGCTGGCCGGCTGATTGACCGCCAACACCACCATAATTATGAGAGAGGTTCCGGTCCGGTCGCCCCTATGAGCGGCGACCGGGGTCCGCATGAAAAAGTTTAATGCTTAATCTATTCCTTTTCTCGACGACTGTGCTGATCTGGGGTTCGACCTGGTACGCAATCACATTTCAGCTCGGTGAAGTGCCGCTGGAATGGTCGATCGTTTACCGGTTTTCTGCTTCAGCGGCAATCATGTTCGTCTTCTGCCTGGTCACCAAGAGTCCGCTGCGCTTTTCCTGGCGGCAACACCGGGTTTTCGCTGGGCTGGGACTGTTCCTATTCTCGGCCAACTACTATTTTACCTATCTCTCTATCGAGTATCTGACTTCCGGACTGGTGGCGATTGTCTTTTCGCTGCTGGCGCTGATGAATATTTTCAATGGCGTCTTATTCCTCAAAAGGCCGCTCGAATGGAGAATGGTTGCCGTCTCCTTGGTCGGCCTCTTTGGGCTTGTCTTGATCTTTTGGCCAGACCTCAAATCCTTCAGCTTTGGCAGTTTGGCGATGATCGGCCTGGGCGCCGCCATTCTGGCCACATGGTTGGCCTCGCTAGGCAACACGGTCGCGGCGTCAAAGACGGCGCAGCCTTTGCCGCTGCTCCCAACCAACGCGTGGGGGATGCTTTATGGTTCGATTTTTCTGACCATTTTTGCCATGGCCTCCGGGATCAAACCCGGCTTCGATACTTCGGCCCCCTACCTGATCTCGCTGGCTTATTTGGCTGTCTTCGGCACGGTGATCGCATTCAGCTGTTTTCTGATGCTCTTGAGCCGGGCCGGCCTCGAGCGAGCCGGCTATGTGGCGGTTGCTTTTCCGGTCGTAGCGCTCACCATTTCGACGATATTCGAGGGTTACCAATGGACCCTATTATCGCTTGCCGGTCTGGTGCTGGTGCTCGGTGGCAATGTGGTGGTCTTGAGAACCAGAGCCCGCGCCGAGCCGTGCCCTGGTGAATAAAGTCGATCTGTTTCGTGAATCACCGTCTTGCCGGGCGACCAAAGTCATGTTAATCTTTATTAATGCGGCGGTGTGAGCCGCGCGCGGCTTGGGTTTTGGCGTTTGTTCCCAAAATAACGTTGCGAACCCACCGGGGAGGCTGGCCATGCGGGTATTGTTGGTCGAAGACGATCCTTCCACATCGAAAAGCATCGAGATGATGCTGTCCTCGGACGGCTTTAATGTCTACGCCACCGACCTCGGCGAAGAGGGGCTGGATCTCGGCAAGCTCTATGACTACGACATCATCCTTCTCGATCTCGGGCTGCCCGACATGAACGGCTACGACGTCCTGAAAAAGCTGCGCCTTTCGAACGTCTCGACGCCCATTCTGATCCTGTCCGGACAATCCAATCTCGAAGACAAGGTCATGGCCCTGGGGTTTGGGGCCGACGATTACGTGACCAAGCCTTTCCACAAGGAAGAGCTTGTAGCGCGCATCCACGCCATTATCAGGCGCTCGAAGGGGCACGCGCAGTCACTGATCAGGACCGGCAAACTGTCGATCAACCTTGACCAAAAGACGGTTGAGACCGAAGCGGGATCGATCCATCTGACCGGCAAGGAATATGCCATGTTCGAGCTCTTGTCATTGCGCAAGGGGACGACCCTGACCAAGGAAATGTTTCTAAATCATCTATACGGGGGCATGGACGAGCCAGAGCTGAAAATCATCGATGTTTTTATCTGCAAATTGCGCAAGAAACTGGCCGCGGCCACCGGCGGCGACAATTATATCGAGACGGTTTGGGGCCGCGGTTACGTGCTGCGCGATCCCGAAGCCGAAGTCAAGCCGGTCGTCAGCCCGGTCATGCAACCTGCGGACCCCGCCTAGCCCGGCCCGGCCGCCGGCACATCTACAGCAAGCGAAAACCCGCCCGCCGATGGATCCGCCAGGTTGATACTTGTCCCGAGGGCGCTGGCAATCTCGGCCGCCAGAACAGCCGGTATTAATTTCGAATCCAGATCCTCCTCCGCCAGCCGGCCGGCTAGGGCGTCGGCGATGGTGTCGCGCACCTTGATTTTGTCGGCTTCGGCCCGCAAGGCAAGGCGCGTACCGGGGGCCTGATCTTCGATCTCGATGACCAGCTTGCCGCCTCTGATAATGGTCTCGCCGGCGGTCAGGGCCAGATTCATCAGGAGTTTCACAACCGCCGGGCTTGCGGTCCTCTGCCCGGGGTCAAACTCCAGCTCGATCTTTTGATCGCCGAAGAAGGCCTCCATCGCTGCTTTGGCCTGACCGAGGCCAACCTGCGAGCTAAGGCCGCTGCCCGCCCCGAAGGCGAGACGGTAATATTGCAACCGGTTCGTGGTTTGACGGGCGCTCTGTTCGATCAGGCCGGTGATCTGCCTAATCAGGCTGGGGTCGGTCTCGGTTGCCAGCATTTCAACGCCGTTATTGATGGCGCCCAAGGGGCTTGCCAGGTCGTGGCACAGCCGCGAACACAGCAGAGCTGAAAATTTGAGGTTGTCCATCACCCGCTCCCAAGGTATATGCCGTCAATTCTTAGCGCAAATCAGGACGCCAACCAACCTTGCAATCAGGACCACCGGCAGTATGGACGATCTTGCTTTGGATAAACTCGCCGATCCCCTTCTTGATGCCGCGGTTAAGGCCGGTCGGGCGATCATGCGCCACTTCGAGGGCGTCCCCGAAGTGCGTATCAAGGACGATTCCTCGCCGGTGACGCAAGCTGACGAGGAGGCGGAGACAATCATTCTCGCTGCTCTGGCCCGCCTGGTCCCCCAAATACCGGTTGTGGCGGAGGAAAAAACAGCGAAAGGGGAGATACCGGAGATCGGTGAGCGGCCTTTTTTTCTGGTCGATCCCCTGGACGGCACCAAGGAATTTGTAAGCAAGGGTAATGCTTTTACCGTCAATATCGCTTTGATCCGCGATCGCCAACCGGTCCTTGGAATTGTTTATGCGCCGGCGATGGATCGCGCCTTCTGGGGCATTGCGGGTCTTGGCGCCTTCGAGGCCAAAGGCCTCTCTGTCGGCAAGATCGCGGCCCAGCCCATTTCGGTCAGACCGGCCGGCGACACTCTCACCATTCTCGCCAGCCGCTCACACCGCACCCCCGAGACTGAGGCCTTTATCTCGAATTACGTTGCGGCCGAGATCGTCAGCATCTCGAGTTCATTAAAGTTCTGTCTGATTGCGGCCGGCGAAGCCGATCTTTATCCGCGCTTCGGGCCGACCATGGAGTGGGACACCGCGGCCGGCCAGGCGGTCCTCGAAGCGGCCGGTGGTGGTGTGGTAGATCTTGACGGGCGGCCATTCGGCTACCGGAAGCCTGACTTCCGGAACGGCAATTTCATCGCCCGCGGCGATCCCAACATTCCAATCCTGGAAACGAAAAGCGGTTGAAACCCTTACAAATCAAGGGTTTCATCAAAGCTCAGCGGCTGGCCTGCCGGGGCGCCCAAGATCTCATCCTCCCACATCACGCGGACGCCGCGGATGATCGTGCCTTTGACTTTGCCCTTGATGGTCATGTCCTCGAACGGCGACCAGCCGGCCCGGCTGCGAAGCCAGGCCCGCCTGATGGTCCACAAGTGATCAAGATCGACGATCGTAAAATCGGCATGCCGCCCCACTTCCAGGCGTCCCTTGTCGCCAAGGCCGAAGATGCGGGCCGGGCCGTGGGCCACCAGATCGACCAGCCGCTCAAGGCTTAATCGCCCCTCCGCCAAGTGATGAAGCAACAGTGGCATCAGCGTCTGCACGCCCGGCATGCCGGCTGGGCTTTTAGGATAGGTCCTTTGTTTTTCCTCGATTGTATGGGGCGCGTGGTCCGAGCCGACCACATCGGCAACCCCGTCGCTCACCGCCTGCCAGATGGCCTCGCGGTGCCGGGCGCCGCGGATCGGCGGATTCATCTGGGCGAAAGTGTTGTGCAAACGGTAACACTCGGGCGCTGTGAGGGTCAGGTGCTGGGGTGTGACCTCGATCGTCGCGATATCCTTGGCCTGGGCCAGCAACGCAAGCTCTTGGGAAGTTGTAACGTGCAGCACATGAATTCGCCGTCCGGTTTCCCTGGCCAGCTTGACGACCCGTTTGGTGGCCAAAAACGCCACCTCCTCGTCCCGCCACACCGGGTGGGTCTCGACCTTGCCCGGCTCGGCCAGATGCTGTCGCTGCTCCAGTCGGGTTTCGTCCTCGGCGTGAATAGCGACCCGGCGATTGCCGTGGCTCAAAACTTCCCGTAGGGCTTCGTCCCCGGCCACCAGAAGGGTGCCGGTCGACGAGCCCATAAACACTTTTACGCCGGCGCAACCGGCCTGCCTTTCAAGTTCGGCCAGGCCTTGGGCGTTCTCAGCCGTGCCGCCGACATAAAAGGCGTGGTCGCAATACATGCGTCCCTTGGCGCGCTTGAGCTTGTCCTCAAGGGCTGCCGCGTCGGTGGTCGGCGGCCAGGTATTCGGCATTTCGAAAACTGCAGTGATGCCGCCCATGACCGCGGCTTCGGAGCCCGAGGCCAGATCCTCCTTCGCCTCGCCGCCCGGTTCGCGGAAATGCACCTGACTGTCGATGGCGCCGGGCAGGACATGCAGACCCGCCGCCTCGACTACTTCTGCCGCATCCGCCGCCCCGAGATCGCCGATCTCGTCAATGCGCGCCTGGCGCACACCCACATCGGCCCTGATCGTGCCCTCTGGGGTCACGCAGATGCCGCCGCGGATCAGAAGATCGAAGGTCTCGGCCATGGTTCCTTCCTGGATGGCTGGCCAAACAGTCGCCTGGATGGCTGGCCCCAAAGGGTTGGCCTCTTGTACCTGCCGGCCCGGGCTTTCTCAAGTCTTTCGGCCGGCGCCGCTTGCCCTGCTTACCGATCCGGTCTAATTCAAGGGGCAACCGAGGAACCCTCATCGATGAACGACGTGCAAAGCCATACCGTGCCGCTATCCGAGCGTGGAATCGTCGCGATTTCCGGCCCCGACACGCGCTCCTTTCTGCAGGGTCTGATCACCAACGATATCGAAAAGGTCAGCCCTACCCGCGCCATCTACGCCGGGCTGCTGTCGCCGCAGGGTAAATATCTTTTTGATTTCTTCATCGCCGATGATGGCCAGCGCCTGCTTTTTGATTGCGAGGCCGCACGGCTCGAAGAATTCATTCGCACGCTGGGGCTTTATCGCCTTAGGGCCGAGGTCGAGATTGTGGACGTCTCGCGTGGATGGCGGGTCTGGGCCCTGCTCGGCGGTGATGGGGGTGGCCAGCCCGGCGCCTGCCAAGCCATGGACGGCGGCCTCAGGTTCGTCGACCCGCGGCTTGCGGAGCTTGGCAGCCGGGCCATATTGGCGGCCGATATCGAGCCGCCGGAGCCGCAACGCGGGTTCGGCGTCTACGAAGAATTGCGCCTTTCTCTGGGCCTTCCGGACGGCAGCCGCGATATTGCAGCGGGCCGCCAGACGTTTCTCGAGGCCAACGCCAAGGAGCTGGCCGGGGTCGATTTCGAAAAGGGCTGCTACGTCGGCCAGGAAGTGACGGCGCGGATGAATTATCGCGGTACCCTCAAAAAGCGCCTGTTGCCGATCGTCTTTGAAGGCCCGGCCCCGGCCCCGGGCAGCCTGATAGCAGCCGCCGAAAGAACGGCCGGTGACGTGCGCTCAGCCATCGACGGCCGCGCCATGGCGCTGGTGCGGCTCGAATTTCTGGAAGGCCCGCTTGAGTTGGAGGACGGCCGGCCCTGCCGGGTCGATGTGCCGTCCTGGCTGGCCCTTGACGGAACGGCCAAAAGCTCGCCATCATAAGAAACGGCGGAGGGCCCAATGTCCAGAAAGCACAAGAAAGTCAAGCTTGGCGACGAAAAACGCCTGATCGCGGTCTTCGTCGTCGCCATCGCCGTCTTCGGCCTGATTGTCTATTTCGCGGATTAGAGCGTGAAATAAGCCTCGGGTCTCATGAGCGGGATGTAGGGGCGTTCGGCGGCGGCTTTGGCCTGCAATTCAAGATCATAATCGGCGTAAAGGATCTGCTCGCTGTGGTCGGCCTTGGCGACAAGGCCGCCGTTCGGATCGGCCAGCATCGAGCCACCACAAAAGTCCATCTCCCCTTCCAGCCCGACCCGGTTGCACATGGCAACATAGAGGCTGTTCTGCATGGCCGGGATGCGCACCTCCCACTCGAAGACCTCGAGGGGCTCGCCGTTGACGATAGCGGTCGGGATGACCACCAGTTGCGCCCCCTGCAAGGCGCATGATCTCAGGCTTTCCGGGTAATGGCGGTCAAAGCAGATGACCACGCCGATCTTGCCGAAGCGGGTCGGATAGACGCCAAAGCCGGTGTCCGAAGGCGTGTAATAGTCCTGTTCGTAAAAGCCGGGCATTTGCACAATATGGACCATCTTCGAGATGCCCAAAATCTCACCATCCGCATCGATGACCAGCGAGGCGTCAAAGCGGTTCCGACCCTCTTCAAGATAAAAATTGGGGACCGCCACCACGCCCAGCCGCTTGCAGGCCTCCTGCATCCGTCGGACCGCCGGATGGTCGATCCCGATCGCATAGATCGAGGCGCGGCGGTTTTCATATTGCGGAAAAAAAGGTGAAAACTGCAACTCGGGGAAGATCGCAACATGGGCGCCCTTTGCCGCCGCTGCCTCGAGAAGCTCCAGGGATTTTTCAACATTGGCCTCGAGGTCTTCCAACATTGACATTTGGACAAGAGCAATCCTTGGCATTTCTTCTCTTTCAGATTTCAGATGCGGCCCAGGTCATGGCGTTGAGCCGGCAGCTGGCTGCAGATTGACGCCGCTTAATATGGCCTGTTCGAGAATCGTCTTCAACACGATGGTGGTGCGGACGCTGGCGACGGTGCGTATGACATCAATCTCATTATCGAGAATTTCAGCCAGCGTTTGAGCGTTTTCGGTTCGCAGCTTGAGCAAGAAGCAGTCTTCGCCGGCAATCTTGTGCACTTCTTCGACCCCGGTAACCTTGGCCAGCGCTGCCCCGGTGTCAAAGCTGCGGGTCGGCTTCAGTTCGGCTACAAAAATATAGGCCAGAATTCCGTAACCGAGACCGGCAGCATCGACGCGGGCCTCATAACCGCGGATCACGCCGGCTTTCTCAAGCTTTTTAATCCGCTCGAAGATCGCCGAGGCAGCGATCCCGACCTCGCGGGCAATGTCAGCCTTCGATGTGGTCGCATCTTGCAACAGGATGCTTAGTATCCTGCGGTCGATACTATCGAGTTTTATGGTCATTTTCCCTCCCCTGGAGATAAACCGGACTAAGGATCCACCAATTCAGGGATCGCCCACCGCTTTGCTGCTCCGATGTTCAAACGTAATGTTGACCGTTCGACCCTTGGCCCTGGTGCGATGCAGGACACCCTTCGGTATGGTCATGAAATCGCCGGGCTTCAGCACCTCGGTTCGCTCTTCGAGATCAATATTAAGTTCCCCCTCGAGGACGATAAAGGCTTCATCGCTATCTAAATGCCGATGCCAATGAAAATCCCGATCTATGACACTGACACGGATGACGTGGTCGTTGATTTCGCTTAGGACAAAATTATGCCAATCCGAGCGAATCCCGCTGGTCGCCTTCAAAATGTTGAGTTTTTCAAGATGTCTTCTACCGTCCTGCATGAGTCTTACAATCTCGATATCAATTTCGTCGTTTAATCTATGTATCATAATAATATTAGTTGATTCAATCTATTTAATATAATATATCCGTGATTCCATCTCATAATGGCGAAAGATTGCAAATCCACTTTTTGCCCGGATTGCTCATGACAAACGCTGATGAATTGAAAAAGTATTCGACCAGTCTTCTCTCGGACGCCATGGAACGAGCCCAGCTTAAGGGCGGAATTGGCGGCCTGAATTCGTTTGGACAGCCAATCCTCGCCGCTGGAAGAATCGTAACCATTCAACTGGGGCCGGCGTCGAATCTCCGCTCCGCAGTCCATCTTGGCGCCCGGGCAATTCAAAGTGCCAAGCCGGGCAGTATCCTGGTCATCGACAATGGCGCCGATACCCGGGCCGCATGCTGGGGCGGGTTATTGACGCTGGCGGCAAAACGAAAAGGTGTATCCGGGCTGTTGGTCAATGGGCTGGTCCGGGATTTGGAGGAAATCCGCGGCCATGGCATGCCTTTGTTGGCGCTTGGGACAACGCCGCTCACCGCTCGCGGCCGTTACATCGAGATCGGTACCAATGTGCCGATTACGATCTCCGGCGTGACCATACATCCAGGCGATTTTGCGGTTCTGGATCCATCGGGGGCGGTGATCATACCTCAGACACGGATCCGCGACGTGCTTTCACAGGCCGCCAAATTGCAATGCTTCGAAGAAGAATTCGAACGGGCCTTGGCGGCCGGGGAGGACCCGGTCACGGTTCTTGATTCCCGGTATGAAGCATTGGTCGAAGGGCCCGCCAGATGACCGCCCCTGAACGCTTCGCCGAACTGCCACTGGCGGCGATCAGCGATGCGCTTGATCTGGTGGGCTTTGCCGGACAATGCGAAGGGATCAGGCCGCTTGATCCTTCGTTTCGGTTGGTGGGCGAATGCTTCACGGTCGAATACGTCCCTATAGAAGAGGCCGCGAAGGATCAAACGGTCGGAGATTACATCGACGATGTGCCGCCGGGGGCGGTGATCGTGATCAACAATACAGGCCGCACCGATTGCACGGTCTGGGGTGACCTATTGACCTTGGCGGCCAAGCAAAGAGGGATTGCAGGGACGGTTATCGACGGCGTGGCCAGAGATTTTCGGTTTTCATCCGAATTAAACTATCCGCTGTTTTCGTTGGGGATTTACATGCGCACCGGAAAGGGCCGTGTGGGGCTTCGTGCAGTTCAGGAACCGACCACTTTCAGGGGTGTGGAAATATCGCCCGGCGACATTGTAATCGGTGACGCAGATGGAATTGTCGTTGTGCCGAACCCCATCAGGCAAGAGGTCTGGGACCTGGCTCGCAAAGTTGAGGAAACTGAGGACAAGATTCGCCACGCCATCATGTCCGGCCAGACGCTCACAGCGGCGCGGCGCCGTTTCGGCTACCATTCTTTGGCCGCGGGAAAGGTTCCGGTCGATGAAAGCTGAATTGATAAAACGACTTTCCAAACTACCGCCCGCGGCCCTCTATGAGGCGGCTGAAAGCTGCAGGGTCCTGCGCTCAGTATTCTGGCCGGTAACCAGAGCCAATAATTTCGCCGGTGCCGCCTTTACTGTGTTTTGTTCCGGCGACAGCAATCTTGCTATCCACGCAGCATTATATTCGGCCAAACCCGGGGACGTGCTAACGATCGCGACCGGTGCCGATTGTGAGTGCGCTTTCCTTGGCCAGCTGATTGTTGAGGCTGCTGCTTTGGTTGGCCTCGGGGGAATCGTTATCGATGGGCGAGTGCGTGATCTGGAAGCGCTCAAAAAATCTGAACTCCCTGTGTTTTGTCGCGGCCATGCGGTTCAAGGACCGAGCAAACAGCGACTTGGTCGGGATAGCATCCAAAAGCCAATCGAAATTGGAGACACGCTGATCCGCCCGGGCGATTTTATTTGCGGCGACAGGGATGGGATCGTGGTGCTGCCCGGCAAGCCAGCGCAAGATATCGCCGCAGCGGCAGAGTATCGCATGGGCAATGAGACCCGCATCCTTGGGGCGCTCCGCAATAGCCGAGACCCGCTTTACAAACTATTGGGGATCGATCTCGGATCGTGGAAGGATGAGGCGCGTTGATAGAAAAATATGTCAAGATTCGACACCGCAAGGAGGAGCTAAGCCTGGCCACTCTTTACCGGGAAGGCACGAGGCCAGCCATCGTGTTTTTGCACGGCTTTGGCTCGACAAAGGAAGATTACACCGAGGCGTTCAGGCTCTCCGCCTTGCAAGATTACGAAATGCTGGCCTTCGATTTTCCGGGCTGTGGGGCGTCACCCACGCCTGCCACCGCTATTTCGGTCAAGGCGCTTGTGGAAATTACGATTGGGGTGGTTGATCGGCTGGGCATAGAGCGCTTTTGCCTCGTCGGACACAGTATGGGAGGGTTGGCGGCGTTGCTGTTGGCGTCCAGTTTTCCAGAACGTGTCGCTGCCTTTTCAAATATTGAAGGAAATCTTGCCGAGGAGGATTGCTTTTTTTCCCGTCAGGTTCGCGAGCACCCCACTGACAACGCCGAGCAGTTCCTGCACGGCTTGGCTAAACGCGTCGAAGCAGTTGATTTGGCGGGTTTTCCCCTTTGCGGGGCCGGTCTCGTGCAAAAGGTCGATGCCACGGCAGCGATTCAGTTTTTGAATTCGATCTTGGAGCGAACCGAAAAAGGCGACCTGTTGGAGATGTTTTTGAGGCTGCCGATGCCCAAGCAATTTGTTTACGGCGAGGAAAACGAGGGCCTATCCTATTTGAAGCGGCTCAAGGAGGCAGGCGTTGTTGTTTCAAGAATAGCGCGATCGAGTCATTTTCCAATGCACACAAACCCTGACGCGATGTTCGACGCGATCTCCGGATTTACAAATAAATCGAAAAATTGTCAGGCGTAGTCGAGGCCAATATCGACCGCCGGCGCGGATTGGGTAATGCGGCCGACCGAGATGTAATCGACACCGCTCTCGGCGATCTGGCGGATATTTTCGAGGCTGACACCGCCCGAGGCCTCGAGTTTGGCCCGCCCCTTGTAAAGCCGCACTGCCTCTTTAAGCTCGCTTGGGCCCATATTGTCGAGTAGCAACCGCCCTGCCCCGGCCTCGACCGCGGTGGCCGCCTGTTCGAGCGTGTCGCATTCGACTTCAACGGTCATCCCGGTCTCAAGCACCGCCGCCAGCGCCGCGCTGACTGCGGCCTTAACGCCGCCGGCAGCGGCGATGTGATTGTCCTTGATCAACACCGCGTCGTAGAGCCCCATGCGATGATTTCGGGCCCCGCCAAGCCGCGTGGCGTATTTTTCCAACCGCCTTAGCAGTGGAATGGTCTTGCGGGTATCCAAAAGAACCACGCCGGTCCCTTCGATGGCCTCGACATAGGCGCGGGTCAGGGTGGCGATGCCCGAGAGGTGCTGAACTAGGTTTAGAGCCGCCCGCTCGCCGGCCAAAAGGCTTCGGGCATTTCCAGCGATATGCATTAAGAAAGCACCGCTCGGAGCACTGTCGCCGTCCTTGACCAGCAAATCAATCGCCGCAGCGGGGTCCAGTTTGCGGAACAGCGCTTCAGCGAGATCGAGGCCGGCCACCACCAAGGGCTGCCGCGTAGCCATGTGGGCCGAGAGATTGGCCTCAGGGCTCAATACGGCGTTCGAGGTGACGTCGCCAGAGCCGATGTCCTCGGCCAACAGCCGATCAAGAAAGTTCTCCAGCGCCTGTCCCTGAAGCGGCTGCATCGATCAGGCGCTGATCCGGGCCGGCGCGGCCACCGGCAGCGCCTTTAAAGGAGACATTTCAAGCATGCGTTCGAGCGGCACAAGAGCGGCCAAGCGGGTCGCCTCGTCCAATTCGATGCGCGGCTCCAGGTTCTTGAGGCAAAGATAAAGCTTTTCCATAGAGTTCATGGCCATGAAGGGGCACATGTTGCAGCTGCAGTTGCCGTCGGCGCCCGGGGCGCCGATAAAGGTCTTGTGCGGCGATGCCTTTTGCATCTGATGGATGATATGCGGTTCGGTCGCAATAATGATCGTTTGGGCCGGATCATCCTTGACGAAAGCGAGGATCGATGAGGTCGAGCCCACATGATCAGCGTGATCGAGGATTTGTTCGGGGCATTCGGGATGGGCCGCCACCGGGGCCTCCGGATAGCGGGCCTTGAGCTTGATCAACTCACGCTCCGAAAAGCGCTCGTGAACGACGCAGGTGCCCTGCCACAACAACAGGTCGCGGCCGGTCTTGCGGGCCAAGTAGGCCCCCAAATGGCGGTCCGGGGCGAACAGAATGGGTTGGTCCTTGGGAATCTGGTTGATAATGGCTTCGGCGTTCGACGACGTGACGATGATATCCGA
The DNA here is from genome assembly GCA_022566895.1 of Pseudomonadota bacterium. Classification (GTDB taxonomy): domain Bacteria; phylum Pseudomonadota; class Alphaproteobacteria; order Sphingomonadales; family SMXR01; genus JADFIA01. The sequence goes on from JADFIA010000018.1 coordinate 23,104, forward strand.
ATGCGCTTTGACCGCGGCCGAGCAGTTAACGTAGGTCAGCGAAATATGGTCGCGGTGCCGGGCCCGGAACTCGGCAAAAGCTTCTGGCGGACACGATTCCTCAAGGCTGCAACCGGCTCTCAGGTCCGGCAGGACCACCGTCTTCTCGGGGCTCAATATCTTGGCAACCTCGGCCATGAAACGAACCCCGCAAAAGGCAATCACGTTCGCGTTGGTGGCTGCCGCCCGGCGCGATAAATCGAGCGAATCGCCCACAAAATCGGCAATCTCCTGGATTGCCGGCTCCTGGTAGAAATGAGCCAAAATGACCGCCTTGCGCTCGGCCTTAAGGCGCAAAATCTCGGCCTCCAGATCGAGATCCGGATCCACTGCACCTGCAGGTACCGGTGTCGGCACCGGATCGAAAGCCCTAACGTCCATTATCAGCTCCAAAAGCTACTCCCTGCATGAAAGCTTGCCCCAAATATAGGACATTTTAGACTGATTTACAGGTATCTCGCGCCGATTTGGCCTGCGGGTCTTCAATACCGCCAAAAACGGGCCTTCAGACTGGGTTCGGGGTGGGCACTAACCACCCCTTTATCGACCAGCCAAATGAGATGCGCGAGTACCGTGCGCATAGCAGCCGGGAAAAGCTCACTGGCCAAACCGGCATAGACGGCTGCGGTAATATCATCAACGGTCTGGATTCCCTTCCCGAGCGCCGCCAGGATTTCCGCCTCACGGTCAAAGCGATGATCGATGAGAGCGCTGAGATAGGACTGCACGGCGTCGATCGCCGGCCCATGGGTCGGCCGGATCACATCGAATCCCCGCGCCCGTATCGCTTCGAGGTTCTGGAGATAGAGTTCCATATCGCCATCGGGCGGCGAGATCACGGTGGTTGACCACCCCATAATGTGGTCACCGGAAAATAGCGTGTTCTCTTCAAGCAGCGCAAAGCACAAATGGTTTGATGTATGGCCGGGCGTATGAAGAACCTCGAGTGTCCAACCCGGTCCTTTTATGCGCGCCCCGTGGGCCAGCCTTTGGTCGGGCTCGAAGGCACGGTCGGCCCCCGCTTCGACCTCCTGACCGTCGAGCCCGGCCGTGCGGCCGGACCCATGTGGCCCGAAGGCGAAGATCGGCGCGCCGGTCCTTTCGGCCAGCGGTCCGGCGGCAGGCGAGTGGTCGAGATGGGTATGGGTGACAAGGATATGGCTGACCTCCTCCCCTCTGACAACGGCCTCAATCGCCGCAACATGTTCCGGAACCTGTGGTCCGGGGTCGATGACAGCGACCTGCCCTCGGCCGACGATAAATGTCCCCGTCCCCCAATAGGTATACGGCCCCGGATTGGGCGCCATTATCTTTCGAACAAGTGCACTTTCATCGGTGACAATTCCGTAAGAGGGTTTGCCGGATTCAAGGAAGGGAATCGACGCCGCCACTTTTCATTCCTGTCCGCTCTCGGCGGTGGCCGGGCCGAAACCTCGCGCCGCAAGAACCCTCTGTGCAGCCGGCCTTGTCAAATGGTCAAGGAAGGCGAGTATCTGCCCGCCGTCGCTAATCGCCGCGGCAAAATAGACAATGGGACGATGGAGCGAGGGATCCAATCTGGCGACAATCCCAAGATCGTGCACCGAGCGGGCGTCGCTTTCATAAAGGATGGCCAAGGGTGCGCCACCGGTCTGCAGGAATGCCATTGTCGCGCGGGCATCGGCAGCAAAGGCCAAGCGACGGGATAGTTGCGCCTCGATCTTCATAGCCCGTAGCGCTTCCATGGTATAGGCGCCGAGCGGCGACAGAGCCGGGTCGCCAATCGCGATCCAAGCGTCCGGATGTTCGAGCAGGGCTCGCGCCGCCCCCTGTTCCGTCGTCGCCCGCTCCACGAGCGCCGCCACAACCAGTCGATTGGTGGCAACCGGAGACACATTCCGGTCGCTGAGTCGGCCGCGGTCCTGGAGATAGCGAATCCAGCGCCGGTCGGCTGAAATAAAGATATCTGCTGGCGCCCCTTTCTCGATCTGGCGGGCCAGGGCTGCGCTCGAGGCGATTGAAATCCTGACCTTTAGATTCGTCTGCCGCCCGAAACCGTCGGCGATCTCCTCGATTGCGGGACCGACACTGGAGGCGGCAAAAATCGTCAGTACCTTGGTTTCCTTTGCCGGCTCCAAAGACGCGCTGGTGGCGGCCCCCGGCGTCAGGATCGGGGCCAGAAAAAAAGTAAGGGCAACGATGATTCGATTGCCAATGAACACTTTACCCAAATCTCCTCTTAGAGGGTCAGCCTAGGCGAAAGCGGGCCGTTTTGCGCCAAAAAAATCGATCAACCGTTCTTGTGGCTCGACGAGCCGTGAGACAAGAGGTAACACTTTTATTTATAATAGATGTCGAAGCGGGGGTGGTCTGCGGACCAACATTCAAATGCGGAGACAATGAGCGTGCTGGAAGGCAGCCTTTCCAACAATAATTCGATTCGACCTGATCCGGGTGCGAATTCGCTACCGGGTTCGGGGCATCGAATTGCCTCGATCGATATCCTGCGCGGTCTGGTGATGGTGCTGATGGCGCTCGACCATACGCGCGTGTTTTTCACCAATGCCATATTCGATCCGACCGATCTTGGGCAAACCACGGCGGCCTATTTCGCGACCCGATGGGTCACCCACTTCTGCGCGCCGGTTTTCGTTTTTCTGGCTGGTACCGCCGTTTTCATGAGGCTCAAGGCCGAGCGGGACAAAGCGTCGGTTGCCCGTTTCCTCATCACCCGCGGATTGATGCTCGTGGTTTTAGAGCTAACGGTTGTCAACATCGGCTGGATTTTCAGTATTCCGGATTTCTTTTTCCTCCAGGTCATCTGGGTGCTTGGCGTCTCGATGATCGTTTTGGCGGGTCTGATTTATCTGCCGCTGGCAGCGGTCGTTTTGATCGGCGTTGTTATGGTTGCCGGACACAATCTTCTGGACAGTGTAAACGCCGAGGATCTAGGCGCCTGGTCAACGCTTTGGAAGCTTCTCCATCAGCCGAAGGGCTTTGAAGTCTTCGGCATTCCGATCTGGCCGGCCTATCCCCTCATTCCGTGGATCGGTGTGATGGCACTTGGTTATGCCTTTGGCAGCCTGTATCGGCTGGAAGACTCAAAACGCAAGCGCTGGCTGATCGGTCTCGGCGCCGTGATGACGCTCGGATTTGTTGTTTTGAGACTCGGCAACTTCTACGGTGACCCCGAACCCTGGATCGGCGGTGGCCAAGGTATCGTTAGCTGGTTATCGTTTTTCAATACCGACAAATATCCGCCATCCCTGCAATTTCTTTTGATGACCATGGGGCCGGCAACTCTGTTCCTGGCCTTCGCCGGGCGTATCTCCGGGCTGATTGGGCGGGTGCTCACCGTATTCGGCCGGGTGCCGCTATTTTTCTATCTGGTTCATATCTATTTCATTCATCTGGTCGCCCTGTTCGTAGGCGTGGCGTCCGGTTTCAAGGTCAAAGTCTTCCTAGAAGGTTACTGGCATCTGCCACGGACGGCCGGGGCGGACGGTTACGGGTACGACTTGGGTTGGGTCTATCTATTCTGGATCTTGTTCGTGGCCGCCCTCTACCCGATTTGCCGCTGGTATGCCGGGCTCAAATTCAGTTCGGATAACCGGCTGTATTCCTATCTGTAGGGGCGCGGCCAAATCAAATGGAAAATTAATATAAAATTTGGCCGTTTTTGGCCGTTGTCGGGCTCGACAGGGCCCCCACGGTCCTGTAGTCTGAAGGCGCGTTGTGGTAGTATTTCCTACCCCAAACCACAAGCGGGGATGACCAAAGCAAGACGGCCTCATGTCAGCCAAAGAGACAGAAAAACCTGCCGCCGGGAAAGAACGGCGCAAGTATAAACGCCGCCACGTCCTCTGGCAGGCCAAGCTGCAGTGCGGGCGTTACGAGTTTGACTGCTGGGTCTACAATATGTCGCTCGACGGTGCCAATATCCGTTTCGATCTGCCGATTGCCGAGGACTGCGGCGTTGTACTGTCGATCAAGGATGTCGGCGTCATATCCGGCCGCGTGGCGTGGAGCGTGTCCGGGCTCATGGGCATCGACTTCATCTCGAGCGAGGATAAGATTCGCAAGCTCCTGGGGGACGACGTCGATCACTTTGCCCAAATCGCCTCAGTCAGCGACTGACCGCCTCGCCGGTCAACCATCATGTGGTTGAAGAAAAACAGTCGGGAAGAGCGGATTTGAACCGCTGCGACCAGCACACGACCCACCGGGAACGCAACGGGGTGCACACGTCGCCCAAAACTCCACCCAACGCATGGATCGGCGGCTCAGGATGACCCAGGCATGGGCAGATCACGGCGGAGCATCAGCCTAAACCCGTCAAAGTGGTAAGGCCAAGACAGGGACCTGAGAAGGGAACAAAATCGGAGGCGCAAAATCTATTGCGGCCCAAGCAAAAAATCCGCCGGGCCCCTGGCTCTTTTTTTCCTTCTAAAGAACGATGATTTTGTGCTAGCCTCGGTGGTTCATGCACAGGCGTCACGATTCGCAGAAGAGGATGCTTGGGACGTTTCGGAGGGGCCCGATCGACAACCGCAAATCCAGAATCGGATCCATACCCCATTTGGGGGGTGAGGAATTGCGGCCATTCGCCTATAACGAGCGTCAGAAAAAAAGATTCTTTAGCCGATCATCTTAAGATGGGGAACAAATCATGAAAAACGTATTATCTCTCCTAATGGGCGCCATATTCTTGGTCGCACTTACCGCGACCGGCAGCGCCCAGCCGGAATTTCCGCAGGTCGACGTGATCGTCCATACGGCCAAGCCGTATAACAAGGTGATCGCAGCGATCGAAGACCTCGGCGGCACCGTGACCATGAAATACGTCAATGTTGACGGGCTGGCGGCTCGGATTCCCGCCGACGCCTTAGCGGCGCTTTCGGGCCTCAAGGGCGTGGATGGCATCGAAAAGGATATGGTCGTCAATCTGCCCAAGCCGAAGGACGGCCTTCCACAGACCGTGCAGTTTGACGGACTGGAAGTGCTTGATCCCGCCGCCGCTGCCGAGCTGCTCGGCACCCTGCAGAGCACAGAACCTCCGAAAAAAGGCAAGGGCAGAAAAAAGAAGGCGGAACCAGCCGGTTCCGGTCCAATTAATCTAGATACCTATTACAGCTGGTTAGGAGGTGTCACCGGCGCCTTTGATACCTGGGCCGATACGGCCGCTGGAGCCAGCAGCATCGTTGCGATCATCGATACGGGCACCTGGGCAGCTCATCCCTGTTTGGCCTCGTCACCGGTCATCGCCGGACCCGATTTCTCGACCGATTCAGGAGGCGGCTTTGATGGCTCTACGCTCAGCACGAACCACTGGCACGGCACCTTTGTCGGCGGCGTTATCAGCAATGACTGCGCTATAGTGGATGCCGCGGGCGGCGTGATTGCTACCCATCTTCCGGCTGCCGCCAAAATCGACATCGGTGGCGGACTGGTCCTGATCCCGATTCTCGGAATGGCGCCCGCATCCACCATCTATGCGGTCAAAGTCTTCCCGCACACCGGGGCCGGCACTTCCACCTCGACAATCATTGCGGCGCTCGATCACGTGATCGACGTCAAGTTATCGGGCGCGGTCGATATCGATGTCCTGAATATGAGCCTCGGCGGGGCGACCCTGTTCGACGGCCGGTCGCTCGAGGAGCAGGTGGTTGATGCGGCTACCGACGCCGGTATCCTAGTTGTGATCTCGTCGGGTAACGAGGGACCCTCCCCGGGTTCGGTGGCCCGGCCGGGCACCGCCTATACGGCGCTGACCGTGGCTGCCGGGACCGACCATGTGCACACGCGCATTTTGTGGGATGTGGTCTTCGGGGCCGGCGCCGGGGTGCTGATGTATCCGCTCGAAGAACGCGGGGTCATAAGCTTCTCCAACCGCGGACCCAGTGCCGACGGACGCAATGCGGTGGATATTATCGCTATTGGCACGTTCAATTTCTCGGGCTTTACGCCGCCGGCCGGCGCCGGTGTGCTCAATTGGGCCTCGGGCACCTCCTTCTCGGCGCCGACGGTATCTGGTGCGGCTGCCCTGCTTGCCTCGTGGCGCAATATCAACGGGGCCAATGTCGGTCCGCGCGAGATCAAGAACGCGCTCACCGCAGGTGCCGTTCCAATCGCTAGCGATGGCTGGTCTATCCGCGAGCAGGGACATGGTTGGGTGCAGGTCAGAAACTCTTTGGATCTGTTGCAGTCGGGCAAGAAAAACAGCGGCGAACGCCACGATTTGGACGATCCGCTGAAGCCCACGATCCTGTTGGGGAGCGAAACCGAGCACACGGAAACCATCACTCTTAAGCGCGGCCGGACCTTCGATTTCCTTCTCGAGATCACCGAGGAGACCGAAACGGTCGAGATTAACGTCAATACCGGCGGGCCGATCGCTTCCGGCCCGGCACCGATCCCAAATAGCTGGGAGATCTACGTCAAGAGCGCCAAGCACGGCGGGACGGTTCCTCTGGTCGATACGGCGAACATATTTGATGCAGCTTCCATAGTGATCGGCGATGGATCCATCGTACTTGGTGGTGCAATCGCTGGCGCCTTTCTCGAACCCGCACCGATGGAGCCGGGCATTATGAAAGTGACGCTCGAGCCCGACTGGACCAATAATGTCGCCGAACTGACGGCGACGGTCACAATCAAGCGCACCAACGGCGCCCCGACCAGTAACGCCGGTGGCATCACCGCCACGTTTGCGGATCTCGACTTTGGCTTCTTCGTGGTTGATGTTCCGGGTAGTGCTACTACGGTGACGTTCGATCTGTCGTGGAAGCACGATTGGAGCAAGGTCGCGACAAACGACTTTGATCTTTTGATCTTTGCTCCAAGCTGCTTCTCATTCAACTGTGCTCTCTTTGATGCAGCGACATTGAACTCGCCCGAGCGCCAGGTCGTTGAGGACCCCGAAGCCGGTTCCTGGTTCATTATTGTTGATGCCTTCTCCGTGAACGTCGGACGCGATCCGTGGCGACTTGACGTCACGATTGAGGAGGATTAGGTGAAGCCCTCTCCACGGCGCCCAATGGGCGCCTGGAGGTGAGCCAACTCAGCTAAACAATCTGGGCCGGGTCTTTGGACCCGGCCCATTTTCTATACGCGCCATGCTGGGCCCGTGTTCTGGTTATTCCCAGTGCAGAATCTGAAAGCCGCTTGGTTGGTTTCCGGCCCCGCGGACAACCGCATAGACCTCGGCCACCGCCCCACTGACGTGCTCCACGCGCACCGTAATGCCGTAGGTTCGAGACCGCGAGCGGGGCTGAACCAATGCCTGCCGGCCGGAGCCGACCGGGGATCCACGCCGGTTGGCCGTCTGCCCCAGCCGCCTGGTATTGGGGGGCGAATATAGCGACAGCAGGTTTCTCAAAATCCGATACTCGGCGTTCGATACGCCGGCCACGCCCTGAATATCCCCCAGTATCAGAAAACGGCCGGAACGAAGCGGCGCCCGCTGGCCGCCGAGATCGGCACGGGCCACTTCAACCAGCTCGGTACCCCGCCTGAGAATCACGACTTCAGCCATTGAGCGAGCTTCATCCGGGGTTCTTCCCAGGGCCAAAAAGAGGGTCGCCAAATCTTCCTGACCGGCGGTATTCAGATTCAACTTTTCGCCTTCGTCGCGTATTTCGATGCGGATCACAGCGTCTTCAAGCTGCACCTCTCGTGGCGTACCGTCGATCGGCCATGGGTCATTCGTTTCCCTACGGGCGAGTGCCGCCAGGGCCATTTGCAGTCCGCCGTCCGCCAGAGCTTCGGCCTTGGCCGCCTGGACAAGATTGATTGCGATCCTGGCGTCCGATTGACCGGTCCCGGCGACCGCGGCAGCGATCAGCGAAATAACCAGGGTGAACCACAAGACCAGGACCAGCGCCGCACCGCTCTCCCGGTCACGGTGCAGGCGAATGCCTCGCCCAGGTTCAATCTTTTTTGATATCAAAGACATCTAATCCTTTAAGCCTTTCGCGGAGTTCCTGGGTAACCAGACGGGCCTCCTCGAAGTTTCTGACCACCCTTGGTGTGATGAGGATGAGCAGCTCGGTGCGCAGCTCGATATCTTTGCTCGATTTGAACAGGTTGCCGAGGATTGGAATGCGCGAAAGATAGGGTATCCCGGTCTCGCTGGTCTGGATCGATTCCTGGATCAGGCCGCCCAGGGCGATGGTCTCGCCGCTCTGAACGGATATCGTACTGGAGATGCGGCGGCGCTGAATGGTCGGCGAGTTGATCCCCGAGGTGGTGGTCAGGACCACCGACGAGACCTCCTGCTCGATATCGATGATCACCAAGCCGCCGGCGTTTACACGGGGGGTCACTTGCAGAATTACCCCGGTGTCTTTGAATTCGATCTCGTTGACGATCGGCGAATCCGGGTCGATGGTACTCACGGCGCTTCGGGTAAGGACCGGAACCTGGTCGCCAACCTGGAGGAAAGCGGTGTGATTGTTCAGGACCATCAGCTGCGGGGACGAAATGACGCGGACATTGGTGATATCGTCCAGCGCGTCGAGCACCACCCGCACGTCATTGTTGTTGTCAAGGACATAGGAAAAGCCAGGGAATACCGGCGATACCGCGCCAGTGCTGAAATTGCTGAGTGTAAACTCGCTGTTTCTCGAATTGAAAAACCATTGCAAGCCAAACCGCAGTTCCTCATTTAAAGTAACCTCTGCAATGGTCGCCTCGATCAGAACCTGCAAAGGCGGTACGTCCAGCTCACGCAACGCCGTGCGGATCAGACGGTGCTCTGTTTCGGAGGCGAGAATGACCAAGGCATTATTGGATTCATCGGCAATAACACGAAGGCCGGTCTCGTATTGCACAAACCCCTGGATGGCCCCACGGCCCGGCTGCCGCCGTGGCGTCACCTCCATTGACGAAGCGGTTTCAATGCCGCTGGTGATGGTTCTCGGCTCCAGTCCCGGTGCGACAGCTGTTCGCCGACCCGGCAGGAATCCAGGACCCGGTGCATAGTTCGAACTGGGTTGGGCGTCGAAAAGTTGGCCTAGTATGGCCGCCAGCTCCACAGCCCGGCCATTCTGAATCCGATAGACCTTCAGGCTCCGTCCACCCAATTCCTCCTGACCGACGTCCAGTCTTGTCAGCCAATCCTCAACCCGCTCCAGGTAGGTGGCATTATGTGTAATCACGAGGATAGAATTAAGGCGCTCGAGCGGCACGAAACGGATGATGCCGGCAGCGGAGGCATTCTCCTGGTTCGAAAAAATCTCACCGAGCTCATCTGCGATCGTCAATGCCTCTGCGTATTCTAGCGGGAACATCCCCAGCGACATGCCCTTCATCCAGTCAACATCGAAGGTTCTTATGAGGTCCAGAAGATTGGCCCGCGCCGGTCCCGAACCGGCAATCAGAAACAGGTTGCGATCTTCATCTGTTTGCAGAATAACTCCGTCCGGGACAAAGGGTCCGATGAGTTCCGATACTTCGCCAGCCGCAGCGAATTTCATCGGGATGATGCTGATGCCGAAACCGGGGTCGGCGCGCCCGGGGATCGCCAGCACTGGTGCCAGGCCAAGGCCGCCGGCTACGGCTTCGATGGGTGCAATCTGGTAGATCCCGTTGGCCCGGAACAGAGCGAGACCATTAAGCTGCAAGGCCTGTTCAAGAGTGGGCAATATTGCGGCGGCCGGTAAGGCGCCGCTCGTCTGGAGGCTTATTGTTCCTTGCACGCTCGGGTCGATAACATAAGGCTCTCCCAGGACGTCACCGAGGATCGACTTTACGACTTCTGCGATCGGTGCATTGCGAAAGTTGATCGCGGTTTCTCCGCCTGCGGTGGTGCTTAACGAGGGTTGGGCGACGGCGCTGCGATCGATGAATATTCCAGTGCCCCGCCGAATGACCTTTTCTACGGATTTAGCAGCTTCCGGTTCCTTTGCAGCCGTTGTTGGCGCGACACTGATTGGCTTCTCTTTGTGAACTTGAGGGCCCAACAGAGGCACCGGGTCACTTGTGTCTTTGCCCTTGGAATCGAGCATAGAGCAATTGGCCACACTGGTTGCAAGGAAGATCAATCCTACGCCGCAGGCAACCCTGCGAAGCCGACTGCGCCGTTCATTCAAATTTGTCATCGTCCCGCCTCCCGTGTGGATTAGTCAATCGTTTTTCAACTTGCCAAATCGGCAATGTCGCTGGTTTATTCAGCTCCGCCGGTAAGTTCCAGTTCCTCAATTCTTCCCGACCGCTCAATTACGACCCGGTTCGGATCGATCCCGGAAACCGTCCACCCCGAGACTGTCTCCCCTGGCCTGGCACGTACTAATTCCGCTTGTCCGGGTAGTCTAAAAAGAACCCACCGGTCTTCTTTGGTTATCAAAATTCCAATCAGCTCAAATTCCCGGACCGTTGAACCGGACTTGTTCCCAGTGCCTGGCGTCAAAATACGAATCGGCGTACGTTCCCGGTTCAGCACAGGGGATTCCAAGTATGCCCTGAAATCGGGACCGATATAGCGAAGGTCGACTTCGTTCAGGGCAGCCGCCGGATTGCCGTGAATGCCCTCGCCGGACGAAACCGGCGATATCGCTTTTTCCCAGTCGTAAACAAGTTCTAGCATGACCGCTATCGCCAGGATTGCAATCAGATAGTTCAGCGCCCTTATTCCCTGGAAAGCGGATTTCAGTTTAATTTCCATCAGCACCCCTGATTCTCAAAGCAGCGGACAAGGTCATGAGGCCTGCGAACTGTTGCCTGCCGACACCGTTTCCGGTGCCTCGTAGCCGTCGCGAACGCAGCCGGTTCACAGATATTTTCTCTAAAGTCAGGAGCGGCCGGTGATTCTCAACGCCAACCAGAAAGCTACTCAGCTGATCGAGATTGCCGGTCAACTGGACTTGGATCGACACCCGTCCCGAGGCGCCGGATCCGTCAGCCACGCTGATGCGGCGCATCTGCGTCCCGGTTACCGCCGCCAGAGTGGTGATCTTGTCCTGCAGGGTTGCCACGGCAACCGCCGCGTTTGTTGCCGTCATGTAAACCGTATCAAGCAACTTCTGCTGGTCTATTGCGGCCAGCCCCTCTGTGATCGTCTGCTGCCGGTCAACCACCACTCGAATCTGCTCGATCAGACGCGACACAGAGACAGCTTGGTCGCGCTGCTGCGTAAACAAAGTATATCCGGCGCCGAAGGTAACCGATAGCAAGGCAGCGACGAGCACCAAGAACAGGGCGACAGCTAGCAGACGATCAAGGCGGTCGTTTCGGGCGATGCTCATGGCTTCAGTCCCGCGTCAACAAGTTGCGCCGTCAGCTCAAACCTTTCAGCGTCGCGGCTTTGATCGCGCACTCCCGCGGCACGGTATTGTATATCTGCAAACATTGTGGATTGGCTAAGGGCAGTCACCACATCGGCAGGAGTTGGTGAGAAACCAACGATCCGCAGTCGGCTGCCTTCCATCTCAAAGGAATCGAGCCACGAGTCTTGCGGGAAAATTCGGGAGAGTTCGGAAAGGACGTAGAGGGCAGACTTCGAGGGCTCCCGACGCTCTTCCAGCAGTTTCAGACTCTCGGTTACGGCCTGTACACGCTCAAGAATCGGCATGCTTTTTTGGGCCTCTTCCCTGGCCGCCAGAAGTTGGTCATCTCTTTCCTTGGTAATCTGTCCGAGCTTCATCGACGGGATGAAAGCGACGGCAAAAAGTAGCGCAAGCGCCACCAGCCACCGGATCATGCCGTCGAGCGGCCGGCCTCTACCCTTTTCGCCGGTGTCTGCAAACGGGAAGAAGAATAGCTGACCGGCCGATTCCACTTGCGCGCCGGCGGGAGTAAGACCAGCGTTACGAATCTTTTGGAAAAGGTCGCCCAGAGCCCGCCGCCGGATAACCGCAAAATTTACCGAAAAATGTCGCCGCGACCAATCCGGCCTATCTAACCTGTGCGAAATCACTACGTCTTTAGATGAAAACGGCGTCAGCTCATCGACTTCGGCTTGAAGCAATTCAGCAACCGAGTTGATTACGTTGAAAGGATAACTACGCGAGTTGAATAAAACGCTTTTGGGATCAAGCTGCACCATTACTTTTTCGCCTACCGGGAGGCCATCCGGTAAAATCAGATCCTCGCCAACAGTGTCAACGGCGACACCTGATCGAGCTGGTTGATCGGGGTCGGAAAAAAGAAAGGGCATTGCCTCGGCAAGGCGTTTTCTCCACCAGCCAAAGAACTGCATAAATGCGATCTTTAGTAAAATCGTAGTCAAAGGTCTGCCTTCCTGTGGTCCAACTCGCCTTACCCCCCGCTGTTCGCAAAATAGGCCTTCACGGTCTCCGGCAGCAGCCGGATTGACGACGTTGATATCCGCGGAGCTACAACGATCTCAGGCTTGTCGGCTTCCGAAGCCTCTCGTACTGGCTTTATGCCAATCAATACAGGCAAAGACCGTTGGCCCTGCCAACTCTCGGTCCAGGCACCCAAATGGCTCCGGGGATTTGTAGCGTAAAACGTGAATTCCTTGTCTTCGCGACCTAAGGAAATTATGGCTTCGTCCCACGCCGCCGGCACAGCGGTTTCGAACTCGCCCAGCGAGACCCGGCTGCGGTATATCACCAGCTCCGTCTTTCTCCCAACTCGCCGCAACTGCATCTCTTCACCATAAACTCCTTTTGTGCTGACACCGGCTTCAGCGGTCGTAAAAAAGCGGATGCGATGGGGCGATCCTTCAAAGTAGATCAACGTTGTCCTTCTGCCAGCGACAATGCTCACCGGTACGGCGCGGGACAGATGCCGGCGAAATACACTCTCGAGCGCGATTTCTTCACTGAGTGCCTCGCTTCTGCTGTCGGAAATTTCCCATATACGCAAGCCGCTACTTATGCTGGAGACCAGCCCGATGGATAGCAAGGCTACGAGGGCCAAAGAAACCAGCATCTCCATGAGCATGTATCCGGCCTCACACTTGTTTGAATTTGCCGGTCCGCTCATATTTCTGGCCCCGGTCATTGCGGCAGTTCCGCACGGAAGGTCCGCAGCGTAAGTGTTCTGATCGCTTGATCATCTTGCCATTCGACCGTCACCGTAATTTCCGACAGCTGCTGGCCGATTGATAAAGTTTGGTCGGCGGGATTCAGCAAGTACGGGCGGGCCTCGATGCGCCATCGATAGTCTCCAGCAACACCCTGTTCGCCGCGGGGGTCATGAGTGACGTACCACTCCTGCAGTCTGGACTGTGCCAGCTGCTTGGCCGCCAGCACCTTTTCGCCGTTGCGGGTTCGCGCCAGCCCTTCGGTAAGCGTTCCAAGCGTCATGGTGGTGACCAGCGCGCCGATGGCCAGCGCCACCAAGACCTCGACGAGGCTGAACCCCGCTTGCTCAACCCTCGTCGACATTGTGGGCTCCTCCTTGACGCACCTGTCCGGTAATCCAGCTAATAATATAGGTGCGGCTGATACCATTCCTGGCCAGAGTGATTATGCCGCCGCTGGAGCTGCCGTCGGCGAAGAAGATCACCGAACCGGTCTGTTCATTTAGCGTCAGGCTTCGTGCCGTAGTAAAAGTTATCTGCAGGTCGGCGGATCCAAGTGTGATCGGCTCCCCTTGGTCTATACTGAGTTGACGCGCCGCCACGTCCAGCCTGACCGCGACCGGCCGATTCAATCGAATCGCCAGCACTCTGGCTTCGCGTGCCGCCCTGGCAATCGCGGTTCCGGCTGCCTTGACTTCAAAGCCGGCCCGGGGGCCAGACACCAAAGGTACGGTCAGCACCAGGACCAGTCCCATTATCGCCAGCGCAATGAGCACCTCAAGCAGCGTGAACCCGCTTTCCCTAGTTCGAAATGTCGGCATCTTCGCCAACCCCCCCCTCAAGGTTGTCGGCACCAAACGAATAGAGATCGAATGGGCCATCGGTTCCGGGGCGCTGGTAGCGATACGGATTTCCCCAAGGATCAATCAGCCCCTCTGGTTTATCGACATAGGGTCCGTTCCAGGTAACTGGACCTGTTTCCGGTTTCCTCAGCAGCGCATCCAACCCCTGCCCCTCGGTGGGGTATGAGCCATTTTCAAGCCGGTAAATGTCAAGCGAAGCCTTCAGATTGCTGATCTGTATTAGGGCGACATCGCTCTTGGCGGAGCCAAAAAGCTTCATAAGATTTGGCACCGCAAACATCGCGATCAATCCCAAAATTGCCAGAACAATCAGGATTTCGAGTAATGTATAGCCACTTTCCCTTGCTTGGGTCCGCCTGACTTTCACCGTCTTCTCCTGTTCGAGATTTCCCATTTACAGCAACTGGTTCAAGCCGAGGATCGCCGCCAGCACCGAAAACACGATTACACCGACGACCAATCCCATGATCAGGGTGATCACAGGAACAAGCAAAGCGATCAGCCGGTCCAGCTGCATTGTTACCTGCTCATCATAAAATTTTGCGACCCGCAAAAGCATAGAATCCAGCATTCCTGCCTCTTCGCCGACCCGGGAAAGCTGAACAAATATGTGTGGAAACCGCTGACTGGCTTGCAAAGCCACGGCAAACGTTGTGCCTTTTGTGACCGCATCCCTTAATTTTGCGACCTCGCCGGCCAAAACGGCATTGCCCAGTGCATTTCCGCTCGTTTCCAGCGCCCGTGTGATACCCACGCCGCCTTCGAGTTGCGCCCCAAGGACCCGAGCGAACCGGGCCGTGTCGATGTTCAAAATCAACTTACCCAATACTGGTAAGGACAGCAAAAAACGTCCCAAAGCAACGCGTCCCCGGGCGCTCCGCCGGGCCTGGGAGACGACAACCACGATGGCCACCGGGACGAGAAGAAAGAGCCAATAGTAATCGACCACCGCCATGCCGAAGCTACGCACCCAGCGTGTCAGCAGCGGCAATTCCGTCCCGGCTGAGCGGAACAAAGGTTCGAACTGCGGCAAAACAAGCGTCACCACCAAGATAATCGCCGCTAAAGCCATCGTAAGAAGAAATGCCGGGTAATACATAGCCGAACGAACTTTGGCCCTTAAATGGTTGGAACGCTCAAGATATTCGGCCAGCTCCCCAAGTACTCCCGACAGACGGCCGCTTTCCTCACCGGCTCGGATCATCGCTACAAACTCAGCCGAAAAGGTCACACCATGGGTCGACACGGCTTGCGACAGGCTGATGCCGGATTTTACCTGACGGTGAATGTCGGCGATGATTTCCTTGGCTTTGCTTCGACGCTGCAGCTCGTTGACAGTCAAAAGGGCAGCATCAACAGCAAGACCAGCCTCGAGCAAACTCGCCAATGAGCGAGCAAACAAAGCTTGCTCCGTACGGTTGAGCCCCGGACTCAGCGAGATATCGCGATTCAGGAACTCAGCGAAACGAACGCCGCCTGCCGCGTCCAGCCTGACCGGGCGAAACTTCCGCGCCTCAAGATTGGCCTCGGCCTCACCCCTATTGGCGGCCAGGACTTCTCCCTGGCGAACTTCACCGCTGGCATCCAAGGCAATATATCGAAATCGTTCCATATCAGCTGTCCATTACCACACGTAGGACTTCCTCGATCGAGGTTTCCCCCTTTAGAGCCTTATCAAAACCACAGTGACTGAGGCGCCGCAGCCCCCCTTTTTCTGCTGCCCGTAGGAGGTTAGGTTGGCCGTCGAACTGTGACAAATCGCTCTGGAAAGCTTCATCCACGGTCAAGATCTCATAAACAGCGGTCCGGCCCCGGTAACCGGTCTGACTGCAGGAATCGCAGCCGTTTGCTTTCCAGACCGTATATGTTTTCTTACCCCCATCCCCCTCTTCAAGCGCCCAGCCAAGCCGCGAAGCCTCAACACAGACTTCGGTCTTGCACTCGTTGCACAGGCGTCTGACCAACCGCTGGGCGATTATACCGGCCAAGGTGGCCGCCAGAAGATAGGGTTTGATTCCCATGTCAACCAGACGGGTAATGGATTCGACAGCACTGGTTGTGTGGACCGTCGAAAAAACTGTGTGCCCCGTAAGGGCTGCCTGCACCGCAATCTCGGCGGTTTCCAGGTCCCTGATCTCGCCTACCATTATGACGTCGGGATCGTGTCGCAGGGTCGAACGCAGCACTTTGGCAAATCCGAGGCCGATGTTTGAGCGAACCTGAGTTTGAACGATTCCGGGGAGTTGATATTCTACAGGGTCCTCCACGGTTTGGATTTTCCGGCTGTCGTCATTAATCATCTGAAGAGCAGTATAAAGGGTCGTGGTCTTGCCGCTGCCGGTCGGACCGGCCACCAGTATGATGCCATTGGGGCGCCGGATCAGACGGTCAATCTTTTCACATGCGTCCGCGCCAAACCCCAGGCTCTCGAGCTTCAATTCGACAGTGGAGCGATCGAGGATTCTTAGGACCACGCTCTCGCCACTTAGGGCCGGCATTGTAGAGATTCGCATATCTATCGGAATTCCCCGTACGGGATGCTTGATTCTTCCGTCCTGCGGCAGGCGGCGCTCCCCGATGTCGAGGTTTGCCATTAACTTGATGCGGGAAATCACGGCGCTGCGCAGTCGTGCCGGCGGGCTTTCCACGGTCTTTAGAATTCCGTCGATACGGAACCTCACAACAAGTTGGTCCTCGTAGGGTTCAAGGTGGATGTCCGATGCCCCGGCCTCGATCGCACGTTCGATAATCAGGTTTACGAGTTGAACCACGGGGGCCCCGCTGGCACTGTCCCTCAGGAGCTCCAGATCCTCCATTGCCAGGGTCGTGGAACCAACCTCGCCGGCTTCCGCCAGTCGTGCCATAGCTGTACTCCCGTCGTCATAAAGCCGATCGAGCGCCGACTGTATTTCATTGAGCGGTGCCAGTGTGACTTTGATCTTCTTATCGAGGGCCTGGCCCATGGCCTGCACAATGTAGTCGCAATCAGGACTGGCAGTGGCAATTGTGACCGTACGGCTGGTTTCAGCCAGCGGCAGGATAGAATATTTCCGCAAAAACCGGGAGTTTACGCGATCGACAAGCAACGGTTCAGCAGGAAAATCCTCGACCCTGGCCAACGGTAAATCAAACGTATTCGCAAGGGTCTCGGCCAGCTGCGTCTCTGCAATCATCCCCAGCCGCGGCAGGACATGCCACAGCCGGCTGTCCTCCTGTTCGGCCAGCTGTTGCGCCCGCGCCAAAGCATCCGGATCGACATGTCCCTCTTCGGCCAGGGACGCCGCCAGTGCCGCCTCGAGTTCCCGAGTCCTGTCTTGCCCTGTCGTGCCTACCAAATCCCCCTCCATTCAAGCGGTCCAAAAAGCCAAACCAGCCAAATACCGAGCGCCAGGGCCGGTCCGAAAGGCAACGGCGCTTTGTACGCTTTTCTCGAGCGAAATCTTCCACTGAACAGGGCCTGGATAATCCCGGCCAGCGAAGCGATCAAAATCACACTGGGAAGCCCGTACCAAGCGACCCAGGCGCCGCCGGCAGCCAGCAGTTTGGCATCACCGCGGCCTAGGCCGTCGTGTCCACGCACCATCCGGAACGCCCCCTCGACCAGGCGGAAGATCATAAATCCGGCCGCCGCGCCGACCGCATGATCCCAAAAATGAGCCGGGTGCAGGATGAGGCCCGAGAACAGCCCGGCTACAAGTAGCGGCAGCGTGATCCGGTCGGGCAGACAGAGCCGCCGCGCATCGACCACAGCCAACCACAGCAACATCCAGCCAAGGGCCGATCCCAACAGCGCAACCTGGCCGGCGCCCGCTACAGCGAAGGCGATCGCGGGAATGCTTACGGCCCCCAGAAGCACGCCGAGCGTCGCCCGACCAAACCGGGTCGCCC
>JADFIA010000019.1 GCA_022566895.1 Pseudomonadota bacterium
ATCAGCCCGCCGCCGATAACATAGGCGATGCCGACCCGGACCACATGGCGGCGCTTCAGTTCCTCGTAAAAATTACTCATCGCTGTCCTCGGCCACAGCCTCGAGATTACGGCGGCGGACCTCGAAAAGCCGCTTCAGATCGGGCTTGTCGAAGGCCGCCCGCAGGGCCTCGTGCTGCGGCCAGTCCTCGGGCAGGCGCAGCGAATGGTAGGGGTAGAAAAGGTCCGGATCGTTGCTTAGATAAGCCGTCTCGGCCCAATAGCCGGCCCGCTCCAACTGACCCAGGCGGACGGCGTAAACCATCGCCAGGTGGCTATCCCAGGGATTTTCGCTGGCCGCCGCCTCGAGCGCCCGAAAGGCCCTGAGCGCATCGTCGGTGCGGCCTTCGGCCAGCCCCAAACGCACTTCCAAGCCGGCCAGGTGGCCGGCTGTGGCCGCAGCCAAGGCGGCGAAGGCTTCGATCTCGCCGCGGGCCTCCTCGAGCTGGCCCGAATCGATCAGGCTGAGGATCAGGGCGACCCGCTCGTTGGCGGTCTCCGGGCTCAGGGCGATGGCCCGCCGGGCCAGCGGCAGTGCCGCCTCGAATTCGCCGCGCAGATAGTGGACCCGGGCCAGTTCCTCAAGATTGACCATGAGCAGGGGATTGAGCTTGGCCGCCTGCCCCTCCCACCTGAGCGCTTGGTCCGAATTGGCGATCAGACGATAGAAATCACCAATGAAATTGGCGATCTCGGCGTCGTTGGGGGCCAGCTCGACCGCTCTCAGATGGGCCGCCTCGGCGGCTTCGAAATCCCGGAAATATTCGCCTTGCACCTCGCCGATCACCGAATGGGCTTCGGCGTTCGAGGGCTCGATCCGGATCGCCGTCTCGGCCGCCTCGATGGCGCGGATGGCCAGATCCTCGCGGTCCAGGTCGGCCGAAGCCGAATAATAGGGGGCCAGCGCCAGGACCCGGCCGAGGGCTGAATGAGCGCGGCTGAATTCGGCATCGAGGACGATCGTCGCGGCGAACAAATGGCCGGCGTTCAAAAGATTTTTCTCGCCGCGCGCGGCCAGGAACTGGCGGCCCCTCAGGTAGAGACCGTAGGCTTCCATGCTCGTGGTGCCCACGACCTCCGGATCGCCGGCATAGGCGCCGATCCGCACTTCGAGGGCCGCCACCACGGCCTTGCCGATGTGGTCCTGGATCCTGAAAATATCGGTCAATTCGGCGTCGTAGGTCTCGGCCCAGACGTGAAAACCGTCGGCCGCGTTGATCAGCTGCACGGTTACCCGCACCCGGTTGCCGGCCTTGCGCACGCTGCCCTCGAGGATATGGGCCACACCCAGCGACCTGGCGATCTCGTCTATACCGACGTCTTGGCCCTTGAAACGGAAACTCGAGCGCCGCCCGGTGACCTTGAGATCGGCCGCCTTGGTCAGAAGATTGATGATTTCTTCGGCCACACCGTCGGCGAAATATTCCTGGTCCCCTTCGGGGCTCATATCGGTAAACGGCAGCACGGCGATGGATTGCTCGATCCGGACCGGGCGATCGCCGCTGTCACGTAAGGCTTCGAGTTGCCGCTGGCCGGCGTAATAGCCCAGCGCAAAAATCAGCGCCACCAGCGTGATGCGGTCGATCTTGCGGCCGGTCTCGGCGGTAATGCTGCTCTCGGCATCCACCTCGTAGGTCTTGGCCAATCCTTGGGGCGTAATCTCGAAAGCCCAGGCCCACAACAACAAGATTGGCATAAAGGTGACCAGAAGCGCCACCGTAAAAGGCACCGTCCAGGGGGCCAGATCGAGGGCCCCTTCGAGGCTGCCGAAGACTTGCACAACCAGCCAGCCGACGACCATATAGGCCACCGCCACCCGGAAGATATTGCGCCGCTTTAATTCGTAAAAAAGGTTGCCCATGTCCGGCCCCTCCCCTCGCCCGTCACCTCGGGAGCAAAACTGTAGCATTTTTGCCGGGGCGGCAACAGTAAAGGGCCGGCGGGGCTGTCAGGCGGTTGGCAACTCAAAATCCCGGAACTGTTCGCGCAGCTCGGTTTTCCTGATCTTGCCGGTCGCCGTATGAGGAATCTCATCGACCATGACGATGGCGTCCGGCAACCACCATTTGGCTACCTTGCCGGCCAGAAATTCGAGAATCTCGGGCTTATCGATGGTCGCGCCGTCGGCGGCCACCAGGATCAGAAGCGGCCGCTCGTCCCATTTGGGGTGCGGCAGGCCGATGACCGCCGCCTCGGCGACGCTGGGGTGCTCGACCGCGGCATTCTCCAACTCGATCGAGCTGATCCATTCGCCGCCCGACTTGATGACGTCCTTCGCCCGGTCGGTGATTTGCATATAGCCGTTCGGGTCGAGCGTCGCCACGTCGCCGGTATCGAACCAGCCCTGCGGGTCGAGCATATCGCCGCCCTCGTCCCTGAAATAGCGCCGGGCGACCCAAGGGCCGCGGACCATCAGATGGCCGAAGGTCTTGCCGTCCTTTGGCAGTTCCTTGCCATCGTCGTCGATCACCTTCAGCTCGACCCCCAGGGGCGGCCGGCCCTGCTTGACCTTGAGCTTTAATTGCTCGTCCCGGGACCACTGGGCGGTGACGCCGTTCAAGGTGCCAATGGTGCCGATCGGCGAGGTTTCGGTCATTCCCCAGGCGTGGCAGACCTGGACGTCGTATTCGGTCTCGAACGCTTCGATCATATTGGCCGGGGCGGCGGCGCCGCCGATGATGACGTTTTTAAGACTGTCGACTTTAAGGCCCGATTTGCGCAGGTGGTCCAATAGCCCGAGCCACAAGGTCGGCACCGCGGCGGTAATCGTCACCGCCTGGTCCTGGATCATCTGGTGGATCATTTGGCCATCGAAATTGGGGCCGTTGAGCACCAGCCGCGCGCCCAGCGCAAAGGCGAGATAAGGAATGCCCCAGGCGTTGGCGTGAAACATCGGCACGATCGGCATGATCGTGTCCCGCGCCGTGGCGCCCAGGGTATCGGCTGCGGCGGCGCTCCAGGTATGCAGGAAATTGCTGCGGTGCGAATATAAAACGCCTTTCGGGTTGCCGGTGGTGCCCGAGGTGTAACAAAGGCCGGCGGCCGCGTTCTCGTCCAGAACCGGCCAGCTGTAGGCGCCGTCTTCCGCTTCGAGAAGGGTCTCGTAACAGATCACATTGGTAAGGCTGGTGGCCGGCATATGGTCCGGATCGGTCATGATCACGAAGGCTTCGATGTTCTCAAGCCGCTCGGCCAGGCCCTCGACCATGGACACAAAGCTCAGATCGAGAAACAGCAGCCGGTCCTCGGCGTGGTTGATGATATAGGCGATCTGCTCGCTGAACAGCTTCGGATTGACCGTGTGGGTGACCGCGCCCATGCCCGAAATGCCGTACCAGGCCTCGACGTGGCGATAGGTATTCCAGGCCAGGGTAGCCACCCGGTCACCGTGCCGGATGCCAAAACGCTCGAGGGCCTGGGCCAGCTTTTTGGACCGCATATGGCACTCGGCGAAGGTATAGCGATGGACCTCGCCCTCGACCGTGTAGGTAACGATCTCGCTGCTGCCATGGCAGCGCGCCCCATGTTCAATTATTCTTGAAATCAGAAGCGGCCAGTCCTGCATCAAGCCTTGCATGTATATCCCCCAAATTGCCTTTTGAGGGCGACCATCGAGCATCAACCGCCCTTTAAAAGGCGACTATACCGGCCTTTGGGGAGATTTCAATCGGACTCGGAGACCCCACCCCGGCACACAATATGTTGGGGTATTCCACAATCTAACCACAATCTTTTGGTTGATTTCGGGTTGGGAAAGCCGCATGATTCACTTCGCACGACCGTAAGGAGCACGTCAATGATCGGATTTTCGCAGCGATTATCCGCCGGTTTGGTTGTCTTGGCCATGGCCCTTGCGGTGACCCCGGCCGCCAACAGCCAAACCGAGACCGAATTGCCAGAGGATACTTTCGATCAGGAAAGCGTTCTCGACGCGGCGACCGGTTTTTTTGGCTCCGGGGCAAAGGGCCTGGCCAAGGCAATCGAGAAAGTGTTTGCCGATAACGGCCGCCCCAACGCCTATATCTTGGGCAACGAAGGCAGCGCCGCCCTGATCATCGGCTTGCGTTACGGCAACGGCACCATGTTCCACAAGATCGAGGGCGAGCGGAAGGTCCACTGGACCGGCCCGTCGATCGGCTTCGATGCCGGGGCCAACCTGTCGAAGGTTTTCGTGCTGGTCTATAATCTTTACGACACCGACGATTTATTTCACCGCTTTCCGGCCGTCGAGGGCAGCTTTTATTGGATTGGCGGGGTCGGGGTGAACTACCAGCAAAAGGGTGATATTGTCCTGGCCCCTATGCGGGTCGGCGTAGGATTGCGGGCCGGGGTCAACCTCGGCTACATGAAATATTCCAAAAAGAAAAAGCTGCTGCCGTTCTAGTCGCTCTGGTGGTCGATCAGGCGCAGACCCTCGGCCAGCACCCGGCCGTCCCCCAGTTGATGCACTTCGTATTCGAGACGCTGATCCTGTTCGAGCGAGTGCAGGTCGATCTTACGGAGCGCCGAGATATGCACGAAGATATCCTTTTGTCCGTCGTCCGGACGGATAAAGCCGTAGCCCTTCGTCGGATTGAACCATTTGACATTGCCAAGAGCCATTAACCGCATCCTTTTTTGGGCGCCCCGGCGCGCCTCACCTTAGTCCGATCCGGAATATAGGGCAATCGGCCCGGCGGCCTTAAAAGAGGATTAAGTCCAGCCCCACCGGGCCCTTTTCCTCGGCCCGGCGGAAGGCGGCGCTTTCGACCGCTCCCTCCTTGGCCTGGAGCGCCAGCACCAGCCACACCCACGCCTCCGGGGCCGGCGATTGGAGATCGGCTGGCGACATCTCCGCCCGACCGCCCGGGTGCGAGTGAAAAAGTCCGACGATGCCGAAGCGCGAGCCGCGCAATTGGCGCTGCAATTTCAAATGCATGGCCGGGTCTAGGGTAAAGTGGCGCCCCGGGTCGGCGGCCCGGTTGGGGCTTAAGGCAAAGCAATCGATATGGACCGCCTGGTCGTCCTGGTGGCCGATCAAAAAGCCGCAGGTCTCGTTTGGATAGGCGCGCCTGGCCGCCGCTTCGAGATGTCCGAGCACCTGGCGGGCCAGTCTGATCATGGGCTTTTAAGCCTCACCCGGCTGACCACCTTGCCGCTGCTCAGATCGACGATCCAAATCTCGGTGCCGGCGGCGCCTTGGAGCCTGATGGCCAGCCGCGCGCCGTCGAGGTCGTGCCCGGTAATCTGGCTGCCCTCGGGCAGCGACAGTTCAATCTCGCTCAGCAGTTTTGCCATCTCCGGGTTGGCAATCGCCGCCGAGCCCATCCCTGCGGCTTCGGGCGGATCCGAACCGGACAGCCGGTAAACGATCGTGACGACCATCACCGCAAAGCCCAGAACCAAGAGGATACCAAGAAATATGACGATGAATTTGAGTATGCTATAGCTGGCCGTCGGGGCCTGGGAATCCCTCCGGGGGCTTGACGGATGATCGGATGGCGACATGGCGAATGACCCTTTACATGCTTCGGGATCGCGGATCAGGGTTGTGGTGGCCCCGGAACGCTCCGGCCAACGGCTCGATCGCTTTCTGGCCGCCGAATGTCCCGATCTTTCCCGCTCGCGCCTCAAGGCGCTGTTGCTCGAGGGGCTCATCGACGGCCCGGACGGCAACGGCGGCGCGGCCACGATAACCGACCCCGCATACCGGGTCAAACCCGGCCAGAGCTTTGAAATCCGCCTGCCTCCGGCGGCCGAGCCGGTGCCAAAGCCCGAGGATATCCCCCTGCAGGTGATCTATGAGGACGCCGATCTGATCGTCATCGACAAAGCGGCCGGCCTGGTCGTCCATCCCGGGGCCGGCCACCCCGCGGGAACCCTGGTCAACGCGCTGCTGTATCATTGCCAAGGCAGCCTGTCGGGCATCGGCGGCGTCAAGCGGCCCGGCATCGTGCACCGGTTGGACAAGGATACAAGCGGCCTGATGGTGTGCGCCAAAAACGATAAGGCGCACCAGGAGCTGAGCCGGCAGTTCGAAGCCCGCAGCGTCGGCCGGCTCTATCTGGCCCTGGTCAAGGGGCGACCGCAACCGGCCGCCGGCCGCATCGAGGCGGCGATCGGCCGCCACCGCCGAGCCCGCAAAAAAATGGCGGTGCTCGAATCGGGCGGCAAGCCGGCGGTGAGCCGGTACAAGACGCTGGAGATTTTTTATATGGCCGGCCAACCTCTGGCCAGCCTGGTCGAATGCCGGCTCGAGACCGGGCGCACCCACCAGGTGCGGGTTCATATGGCCCATCTCGGGCATCCTTTGTTGGCGGATAGCACGTACGGGCGCAGCGGCGGCGCCCTGGCCAAGGCGCCGCCGATGGTCCGGCAAGCGCTCGATGATCTGGGCCGGCAGGCCCTGCACGCGGCCGAACTGGGCTTTCAACATCCCGTGACCCGGCAAGACTTTCATTTCACAAGCGCCCCGCCGGATGATATGCAACGCCTCCTGGATTCGCTGCGCATGTCGTCACCGGGCTAGAAGCCGATTTAGATTTATGTGCCGCTTAGATTGACTTTCCGCAAGCGGATTCGGTATTATATCGTTTCGATATAATAAAAAAAGTTCGCGCGGCGCCCCCGGCCAGCGTCAGAACTAGAGGAGCGTTAACATGGCAACCGGTACAGCCCTCCCCTCTCTGGCCCTCGACGGCAGCCTGAGCCATTATTTGCGGGAAATTCGCAAGTTCCCGCTTTTGGAGCCCGATGAGGAATATATGTTGGCCAAGGCCTGGGTCGAGCACGACGACCGCGAGGCGGCCCACAAGCTGGTGACCAGCCATCTGCGGCTGGTGGCCAAGATCGCCATGGGTTACCGGGGCTACGGCCTGCCGGTGGCCGAGCTCGTCTCGGAGGGGAACGTGGGCATGATGCAGGCGGTCAAACGCTTTGACCCCGAACGGGGCTTCCGGCTTGCGACCTACGCCATGTGGTGGATCCGGGCTTCGATCCAGGAATATATTCTGCGTTCCTGGTCCTTGGTGAAAATCGGCACCACGGCGGCCCAAAAGAAACTGTTTTTTAATCTGCGGCGCTCCAAGGCCAAGCTGCAGGCCTTCGAAGAAGGTGATCTGAAGCCCGATCACGTGGCTCATATCGCCAAGCAATTGGGCGTGCCGGAACAGGAAGTGATCAACATGAACCGGCGCCTGGCGGCCCAGGATCACTCGTTGAACGCGCCGATGAAGATGGAGGGCGGCGGTGAATGGCAGGACTGGCTGGTCGACGACACGCCGGACCAGGAAACCCTGGTCGCCAACGCCGAGGAGCTGGACTATCGCCGCGGTCTGATGGCCGAGGCCATGAAGGTCTTGAAGGAACGCGAAAAACATATCCTCACGGAACGCCGGCTCAAGGAGTCGCCGTCGACGCTTGAGGAGCTGAGCCATGTCTACGGCATCAGTCGCGAACGCGTGCGCCAGATCGAAGTGCGGGCCTTCGAAAAGCTGCAAAAAGCGATGCGCAACCGCGAGACCGAGGACCGGCTGGCCGCCCAGGCCAAACTCGAGGCCTACTAACCGGCCGGCTCAAGTCCGATGAATTCCTGAAATCCTAGCGGAAGGGGTCGCGCACGAGGATTGTATCCTCGCGCTCGGGGCTGGTCGAGAGCAGCGCCACCGGGGCGCCGATCAACTCTTCGAGGCGGCGGATATACTTGATCGCCGTGGCTGGAAGTTCGGCCCATGAGCGGGCCCCTTCGGTGCTTTGCTGCCAGCCCTCCAGGGTCTCGTAGATCGGTTCGATCGCCGCCTGTTCGGCCGCTGCGGCCGGAAAATAATCGAGCGTCTGGCGGCCGAGCTTGTAGCCGACGCAGACCTGCAGCTCGTCCATGCCGTCGAGGATATCGAGCTTGGTAAGCGCGATCCCGGTGATGCCGCCGATGGTGATGGCCTGACGGACCATCACCGTGTCGAACCAGCCGCAGCGGCGGCTGCGCCCGGTCACCGTGCCGAATTCATGGCCGCGTTCGCCCAGCCCCTGGCCGATGTGGTCGGCCAGCTCGGTCGGAAAGGGCCCCTCTCCGACCCGGGTGGTATAGGCCTTGGTAATCCCCAGCACATAGTCGAGCGCCCGCGGACCGACGCCGGCCCCGGCCGCCGCCTGGCCGGCCACGGTATGCGACGAGGTGACATAGGGGTATGTGCCGTGATCCACATCGAGCATCAGCCCCTGGGCGCCCTCGAACAAAATCTTGCGATTGCGTCGTTGGGCATCCCGCAAGGTCCGCCAGACGTTGGCCGCAAAGGGCAAGACTTTGGGCGCCACTTGCTCGAGCGCCGCGCGCAGTTTGGCCCGGTCCACCGGCTGCCGCCCGAGGCCGAGCCTTAAGGCGTCGTGGTGCGGCAGCAGCGCATCCAGGCGCTCCTCGAGCCGCTCGGGCTCGGCCAGATCGCACAGACGGATCGCCCGGCGGCCCACCTTGTCCTCGTAGGCCGGGCCGATACCGCGCCGCGTAGTGCCGATCGTGGCGCCGTCAGCCGCGTCTTCGCGTGAGGCGTCAAGCTCGCTGTGGATCGGCAGGATAAGGCTGCAATTGGCGGCAATCTGCAGATTGTCCGGCGTCACTTCGACCCCCTGGGCGGCCAGCCGCTCGATTTCTTCGCCCAGCGCCCAGGGATCGAGCACCACGCCGTTGCCGATAATCGAGGTCTTGCCGGGCCGCACGATGCCCGAAGGCAGGAGGCTCAATTTATAGGTCGTGCCGTCGATGACCAGCGTATGGCCGGCGTTATGGCCGCCCTGAAAGCGCACCACCACATCGGCCCGCTCCGACAGCCAGTCAACGATCTTGCCTTTTCCCTCGTCACCCCACTGGGAGCCGACCACGACAACGTTCGCCACCTTTACCTCCTAGCTGGCACGATTAAAATTCGAGCGCCTTGACCTGACGGACGTGGGGCAGTGCTCCGACATCCTTCAGTACTTGTGCCGACAGTTCCTGGTCGACCGAGATCAGGGCGATTGCCAAACCGCTCTCGCGGTCGCGGCCCAGATTAAACGTCCCGATATTGATCCCGGCATCCCCCAGGATCGTGCCCAGCCCGCCAATAAAGCCGGGCTTGTCGTCGTTTGCAACAAAAAGCATGTGACCGCCCAACTCGGCCTCGATCTCCATGCCCATAATATTGACGATGCGCGGCGCGCTGTTGGCGAACAGAGTGCCGGCAATCGTCCGGCGGCGCTTTTCGGTGCGCACTGTAAGCCGAATCAGGGTGTGAAAATCCCCTTTCCGGTCGTGCACCACCTCGGACACGTCGATATTGCGCTGTTTGGCCACCACCGGCGCGTTGACCATATTCACCGTGTCCATCAGCGGCCGCAGGAGACCCTCGAGGACGACCGCCGTCAGGGGCCGCACATTGACCTCGCAGACATGGCCTTCGTATTCGACGATCACCTCCTCGAGCCCGGTCTCGGTCATTTGCCCGGCAAAACTGCCGAGTTGCCTGGCCAGCTCCATATAGGGTTTAAGCTTCGGCGCGTCCTCGGCCGAGACCGACGGCATATTGAGGGCGTTGGCGACCGCCCCGGTGAGCAGGAAGTCGGACATCTGATCCGCCACCTGGATCGCCACATTGACCTGAGCTTCCGTGGTCGCCGCCCCCAGATGCGGCGTCGCGACCAGGTTCGGCGCCTCGAACAGGGGGTTTTCCGTCGCCGGCTCGACGCTGAACACATCGAGGGCGGCCCCGGCCACCTTGCCGTCTTCGAGAGCCTTGCACAGGGCCCCTTCGTTGACCAGGCCGCCGCGCGCGCAATTGATGATCCTCACCCCATCCTTCATCTTGGCGATGGCCGCCGCATCGATAATGTTACGGGTCGAATCCGTAAGCGGCACATGGAGGCTGATAAAGTCCGCCTCGGCAAACAGCTCCCCCAGCTCGACCTTGCGCACGCCCAGATCCGCGGCCCGCTCGAGGGCCAGATAAGGATCGTAACCGATCACCTTCATGGCCAGTCCCTGGGCCTTTTCGGCCACGATCGAGCCGATATTTCCGCAGCCGATGAGCCCCAAGGTCTTGCCGCTTACTTCGACCCCCATGAATTTCGATTTTTCCCATTTGCCCTGGCGGGTCGAGGCGTCGGCCGCCGGGATCGACCGGGCCAGGGCCAGCATCATGGCGATCGTATGCTCGGCCGTGGTGATCGAATTGCCGAACGGCGTGTTCATGACCACGATGCCCTTTTCGGTCGCCGCATCAACATCGATATTGTCGACCCCGATGCCGGCCCGCCCGATAACCTTCAGGCGCTCCGCCTTTGCCAGCAGCTTGGCCGTGACTTTGGTCGCCGAACGCACCGCGAGGCCGTCGTAATCGGCGATGATCCGGGCCAGCCCCGCCTTGTCCAGATCGACCTTCTCGTCAACCTCGACGCCGTTCTGGCGAAACCGTTCGGCGGCCCGCGGGCTCATTGGGTCGGTGATCAGAACCTTGACCATTATTCCATCCTATGGCTGGTGCCGCGCCTTGATTTCGATAAAAGCCCAGTCGAGCCAGGGGAACAGGGCTTCGAGGTTTTTGCGCTCGACGGTTGCCCCGGCCCACAGCCTCAAGCCGGCCGGAGCGGTCCGGTAGGCACCGATATCGAAGGCTGCGCCTTCATCCTCCAGGAGCTCCACCAACTCTTTTTGGATCGCCTTGCGCCCGGGCTCGTCGAAGCTTTCGAACCATGGATCGACGATCCTAAGGCAAACCGAAGTGGTCGAACGGATGGCCGGATCGGCGGCCAGAAATTCGACCCACGGTGTTTTTTCGACCCACTGGGCGATGGCCCGGGCATTGTCGTCGGTGCGGGCGATCATCGCCTGAAGGCCGCCAATCTCGCGGGCCCAGCCAAGCACGTCCAGGTAATCCTCGACCGCCAGCAGGGACGGCGTATTGATGGTCACGCCATCGAAAATAGCCCGGTTGAGCTTGCCGCCCACGGTCAGCCTGAACAGCTTCGGCAGCGGCCACGGCGGCGTGTAGCCCTCGAGCCGCTCGACGGCCCGCGGGCCGAGGATCAAAATACCGTGCTGCGCTTCGCCGCCCAGAACCTTCTGCCAGCTATAAGTGACCACATCGAGCTTGGCCCACGGCAAATCCATGGCAAAAGCGGCCGAGGTGGCATCGCAGATGGTCAGCCCGGCCCGCGGGTCGGCGATCCACTCGCCATTGGGCACCCGCACGCCCGAAGTGGTGCCATTCCAGGCGAACACCACGTCGTGGGCAAAATCTACCGCCCCGAGGTCTGGCAGCTGGCCGTAGTCGGCCTCGAAAAGCCGCACATCGTCGAGCTTTAGATGTTCGATAATATCGGTCGCCCAGCCTTTTGAAAAACTTTCCCAGGCCAGCACGTCGACCGGCCGCGGGCCGAGCATCGACCACAGGGACAACTCAACCGCCCCGGTATCGGAAGCCGGGATGATGCCGATCAAATGCGTCTGCGGCACCTCGAGAACCTGCCGCGTGCGATCGACCGCTTCTTTCAGCTTGGCCTTGGCCTGGGCTGACCGGTGGGAGCGGCCCAGCAGGGCCTGTTCGAAGATTTGGGGCGTCCAGCCGGGACGCTTGGGGCACGGGCCTGACGAAAATCGTGGATTTTCCGGCCGGAGGCTCGGTTTCATTGTCTCTACCCTTACAGATAGTCGCACCTCGTTGGGGAGGCGTGGCCCAAAGCCGACCTAAAGGCCCCGATGAGCGATGTCAACGCGCAAATGAGGAATCGTGAAGATCGACCGCCCTTAGAGGCCAATGCTGAAATGATCGGTAGACTCGATCGGCTTGTCGGTGCACCGCTCGCAGGGCGTGAAGCCGAGCCGCACATAGTGCGACATATCGCCGGATGCCGCTTGATCGATCGCCAACTCAGTCATTGCCGCGCCCCGCTCCGGCGTGCCCCAGGGGACCGCGGCCGGAGCCCAGCCCCGGAGCCGCAACGATCGCCCGGCGTACAAATTGGCGCGCCTCGCCGACCGCCTCTTCCAAGGATTTGCCAGCCGCCAGCCCGGCAGCGATGGCACTCGAGAGCGTGCAGCCGGTGCCGTGGGTGTGACGGCTGTCGAGCCGCCGGTCCTCGTAAGTCTTGATGCCGTCGGTGTCAAAGAGCACATCGAAAAGCTGATCTCCCTCGAGGTGCCCGCCGGTCACCAGCGCCGCCGCCGCTCCCATCCCGACCAGCGCCACGGCGGCCGCCTGCATGTCCTCCAAGGTTTTCACCGGACGCCCGGTCAGAGCCGCCGCCTCGTCGAGATTGGGGGTCACCAGGCTGGCCATTGGCAGGAGGGTTTTTATGAGGCTGTGCAAGCCGGCCGGCTCGAGAAGCGCCATGCCACTGGTGGCCTTCAGCACCGGGTCGAGGACGATCGGCACGCCGGCCGCCGCTTCGTGAAGCGCCAGGGCCACCGCATCGACCATCCCGGCGCTGCCAAGCAGGCCGATCTTGATGGCTTGTGGGCCGATATCGGCCAACAGAGTGCGAAGCTGCCGGCCAACGAACCCGGCCGGGACGGCATGGATTTCCGTGATCCCTTCGGTGTCCTGCACGGTCAGGACGGTGATCGCGGTCATCGCATAGGCGCCCAGCGCCGTGAGCGTTTTGATGTCCGCTTCGATGCCGGCGCCGCCGCTGGGATCCGAACCGGCGATGACCAGAACCGGCCTGGACCCGGCCACCATGGTCATGCCGCGGATTCGACCGCCGCGCAAACCTCGGACGCCACCCTTTCGATCAGAGCCTTGTCCTCACCCTCGGCCATGACCCGGACCAGCGGCTCGGTGCCCGAACGCCTGACCAAAAGGCGGCCGCCTTCGGATAGCGCGGCTTCGCCGTTGCTGATCGCGGTTTGCACGCCCTTGTCGCCCAGCGGATCGGCGGCGGTATAGCCGGCGTTTTTTATGATTTGGGGGACCGGCTCGAAAAGCGAAAAAACCTTGGAGGCCGGAGCGCCGACCTTGACCAATTCGACCATCGCTTGCAGGGCCGCGATCAACCCATCGCCGGTGGTCATGAAATCCGAGAAAATAATGTGACCCGACTGCTCGCCACCGATATTAAAGCCTTCGGTCCGCATGGTCTCGCCGACGTAACGGTCGCCGACCGGGCAGCGCTTCAGACTCATGCCATTGGCTTCGAGATAGCGCTCCAGGCCAAGATTGGACATCACGCTGGCGACAATGCCGCCGCCCTTTAGGCGTTGCCGCCTGTTCCAGGCCGTGGCGGCCAGCGCCAGCAGTTGATCGCCGCCCACGAGCTGACCCTGTTCGTCGGCGATCACCACCCGGTCGGCGTCGCCATCGAGGGCGATGCCGAGATCGGCGCCGACTTCGCGAACCTTGTCCCTCATTGCCTGCGGGTAGGTCGAGCCGACATCGTGGTTGATGTTGATGCCGTTCGGTTCGACCCCTATGGCCACCACCTCGGCCCCCAGCTCGCGCAATATGGTCGGCCCGACACGGTAGGCGGCGCCGTGGGCGCAGTCGAGGACGATCTTCAGTCCTTCAAGCACAAAGCCGGTCGGCACCGTGGCCTTGACGAATTCCACATAGCGGCCGCCGACCCCGTCAAGACGCTTCGCCCGGCCGGTATTCTCGGCTGCCGCCAGCCCTTCCGAGAGATCGGTCGACATCAGCGCCTCGATCTGCCGTTCTTCGGCGTCCGAAAGCTTGTATCCGTCGCGGCCGAAAAGCTTGAACCCATTGTCGGTAAAGGCGTTATGCGACGCCGTGAGCATGATCCCGGCATCGGCCCGGAACGACCTGGTGAGCATGCCCACGGCCGGCGTCGGCACCGGGCCAAGCAGTACCACGTCAACCCCGGTGGCCAGCAAACCGGCGGCCAGGGCCGGCTCGAAGACATAGCCCGAGAGGCGCGTGTCCTTGCCGATAATGATCTTGTGCCGATGCTCGCCGGCCCGGAAATAGCGGCCAGCCGCTATGCCGAACCGCAACGCGGTCTCGGGGGTCATCGGCGGTTCGTTCACACGGCCGCGCACACCGTCGGTACCAAAGAAATCTCTGCTCATGGCTATTCCGTGGGCGGTTACGGGGATCGTCTTCGCGGCGCCATAATGCCCCGGTCGAGCGGCAAAAGGCAACCATTGCGGGCCCAGGCCGTCTAATCGATGCCCGGCGGCAGGTAGGACACGTCGGCAAGTCCGCGGATGACCGCCAGCGCTTGCCGGGTCTCCTCTACGTCGTGAACCCGCAAGATATGGACCCCGGCCGACAGGCCCTGCAGACCTGCCGCCAGGGAACCTCCAAGCCGTTCCTGGGCCGGCTCCTCGCGGCTCAGGGCGCCGATAAAGCGCTTGCGGGAGACGCCAAGCTGGAGCCCGCAACCGAGACCCTGAAAAAGACCGAGGCCGTTGATCAGAGCGATGCTGTGGCGCACGGTCTTGCCAAAGCCGATGCCTGGATCGACGATGATATTCTGGCGCTTGATCCCGGCCGCCAGCGCCGCCTCGACGCGGTCGTCCAGATAATCATATACATCCAGCAGCACATCGGCATAACGCGGATCGTCCTGCATCGTCTGGGGGTCGCCCTGGGAATGCATCAGGACCACCGGTGCGGCGGATTGAGCGGCGACCTCCAGGCTCTCGGGGTCGGCGGTCAAAGCGCTGATATCGTTGATGATCTGCGCCCCGGCCTCAAGCGCTTGGCGCATCACGCTGGCCCGCCGGGTGTCGATCGAGAGGGGCACGCCCAAGTCCCTGAGCGCTTCGATAACCGGCAGCACGCGGTCCATTTCCTCGCCCTCCCAGACCGTCAGCGCCCCGGGGCGGGTGGACTCGCCGCCGATATCGATAATATCGGCTCCGGCCTCGGCAAGCTGCTTGGCGTGGGCAATCGCAGCCTCCGGGGCGAGAAAGTTGCCGCCATCCGAAAAGCTGTCCGGGGTCACATTGAGGACCCCCATGATCAGCGGTTTGGAGAAGGAAATCTTGCCGCCCGAGGGCAACACAAGCGGCCCCCGCCCGGCGGCAATGTTGGCCAGCAGCTGGTTCAGGCGTTGGCCCAGCGGCGGCGGCAGGTCGGCGGCCAGATCGTCGAGGCTGGCCACCGGGGCAAGCCAGGTCATCAGCCGGTCACCGGCCTTGGCGATGATCACCTCGACGGCGGCGAAGGCGCGCTGGGTACCGCCGATGGCGAGCGCGTTCGGGCCGCAAAAAGCGGCGCTCAAGAAGCCGGCCGGGCGCAAATACAGCTGCGCCCCAGACGGAATTTCCGGTAACTCTGCCATAGGAGACGCCCCCGCCGTCGCGAAGCTTTAGCCCTCGGGCTGGGGCTCCGGCCCAAAGTCCTTGCCGCGCTTGCCTTTGTGGCCTTCGGCCACGCCGGCGGCTGGAACCGAACTGCGGACCTTGCCGCGCTTGGCCGACTGATCGGGATCCTTGTCGGCCTGTTCGCGATCGAGGCTCTTGCCGGCCAGGATGGCATCGATGTCCTCGCCGGTCAGGGTCTCGTAATCGAGCAGCCCGTTGGCCAGCTTGTGAAGATCATCGATATGGGTGGTGATAATCTCGGTGGCGCGCTTGTAGGCCCGGTCGATGAATTCGCGAATCTCTGAGTCGATCAGTTTTGCCGTGTCCTCGGAGATATTATGCTGCCGGGTCACCGAATGGCCGAGGAACACTTCGTCCTGGTTATCTTCGTAGCGCAACGGGCCAAGCTTGTCGGACAGGCCGTATTTGGTGACCATGGTGCGGGCCAGAGCGGTCGCCATCTGGATATCACCGGTCGCCCCCGAGGTGACCTTGTCATGACCGAACACCACTTCCTCGGCCACCCGGCCGCCCATGGCGATGGTCAAATTGTCATGCATTTTTTCGCGGCTGGTCGAATATTCGTCGCGCTCGGGCAGACGCATGACCATGCCCAGGGCCCGGCCGCGCGGTATAATCGTTGCCTTGTGGATCGGATCGGCGGCCTTGCAATGGACCGTGACTAGCGCGTGGCCGGCTTCGTGGAAGGCGGTGTTGCGCTTTTCCTCGTCGCTCATCACCATCGAACGGCGCTCGGGGCCCATCATGACCTTGTCCTTGGCATGTTCGAACTCGCTCATCGAGACCACCCGCTTGCCCATGCGGGCCGCCAGCAAGGCCGCTTCGTTGATAAGATTGGCCAGATCGGCGCCCGAAAAGCCGGGCGTGCCGCGGGCCACGACCCGGATATTGACGTCCGCTGCCAGCGGCACTTTGCGGATATGCACTTCGAGAATTTTTTCGCGGCCCAAGATATCCGGCAACGCCACTACCACCTGCCGGTCAAAGCGACCGGGGCGCAAAAGCGCCGGGTCCAGAACGTCCGGCCGGTTGGTGGCGGCGATCAGGATCACGCCTTCGTTGGTCTCGAAGCCGTCCATCTCGACCAGAAGCTGATTTAGGGTTTGCTCGCGTTCGTCATTGCCGCCGCCAAGGCCGGCCCCACGATGGCGGCCAACCGCGTCGATCTCATCGATAAAGATGATGCAGGGGGCGTTTTTCTTGGCCTGATCGAACATGTCGCGGACCCGGCTGGCGCCAACCCCGACGAACATTTCGACAAAGTCCGAGCCCGAAATCGTGAAAAACGGCACATCGGCCTCGCCGGCGATGGCGCGGGCCAGAAGAGTCTTGCCGGTGCCCGGTGGGCCGATCAGAAGCGCACCTTTGGGGATCTTGCCGCCCAGACGCTGGAACTTGTGGGGATCCTTTAGAAAATCGATAATCTCCTCGACTTCTTCCTTGGCTTCATCGATGCCAGCCACATCATCGAAGGTGATGCCGCCTTTGGTATCGGTCAAAAGCCGGGCCTTGGATTTGCCGAATCCCAAGGCGCCGCCGCGCCCGCCACCCTGCATCTGGCGCATGAAAAAGATCCACACGCCGATCAACAAAAGCATCGGGAACCAGGCGATAAAGATGCCCGAAAGAAAGCCGCCGTCCACCGGCACCACCTCGAAGCGCACACCGCGCTCGCTCAGACGGTCAATGAGGCCGGGATCTTCTGGCATGTAGGTCTTGAAAGGCTGGTTGTTGGTATAAGACCCGGTGATATCGCGGCCCTGCATTTTGACCTCGCTGATCTCGCCGTTCTCGACCGACAGGAGAAACTCCGAATAGGTAAGATTCGCCGCCCGGTCGGGGTTCGTGCCGCCCTGAAACGCATTAAAAACGCCGACCAGCAAGAGAATCACCAGAAGCCAGATCAACGCATTTCGACCAAAACTGTTCACCGATCCCGTTCCTTCGTTCTGTGCATCCAGGGCCGCAGTATACCAGATTCCGCTGGCCAAAACCGCCCGCCATAGAAATAGGTACATTTTCCGCCGAAGCAACCGAAAAAACCACTGCCAAGCGCCGCTTTGCCGCAAGTTTAGGTGATTTCGCCGCTTTCCTTCCCGAACCATTGCTCAGGGCCCGTTTGGACCGTGATTTCAAGGCCGCTGTGTCGCCAATAGCCAAGCTGGGGAACCGCCACCAGCGTCTCCCCTTGCCAAAACGACGGCAGGCTCAGGGCGGCGGCGCGTGGAAACCAGATGTCTTCAGTCTCCGGCAGCTGCGCCGCGAACTGCCGCCAGCCGTCATCGCCGAGGGCCTTGAGTGTCAAAGCGCCCTCGCCTTTGGCATATTCAATCAGGAAGCGGCGGTCCCAGAAAACAGTTTGGCCGGGCTTGAGATCGCCGGCCTCGGCAACCGCCGCCGGCTCGCGGACCACGAGAAGGGCTGGTCTCGGTCCGCGCGGGTCGACAATCAGCTGGCAGCCGCCCAGGGTGGCGCCCTGAAAATCCGGCCGCCTCAGATCGTCGTAAAGCCGCTCGAGCCGGGCCTGCCGCGGCTGGTAATCGGCGCCCGCCGTGAGGCGCAAAATCCGCGCCATGGCCCTGAGGCCGATCACCGGGTGGACGGCGCGGCCAAAATCCTTGGCCATTTCGACATATCCAGCCGGATCGAAACGCGTGGTCAAACGCAAATAGTCCTCCGTCACCTGATCCAGATAGCTTCGCACCGCGGCCATGCGCCCGGCCGTCTCGCTCAAACGCCCGGCCGTCAGACCCTCGATCTCGCTCTGCTCGAGCAGCCGGCGGACCTGGGTTCTCAAGTAGGCCGGGTCGCGGTTGCTCGGATCCTCGATCCAGTCCTGATCCCGGGCCCGGAGCGTCGCTTCAAGCCGCGCTTTGGGGACCGCTAAAAGCGGCCGGCAGAGGCGCGGGCCGTCGGGACGGCTCAGAGGCGGCGCCACCGCGGCCATGGCGCTCAGACCGTCGACGCCGGAGCCACGCACCAGCCGCATGAGGAAGGTTTCGGCCTGATCGTCGCGATGGTGCCCGAGGAGCAGATATTCGATGCCGTTTTCGCGGCACCAGCCTTCGAGGGCGGCATAGCGGGCCGTCCTGGCCGCGGCCTGTAGGTCGCTGCCGGGCTTGTCGCCCAGCCATTCAAGCCGTACACAGCGAATACCCGCCTGATCGAGCCAGGCCGCCACCCGTTGGGCTTCCTGGTCCGAGCCAGCCCGCAGTCCATGGTCAAAGACCAGGGCTGTCACCTCACCCCATTCGGCGGCCAGAAGCGTCAGGGCCAGACTGTCGGCGCCGCCGGAGACGGCAACCGCAACCGGCGCTCGCGGATGGCCCAGCCCGATCGCGGCCATCAATTGCTCAAAGTCCTGAGCCGACAGCGGTCCCTCTTGTTTTTTCATGGTGAGAACCGTGCCTAGGGGCACGACAGGCGTCGGGCCTCGGCCTCGGCCCGTCTTTTGATCCTTTGGTTGGCCTTGAGGTAACGAATTTCCAGCTCTCTTAGGATCGTGCAGGCCTCTTCATTCTGACCCATTCCGGCCATGGCCAGACCCAGCTTTAAGAGGTTGTCCGGGCCCTTGGCGCCGTCGCCGTATTTCCGATAGCCGACCAGGAAGGCCTCGGCCGCCCGCGGGTAATCCTTGCGCACATAGAAGGTCTCGCCGAGCCAGTATTGTGCATTGCCGGTCAAACCGTGATCGCTGTGCACCGTAATGAAGTTGGAAAAGGCCTTCTCAGCCGCCTCGTAATCGCCGCGCCGCATGAGATCCTGGGCGAACTCGTATTGTTCTTCAGGCGATCCGGAGGGCAGCCGCGCCGCTTCGATCCTGGCCTTGAACGCGCGCTCCTCGGCCTTGGCCTTCTGGAGTTGTTTTTCCGCCTCTTCGGGGCTCTCGGTCTCTACGAAGGGCGAGCGTCGAGTTGTTGGGCCGACCGCTTTTTCTTTGGCCGCCGCCGCGGTCCTTTGTTCGAGCTCGCGAAAGCGAAATTCGATATCCTCCTGTAGCTTCCCGATCTCCGACAGAAGACGGCTTTGGTGAAACTCAAGCTCTTCGACTTTGCCGGTAAGCAGGCGCATCTGGCGGTCGATGCCGGCGATTCGCACTTCCATGCTGGCCAGCAGCTCGGCACGGCTCAAGGAATGCCGGCCAGCTTCGGTCTCGGCCTGTGCAAGTGCCTCGACGCTGGAGAAATTTTTCCCAAACACTCTTTTCTGGACGGCCCGCAACTGCTTTTCGATGCGTACGATCTGCTTTTTGAGATCCCGAATCTCGCTCCGCGACTGCTGCGCCGCCACGGGTGAAGTTACGATCAGCAGAACGCCAAGCGCCGCGACCACCGCAAGCCCGCCTCCGAACTTCCCTAATTTTGCCTTCGCTCGCATCAATTCAACGCCATTTCCGGTGACCACCAAAGAAAAGCCCCATACCTATCAGCCAAACAGAAAAGTTTGGCCAAAAATAGGCCTGGGGCCCGAAACCGGTGGCTGGTGATCGCCGACTAGAGGACGACCATGACGGCCCGGCGGTTCTTGGACCAGGAGGCCTGGCTGGCGCCGAAGGCCACCGGCCGCTCCTTGCCATAGCTGATCGTCCGCATGCGGTCACCCGATATGCCAAGCGCGATCATATAATTCCTGGCCATGGTGGCGCGGCGATCGCCCAGCGCAATATTGTATTCCCGCGTACCCCGTTCGTCGCAGTGGCCTTCGATGACCACCTCAACGTCCAGGTTGTTGCGCAGCCATTCCGCCTGGCGGCGCAGAATATCGCGGGCCGTGGCCGTCAGTTCCGCCTTGTCATATTCGAAAAAGACACGGTCGCCGACCGTCGCCACCAGATGCGCCTGGGTTCCGGGAGCCGGCCCCGGGGTCAGCGGAGTTTGCATCACATCGGGCGCCGGGACGACCGGCACCATGGTTTCTGTTTCCGTTACGGTTTCCATTTCGGTTTCGCTTGTTGCGCAAGCAGCCAGAAAGATCGAAGCTGCGGTGATCGTAAGAAATCTCTTGCCAAGGCCGTTCATTTTCATTTGGTCTTCCTTCTCACCGATGATTTGGTTTGGCGCCGGCCGGACATTACCTTTCCGGTTTACGGTCCGGCACGATAACGAGGAACGGCTTTCCCCTTATCGGGCAGGACGCCACGGCGGAACTATAGATTCGCTCCCGAAATCAATCAAGGGCCGGAATCGCGCAATTTCGTGAAACCTTGACCTGAGCAGCATCCGGCCCACCGTTCAGCGGCTCATCAGGGGCGACCAAGCCGGGTCCGAACCCTCAAAGGGTGTGGTTACCGGCCGCTCATTGTATCCGGTCAGGTCAACCGACCAGACCGACATTTCTCCACCCTCGCCGCGCTCATTGTAGGGCGTCTGGCGGAAGAACATGAGGACCCGCCCATTGGGCGCCCAAGTCGGACCTTCGTCCTGATAGCTGTCGGTCAACAGCCGCTCGCCGGTGCCGTCATAGCGCATGACGCCGACCCTGAACTGGCCATTGCCGATCTTGGTAAAAGCGATCAAATCGCCGCGCGGCGACCACACAGGGGTTGCATAGCGTCCCTTGCCGAACGAGATCCGCTTGATGTCCGAGCCGTCGGTGTCCATGACATAAATCTGTTGGCTGCCGCCGCGGTCGGAATTAAAAGTAATCCTGGCACCATCCGGCGAGAAGGACGGCGAGGTGTCAATCCCGGGATGCGTGGTCAACCGGGTCACCCGCCGGGTCCGCAGGTCCATAAGATAAATGTCGCTGTTGCCATTCTCGGCCAGGCTCATCGCGACCATGTTGCCGTCCGGCGAAAAGCGGGGGGCAAAGGTCATATTCGGAAAATCGCCCAGAACC
Organism: Pseudomonadota bacterium; assembly: GCA_022566895.1. GTDB lineage: Bacteria > Pseudomonadota > Alphaproteobacteria > Sphingomonadales > SMXR01 > JADFIA01. The sequence goes on from JADFIA010000019.1 coordinate 21,172, forward strand.
TCGTGCTTGCCGGTATCGATATTATAGAGATAAACCCGCGGCTGATCGTTGTAATAGGCCAGATAGGTGATTTCCTGGCGGGTCGGAGAAAAGCGCGGTGTGAGCACCAGATCCTCGCCATTGGTCAGATAGCGGTGGTTGGCGCCGTCCTGATCCATGATCGCCAGCCGCTTGGTGCGTTTGGTCTTGGGTCCGGTCTCGGCGATATAGACGATGCGGCTGTCAAAATATCCCTTCTCGCCGGTCAGGCGTCCGTACACGGCGTCGGCAATCAGATGCGCCACCCGCCGCCAGTTCTGCGGCGGCGCCACGTAACGCAGGCCGGTCATCTGGCTCTCGGCAAACACATCCCAGAGTCGGAACTCGACCCGGATGCGGCCGTCGCTCTCCAATTCGACATGCGAAGTCACAAGAGCCTGGCTGCCGATGGCCCGCCAGTCCCCGAAACGCGGCCGCATCGAGCCGGCGCCGATCTTTTCGATAAAGGCCTCTTTGTCGATCGACCGGAACAGGCCCGAGCGCGTCAGGTCGGCGATCACAACGCTGGCAATATTGATCCCGATATCGGCCAATGATCCGATCATGGTGGTGGCCTCGGAGGCCGGTGCCGTATCCGGCACCGCGATCGGCAGCGGTTCGACATTGCCGCGCGTCACGTCGACGTTAAGCACCGCGGCGGCCTCTTGAGGGTCAAACAAGAGAACCAGAAAACCAATCAACAGGGCCGGCAGGAACCCTGTGACGACTTGCTTTCCTAAAACTTTGATCATCCTCCGATCATCTCCCTTGGATCAAAATTGAACTCGATCACCCGCCACAGATCGTACTGATCCTTCGGCAGTTCATAAGGCGCACACCTGCGGACCGCCCGGGCGGCGCTTTCAACCGCCGTCCGGAAGTATTCCTGCCCCGGCTCGTGCATGCGGTCAAGGTCCAACAATTCGATCGGCCGCGCCAGATTGCCATCCAGGGTCAGATATATCTTCAGCCGCACATTCAGGTCGGCGGCCTCTTTGGCCCCGGCCGGGATGCTCCAGCACTCCTCGACCTTGCGCCGGATCGCCGCCACCAGGGTCGCCGTGGCGATCCGGGCCCGGCGGCCGTCCAGCGACGCCCGGCGCACCACCTCCTCCAGTTTCTCGGTTTCGTCCCTAGCTTCGACCTTGGCCGCCGCCTGTTCCTTTTTGGATTTATCGATCAGGGCGGCCAGCCGCCCGGCATCCAGCTGGCTCGGCGGATTTGGTTTGGCTTTCGGGCTTACCCGCGGGATCAGCCGCGGCGCTGGCTTTTGGCGAATCTCTTTAAGCGCCGCTTTCTGCGGCACCGCCTCCGGCGGCGGCACGGCGGTGCGGCGCGGTGCGGGCGCCGCGGTCGCCTTCAGGGACGGTGATGGCTCGGGTGCGGTTTTCTTTTCCTCTTGCGGCGCCGGGGCCGGCTCGGTGACCCGGAAGCGATCCGAGATCACCACATCGATCGGGATCGGCTGCGGCAGTTGCGGCAGCTCGCGGGCCAGCGAGGGAATTCCGACCACCGCCACGCCGGCGATGACGACGTGGAAGACGGCCGAAAATATCAATCCAATTCGAAGCTCGTTCACTTTCGCTTCCGCTGTTATATCAATGCCAACTCTGGCGATGCGAAGGGCTTAGCGTGGCCGCTCGGTAACCAGGGCGACCTTCCTGAAGCCGGCCCGGTTGATCGTGGTGATGATCTTCATGATCTCGCCGTAGGCCAAATCCCGATTGCCGCGTATATAGATCCGTGGATCGGTGCGGTTCTTGGCGATCGCCTGCAGGCGGGCCACCAACTCCGCATAGCCAACCGGAGTTTCGCCCAAGAATATGGCACCTTTTTGATCGATCGTGATCTCGATCGGCTTGTCGTCCTCCGGCAGCGGCCGGGCCGAGGCCTGCGGCAGATCGACCGGCACACCGACGGTCAACAGGGGCGCGGCGACCATGAAGACGATCAGCAGGACCAGCATCACGTCGACCATCGGCGTGACGTTGATCTCCGATATCGGCTGGTAGCCCTGGCCGGGCTTGGTGCCCCGTTTTTGAAAGCCGACCGCCATCAGTGCGCCCTTTGGTCCATCTGGCGCGACAGGACGGCCTGAAATTCGTCCGAAAAGCCCTCGAGCCGGGCGGCGTATCGGGCCAGCTCCCCGGACAGCTTGTTATAGGCCATAACCGCCGGGATCGCGGCCACCAGGCCCAGGGCGGTGGCCAACAGCGCCTCGGCGATGCCCGGTGCGACCACGGCCAGGCTGGTATTGCTGGTCAGGGCGATCGACTGAAAAGCGTTCATAATCCCCCAGACGGTGCCGAACAGGCCAACAAAGGGCGCCGTCGAGCCGACCGTGGCCAGAAAGACCGTACGCTCCTCCAGGCGCTCCATTTCGCGCTGCGAGGTGACCCGCATGACCTTGGCGATCCGCTCTTGAAGGCTCAGCTTGTCGAGCACCCGGCCCTCGGCGGTCAGTGAGCGCTGCCATTCGCGCATGGCGGAGATGAAAACCAGCGCCAAGGGATGAGTGGGGTTCTTCTTGGTCTCGCCGTAAAGGCTCTCGAGCGAGTTGCCGGACCAGAAGGTTTCCTCGAAGGCATCGGCTTCGCTATTGACCTTGCGGATGCGCACCATCTTTTCGAAGATGATCGCCCAGGTCCAGACCGAGGCCAGCACCAGAAGCACGATCACCAGCTGGACCACGATACCGGCTTCCCAGAACATGCCCCAGACGGTAAAATCCGGTACTGAGCCGCCCAGCGTCTCGGCGCTGACTTGTGTTTGTTCCATTCCTAAACTCCCCGCCCGGCCATAGCCGCCAAATATGGCAGCATCTTGTCCCGCAGAGCCGCCGAAAGGCGCCGCGGGCGCCCTTTTGGGCCCAAAAGCGCAACTTTTACGCGGGCTTCAGCCAGCGGCTCGCCACGACGCGTGATGGCCTGATCGATGACCAGGCTGGCCCCACGCACCTCTTCGAGACCTGTCGATACAACAAGTGCGTCATCAAGAAAAGCCGGTCGCCGGAACTCAATCTCCATGCTGCGCACGGCAAAGTAACCGTCCATCGAGCCGGGCGCCAGCCGGGCGCCCTGATGGACACCCAAGAGGCGCAAAAAATCGCTCCGCCCGCGTTCGAAAAATTTGAGATAACTGGCGTGATAGACCAGGCTCGAAGCGTCGGTATCTTCAAAGTAGACCCGCACCGCAAGCAGGTGCCGGTGGTCGCTTATTGTGCCGGCGCTGGGCTCGAGGGTCATGCCTCGTCGCTCTCGCCGTCAGCCTCGAGCATCTCGAGCTGCGGCGCCTCGGGCAGCGATACCGGCTCGATCCCGAGATGGGCGAAGGCGGCCTCGGTCAGGGCCCGGCCGCGCGGCGTGCGCTGGACCAGACCCGATTGCATCAGATAGGGCTCGATGATGTCCTCGATCGCATCGCGCGGTTCCGAAAGGGCCGCGGCCAGGGTCTCGATGCCGACCGGGCCGCCGCTATAGGTCTGGCCGATGCAGCGCAGATAGCGGTGATCCATGGCGTCGAGCCCCAGATGGTCGACCTCGAGCTCGGTCAGCGCCTTGTCGGCCACCGATTTGTCGATTTCAGTGCGGCCCGAGACCAGCGCGAAATCGCGCACCCTTCGCAAAAGGCGTCCGGCGATGCGCGGCGTGCCTCTGGAGCGCGAGGCGATCTCCAGCGCCCCTTCGGCGGTCAGCTTCAGCTCCAGAACCCGGGCCCCGCGGTGCACCACTTCGCACAATTCCTCGGTCGAATAGAAGGACAGCCGCACCGGGATGCCGAAGCGCTCGCGTAAGGGCGTGGTGATCAGGCCCGAGCGGGTGGTGGCGCCGATCAGCGTAAACGGCGGCAAATCGATCTTGACGCTGCGCGCCGCCGGCCCCTCGCCGATGATGATATCGAGCTGAAAGTCCTCCATGGCCGGATAGAGGATCTCCTCGACGGCCGGATTGAGACGGTGAATTTCGTCGATAAAAAGAATGTCGTGCGGCTCCAGGTTGGTCACCAGGGCGGCCAGGTCGCCGGCCCGGGCGATCACCGGGCCCGCGGTTGCGCGGAAATTAACCCCCATTTCGCGGGCCAGAATCTGGGCCAGCGTCGTCTTGCCGAGGCCGGGCGGCCCGAAAAACAGCACATGGTCCAAGGCCTCGCGGCGCTTTTTCGCGGCCTCGATAAAAACCTTGAGGTTCTGGCAGACCTGCGACTGGCCGATGAATTCCTTCAGGTACTGCGGGCGCAGGCTGGTCGCAGGGGCGTCGCCGGGAGCCGGCTCGGCCTCAACCAGGCGATCTTGATCGGCCGTCTCTGAGGCCTTGTCGCTCATTGGCTCAGCTCCTTAAGCCCGTGGCGGATCAGTTCCGAGGCGTCGGCCTCCTGGCCGGCTGCCTTGTGCGCCGTGGCGATCGCCCGGTGGGCTTCGGCCGAACGATAACCGAGTTTGACCAGAGCCGAAATAGCGTCGCCGGTCGGACCGCCGGGCGCCAACCTGGCCGCGGCCGCGCCGGCGCCAACCGCCGGCAGCTGGCCGATCTTGTCGCCCAGTTCGTTGGCAATCCGCAGCGCCAGCTTGGGCCCGACGCCGCTCGCCTGGGAGATCGCCGCAGTGTCGGATAGCGCCACCGCGCTGGCCAGCGCCGCCGGCTCGAGAACCGAGAGAATCCCCAGAGCCACCTTGGCCCCGACCCCTTGGACGCTTTGCAGCAGACGGAACATCTCGGCCTCGGCCGGGTTCTCGAAGCCATACAGGTGGATGTGATCCTCGCGCATGTGGGTTTCGATATGAAGCACCACCTCGGCCCCGGGTCCCGGCAGACCGGCCAAGGTACGGCCGGTGGCAAAGACCATGTAGCCAACCCCGCCGACCTCGACGATCAGCCAGTCATCGCCCACCTGATCCAGAATGCCACGGAGCTTTGCAATCATGATGCCCGGCCTCCCAGGGCGCTGGCCGCCTGCGCCCGCGCCTGGCCGGAGAATGCATGATGGGCGTGGCAGATGGCAACCGCCAGCGCATCGGCGGCGTCACTGTTTTCGATGGTTACGCCCGGCAGCAGTACCTGCACCATGGTGTGAATCTGCTGTTTGGCCGCATGGCCGGTGCCAACCACCGACTTTTTGATCTGGTTGGGCGCATATTCAGCCACCAGGATGCCGCGCAGGGCCGGCACCAGCATCACCACGCCGCGCGCCTGGCCGAGTTTCAGGGTCGAAGCGGGATGTCGGCTGACGAAGGTCTCTTCGACCCCGGCCTGGTCCGGCTGCAGACGATCGACGACCTCGGACAGGCGTTCGAACAACTGCACCAACCGCGGCGCCAGATCCAGAGAAGCGTCGCTCGAGACGCTGCCGTTGGCGATATGGCTAAGCCGGTTGCCGTCGCTCAACACCAGGCCCCAGCCGGTCCGTCTGAGACCGGGATCGAGGCCCAGTATGCGCACGCCTTGGCTGGTCATTGGTCCGGCTAGCTCCCCAGAGTTTCCATTATTTCGTCCGCAATGTCGAAATTGCCGAACACCTCCTGCACGTCGTCATTATCATCCAGCGCCTCGAGCAGCCGGATCAGCTTGGCGGCGCCTTCGGCGTCGAGCGGCACGGTGTCGTGCGGATGCCAGATCAGTTTGGCCGAGCGTGGCTCGCCGAGCCTGGCTTCGAGGAGCCGCGCAACCTCGTGGAGATTGCTGGCCTGGCAATAAATATCGTGACCGTGGCGGCTCGATTCGACGTCGTCGGCGCCGGCCTCCAGGGCCGCTTCAAAGACCGCATCGGCATCGCCGGCCCGGGGCCCGAAGTTGATAAGGCCGCGCCGCTCGAACATGTGGCTGACGCTGCCCGAAGCCCCCATATTGCCGCCGCCCTTCGAGATGATGGTCCGTACGGCGGCCGCCGTGCGGTTGCGATTATCGGTCAGCGCCTCGACGATCAGGGCGACACCGGCCGGGCCGAAGCTTTCGTAGCGCACCTCCTCGTAATTCACATCGTCCGAAGTCTGGCTGCGATTGATCGCCCGCTCGATATTGTCTTTGGGCAGGCTGTGGGCGCGGCCGGCCGAGATGGCCGCTCTGAGCCGCGGGTTGGCGTCCGGATCCGGTCCGCCCATTTTGGCGGCCACCGTGATCTCACGCGACAGGCGGCTGAAGACCTTGGAACGCTTGGCGTCCTGGGCGCCCTTGCGGTACATGATGTTCTTGAACTTTGAATGCCCGGACATCTTTATCCTTAGGTTTAGGGGCGCCTTTGGGAGCGCCTCGTATGCCCCCTTTCTTAAACCAGTTCGGGCGGCGATTGCCAGCCTGCAAACGGCCTTTTATCAGCCCACCTCGGGAATGTGTTCGTGCAGCGGCTGGCCGATGCGCAACGGCTCGATGCGCTTGGCCAGACCGGTCCGCTCGTCGCTTTCAATATAGACCCCGCAAAGCGTCGCCTCGCCGGCCGCCGGGTGGAAGCGCTGGCGCCCGATCTTGGCCTGGAACCGCCGCAGGGGCTCCGCCTTATCCATGCCGATGACCGAATCATAAACCCCGCACATGCCGGCATCGGTCTGATAGGCCGAACCGCCGGGCAGGATTTGCGCGTCGGCCGTCGGGATATGGCTATGACTGCCAACCGTCAAGCTGACCCGGCCGTCGGCGAAATGTCCCATGGCCATCTTCTCGGAGGTCGCCTCGCCGTGTATATCGAGAACGATGCACTGCAGCTGCGAGCCCATGGGATGCCGCTTTAAAGCCTCGTCGACGGCCCGGAAGGGATCGTCGATGGCGTCCATGAACACCCGCCCCATGGCGTTGATCACCAGGATTTTGCGGCCGCGGGCGTCTTCGTACTCGCCGATCCCGTGGCCCGGCGTGCCCGGTGGATAATTTAACGGCCTCAAAACCCTTTTGTCGCTCTCGAGAAGCGGGATCACCTCTTTTTGATCGAAGGTATGATTGCCGCCCGACAGACAATCGACGCCGGCGGCGAACAGCTCCTCGGCCAGCGGCGGCGTCAGGCCAAAGCCGCCGGCTGCGTTTTCACCGTTGGCGATGACGAAATCGAGGCCCAGTCGGGCCCGCAGGCCGGGCAGCAATTCGACGATCTTTTTTCGCGCCGGCCGGCCAACGATATCGCCCAAGAACAAGACTTTCATAGTTTTCCTTTCGCACCCGCGGTGCCGGCCCCTAAGGGCCGACGCTGTGCCGTCTGGGTACCCGAATCCCCTCTTCGGTGGCGATCAGATCCAGCGGCTGATCGTGCGCCTCGGCCGGGATGTGATCAACCCTTTGGCCGGCGTAGGCGATGCCGATCGCCAAAAGATTGCCGGCCGCCCGCAGGGCCTTCAGGGTGCGGTCATAATAGCCGGCCCCATAACCGATCCTGTAACCCGCCCTATCGAAAGCCAGAAGCGGCACCAGGACCACCTCGGGGCGCACCAGCGGCGCCTCAGCGGAAGGCTGACGAATGTTATGGGGCCCGGGCGACAGCGGATCGCCGCTTTCGAACAGCCGAAACTCGAGCGGCTGGTCTGCGGCCACCACCCTTGGCAGGGCCAGGGGATAGCCGGCCCGTTGCAGATCACTTAACAGCACCCGGATGTCGGCCTCGGTGCCGATGGGCCAGTAGGCGGCGATGGTTTCCTTGCCCGGCCGCCCCTCGACGATCGACAGCACGGACCGCGACAAGCCCTCGAAAGTGGAGCCATCGGCCAACCGCACCAAGCGCTGGCGCTGGCGTGAAGCGGCGCGGCGCAGCTCCTTCTTTTGGCCCGCCTGCCGGCTTTCCTCGGCTGGGGTTTGGGTCACTAAGCGCTCTCCAGCCGCTCAGCGAGCTCTTCGACGGCTTTGGAGGCGTTGTCCATCATCTTGATCAGGCGCTCAAGATCAGTGTTGCCGTTCGATCCCGCGGTCGGGGTCGCACGGCATTCGTCGAGCTCATCGGCGATCAAAAGCGCCGACATCAGGAGAAGGCGCGACTCGCCGACCTGACCGAGATTGTCAATCAGCGTCTTGGCCTTGCCGTCCACATATTCGGCCAACTCCCCGAGCCGCTTTTCTTCGCCGTCGCGGCAGGCGAGGCTGTATTGCTGGCCTCTAATCTTGATTTTGATCTCACCCATTCTCGGCCCCTTTCGCTGTTATCCGGCTTCCTTGAGCCGGCCGGTGATCAGCGCTTCGAGCCTCGCCACCGTGGCATCGAGGCTGTCGCGGATGGCGCTCTTCATGGCCTGGCCCTCGGCCGCACGATCGGCCGCCGCTTGCTTTACACCTTCGCCCGCCTGCTTTGCCGCCCGCTCCTGAAGTTCCTTTAACCGCTCCTGCAATTGACCAAGGCTGGCCGCGGCTTGGTCGCGTTCGGCGCACACCTCTTCGAACTTGGCCTTCAGGCTCTCATTTTCCTTATTGACGGCGGCCTGCTGCTTATCCTGGGAGGCGAAGGATTTGGTTGCTTTGGTCAGCCGGTTGACGGCCGATTTCAGTCGGGCTTCCGATTCGTCCAGACGTTTTTCCAGAATCGACTTCTTTTTTGCTGGCATTGCCGCCTCGTCTTTTAAATTGTCAACCACCCCAATCGCTGGCCGAAGCATAGATTGGCTTTCGAAGGTTGGTCAACTCCCGAGGTGCCGGGGAGCAAAATTTACTGATTCCAAAGGGCCTTGGCATGTCCCCTTGGGGTGCCCGGGAAGAGGGCTCAATTCGGCCTCCGGGCGAATCCTTGGGCGGTTCCTTTTCGAATGTAGAATCTTTGTTGACGCGGGACAAAGAGCTGTCCATTGTGGCGCCAGATTTTAGCAGGGAGGCGAGGCGCAGACGAGGCCTTGTCGACCCATCGCTGGTACAAACCTCTGCCGCGAGCCGTCGAGACATATGCCGGATTCCGCAAGCACGACCGTCGACCATCGCACAATGGCCAACGCAATCCGTGCGCTTTCGATGGACGCCGTTCAGGCGGCCAATTCCGGTCATCCCGGAATGCCCATGGGCATGGCCGACGTGGCCACCCAGCTGTTTACGAATTTCATCAAGTTCGATCCCCGGGATCCCCACTGGCCGGACCGTGACCGCTTCGTCCTGTCGGCCGGCCACGGTTCGATGCTTCTTTATTCGCTTTTGTATCTGACCGGCTATGCGCAACCGACGATCGACCAGATCAAGGCCTTCCGGCAGCTCGGCTCGCCCTGCGCCGGTCACCCGGAGTTCGGCAGCATGCCGGGGGTCGAGACGACCACCGGTCCGCTGGCCCAGGGGCTCGCTATGGGGGTTGGCATGGCGCTCGCGGAACGCCTGCTGGCGGCCCGTTTCGGCGACCAGCTGGTGGATCATCATACCTACGTTCTGTGCGGCGACGGCTGCCTGATGGAGGGCCTCAGCCACGAGGCCATATCGTTCGCCGGACACATGAAGCTCGACAAGCTGGTGGTGCTGTTTGACGACAATCACGTGACCATCGACGGCGGCACCGATCTCAGCGTCTCGGACGACCAGCTGGCGCGCTTTGCCGCCGCCGGCTGGTTTGCAACCGCCGCCGACGGCCATGACCCGGAAGCGATCGCCGCCGCCCTCGAGGCGGCCCGGGCGGCAACGCGGCCGTCGATGATCGCCTTTCGCACCACCATCGGCTATGGCGCCCCCAACAAACAAGGCACCGCGGCGACCCACGGCGCGCCGCTGGGCGAAGACGAGGTGGCGGCGGCCCGCCAAACCCTCGGCTGGCCGCATCCGGCCTTTGAAATTCCGCCCGAGGTCAGGGCCGCCTGGCGCCATGCCGGCACCCGGTCGGCGGCGGTGGCTAAGGCTTGGCGCCAGCGTCTGGCGACGGCTCCGGAGGCCACACGGGCCGCTTTCGAGGCGGCGCAAAAGGGTGATTTGCCGGACCGGTTCGATGCCGCGATCCGTACACACAAGGCGGCGCTGGCCGCGAATCCCGAGAAGATGGCCACCCGCAAAGCTTCACAGCTGGCCCTCGAAGTGATCAATCCGCTGCTCGAGACGACCATCGGCGGTTCGGCGGATCTGACCGGATCGAACAACACCAAGACCTCCACCTTGGGCGTCGTCACGGCCGAGGATTTCTCGGGCCGTTATATCTATTACGGGGTCCGCGAGTTCGCCATGGGGGCGATCATGAACGGCCTGTCGCTGCACGGCGGGTTTAAGCCCTACGGCGGCAGCTTTCTGATTTTTACCGATTATGCGCGCCCGGCGATCCGCCTTTCGGCCCTGATGGGACAGCCTGTGATCTACGTCATGACCCACGATTCGGTGGGCCTCGGCGAGGACGGTCCGACCCACCAGCCGGTGGAACATCTGGCCAGCTTGCGGGCCATGCCCGGCCTGGTGGTCTACCGGCCGGCCGATGCGGTCGAGACGGCGGAATGCTGGCAGCTGGCGCTAGAGGACCGCGCCCGGCCGTCGGTAATCGCCCTGTCGCGCCAGGGCCTCGAGCCGGTGCGGCGCCAGCATACGGACGACAATCTCTCGGCCAGCGGCGGCTATGTGCTTAGGGACTGCGAGGGCGAGGCGGCGGTGACCCTGGTCGCCACCGGCTCGGAAGTCAGCCTGGCGGTCGAAGTGCAAAGCGCTTTGAGCGAACGTCGCGTCGCCACCCGGGTGGTGAGCATGCCGTCCCTGGAACGCTTCGCGGCCCAGGACGCGGCCTACCGCCGAAGTGTTATCGGCGCGGCCGGGCTCAGAGTTTCGATCGAGGCGGCGGCCAGCTTTGGCTGGTGTGATATCGTCGGCCAGGACGGGCTGATCATCGGCCTCGACCGGTTTGGCGAGTCGGCGCCCGGCGACCAGGTGATGGCCCACTTTGGTTTTTCTGCCACTGCGGTAACCGAGAGGATTCTAGCCCGTCTCGAGGCCACCGACGAATGATCAAACAAGGATGACGTGATGACAGTAAAAGTAGCAATTAACGGATTTGGCCGCATCGGCCGGTTGATCTTGAGGGCGATCGAGGAAAGCGGCCGCGACGACCTCCAGGTCGTCGGCATCAACGATCTTGGCGATGCCGAGATGAACGCCTATCTGTTGCGCCGCGATTCGGTGCACGGCGCCTTCCCGGGCCAGGTGTCGATCGAGGACGGCAACCTGGTGGTCAACGGCCAGCCCATCCGCGTGACCGCTGAGCCGGATCCGACAAAGCTGCCCTGGGCCGAGCTTGGCGTGGATATCGTCATGGAGTGCACCGGCTTTTTCGCCAGCGGACCCAAAGCGGCGGCCCATCTCGAGGCCGGGGCCAAAAAGGTTCTGATCTCGGCGCCGGCCAAAGAGGTCGATCTGATGGTCGTTTACGGGGTCAATCACCAGCAGCTGGAGGCCGGCCACAAGATCGTCTCGAACGCCTCGTGCACCACCAATTGCCTGGCCCCGGTGGCCATGGTGCTGCACCAAAAGGTCGGCATGCTGCAAGGCTTTATGACCACCATCCACGCCTATACCGGCGATCAGCGGATATTGGATACGCTGCACAAGGATCCGCGGCGGGCCCGGGCGGCCGGGCTGTCGATGATCCCCACCTCGACCGGCGCCGCAAAGGCCGTGGGGCTGGTGCTGCCGGAACTTAAGGGTAAGCTCGACGGCACTTCGGTGCGCGTGCCGACCCCCAACGTCTCGCTGATCGATCTCAAGTTTAACGCCGGCCGCGAGACCTCGATCGAGGAGATCAACCGGGCCATCATCGAGGCCGCCGACGGACCCTTGAAAGGCGTCCTCGATTATGTCGACGAGCCGGTAGTCTCGATCGATTTCAACCATTGCCCGGCCAGCTCGACCTTCGATCTGTCGCAGACCCAGGTGGTCGAAGGGCGCCTGGTGCGGGTCCTCAGTTGGTACGACAACGAGTGGGGCTTTTCGAACCGCATGGCCGATACCGCAATGGCCATGGCCGAGACAGGCTTCTAGGCTGCAATGAGTGCATTTCGCGGCATCGACGATCTGGGGCCGCTCGAGGATCGGCCGGTCCTGGTGCGGGTCGATTTCAATGTGCCGGTCAGCGCCGGCCGGATCGCCGACAGCTCGCGGATCGAGGCCGCCCTGCCAACCATCGAGGCGCTGACCGCAAAAGGCGCCCGGGTCATTCTGCTGTCCCATTTCGGGCGCCCGGGCGGCCAGGTGGAGCCGGCCCTGTCGCTGGCTTTTGTGGCCCCTGCGCTAGCTGAACGCTTGGCTCAAGCGGTCGAATTTATCGCCGCCCCGGTCGGCGATGGGGCCCGCGAAGCCATCGAAGCCTCGTCGGCGCCGGTGCTGCTGTTGGAGAACGTCCGCTTTTATGCCGGCGAGACCGAAAACGATGCGGCCTTGGCCGATCGACTGGCGGCCCTGGGCGAGGCCTTTGTCAACGATGCTTTCTCGGCCGCCCACCGGGCCCACGCTTCGACCGTGGGCCTGGCGCAGCGGTTGCCGGCCGTGGCCGGGCTGGCCATGATCGGCGAGTTGGAGGCGCTCGAAGCCGCCCTCGGGTCGCCGGCCCGGCCGCTGGCCGCGGTGGTTGGCGGGGCCAAGGTGTCGACCAAGCTGGCGGTGCTCGAAAACCTGGTGCCTAAAGTCGATCACCTGATCATCGGCGGCGGCATGGCCAATACCTTTCTGGCGGCGCTCGGCCACCCGGTCGGCGCCTCGCTGTGCGAGCACCATATGACGGCCACCGCAGGCGCCATCATCGCCGCGGCCGCTCAGGCCGACTGCAAGATTCACCTGCCCTCGGAGGTGGTGGTCGCCAAAGCGCTCGAAGCAGGGATCGAAACCCAGATCAAGCCGGTCGAGGAGGTGGCCGCGGACGACCTGATCCTCGATCTCGGTCCGGCCAGCGTCGAACGGCTGATCGGAGTTTTGCAGGACTGCCGCACGGTGGTCTGGAACGGACCGCTGGGGGCCTTCGAGGTGCCGCCCTTCGATAAGGGAACAAAGGCTTTGGCGGCAGCGGCCGGGACCCTGTCGCAGGCCGGGACGCTGCTCAGCGTGGCCGGTGGCGGCGATACGGTGGCGGCCCTCAAGGCAGCCGGCGTGGCGCATCAATTCAACCATGTCTCGATGGCCGGCGGGGCCTTTCTGGACTGGATGGCGGGCCGCGAGCTGCCGGCCGTGACGCCCTTGCGGGCCAACGGTTGAACCGGACCCGGGATAGGAGTAACAAATGGGAATTGCCGCAGGGGAAGGGAAGACAATGAGCCAGGAATTGGTCCGTACCGCGCAGTCGATGGGCGCCAGAAGCCGCGGCATTCTGGCGGCCGACGAGAGCACGCCGACGATCACCAAACGCTTCGCTGCGATCGCTACCGAATCGACCGCAACCAGCCGCCGCGACTACCGCGAAATGCTGTTCCGCAGCGCCGCCCTGGCCGAGCATATCTCCGGCGTTATTCTCTACGACGAGACGCTGCGCCAGCAGAGCCCCGACGGCACGCCGCTGGTCGAGATCATCAAATCCCACGGTTCGATCCCCGGCATCAAGGTCGACACCGGCGCCAAGCCGCTGGCCGCGGCCGAGGGCGAGAAAATCACCGAGGGCCTCGACGGCCTGAGGGAGCGTTTGAATGAATATTATGCGCTCGGAGCGCGCTTCGCCAAATGGCGGGCGGTGATCAATATCGACTCGCGGCTGCCAACCGCCCATTGCGTCCGGGTCAACGCCCATGCCCTGGCCCGTTACGCCGCCCTGTGCCAGGAGGCCGGCCTGGTGCCGATTATCGAGCCGGAAGTGATGATGGAAGGCGACCACGACATCGAGCGGTGCTTCGAGGTCACCGAGTTTACGCTGAAAACCGTATTCGAAGAACTCCAGGCCCACAAGATCCTGCTCGAAGGCGCGGTCCTGAAGCCCAATATGGTCATTTCCGGCCTCAAATGCAAAGTCCGGGCCGGGGTCGAGGAAGTGGCCGAGATGACCGTGCGCTGCCTCAAGCGGACCGTGCCGGACGCCCTGCCCTCGATCTGTTTTCTCTCCGGCGGCCAGTCGGATGTGGATGCCACGGCGCATCTGAACGCCATGAACGCCGGATATGAGACGCCGTGGAATCTGTCCTTCTCCTATGGCCGGGCCCTGCAGGCGGCGGCGCTGAAGGCCTGGCACGGCAAGAGCGAGAATTTTGCCGTCGCCCAGCGCGTCTTTGCCCATCGGGCCTGCATGAACGGCTTGGCGACGCAGGGCAAATGGCGCCCTGAACTGGAGCAACAAGCGGCCGAATAGGAATCCCCCCCGATGTCCAGTCGGACCCGGCTTTATCTGATCACGCCGCCGGCCTTGGCGCCGCAAGCCTTCGCCGGTCGATTGGGCGAGGCGCTGGCCGGCGGTGGCGTGGCCAGCCTGCAACTGCGCCTCGAAGGGGCCGATGAGGCGGCTTGGCGGCAGGCGGCAGAAGTGCTGAGGCCGATCTGTCAGGCGGCCGACGTGGCCTTTGTGATCAACGACAAGCCGCGGCTGGCGGCCGAACTGGGAGCCGACGGCGTGCATCTGGGGCCCCATGACATGCCGATCCGCGAGGCCCGCGAGATCGTCGGCTTTGACCGGGTGATCGGCTTTTCGGCTGGCGATTCCAAGCACGCCGCCTTCGAGGCCGGTCAGGCCGGGGCCGATTATGTGGCCTTCGGCGCCTTTTTCCCCAGCCCCACGAAGGACACCGGGCGGCGGGCCGATCTGTCGCTGATCGAGGACTGGGCGGCGATCAGCGAAGTGCCTTGCGTGGCCATCGGCGGTCTGCGACCCGAAAACTGCGGCCCGGTGGTCCGCGCCGGGGCCGATCTTGTCGCCGTCTCGTCGGCCGTCTGGACCCACCCCGAGGGCCCCGGGGCGGCGGTCAGGGCCTTCCGAGGCGCCTTCCGCGAGGCCGAGCGCCAGGCCTGAATGGCTCCAGCACCGCTCCAGAACCGCTCCGGGACCGCTCCAGAACCGCTCCGGGACCGCTCCAGCGGGCCAAATCGATTGCGCATCGCCTGAAGGCCTGTTACTGATCCCGCGAATTTGAAGCGATACGGATCTTTGACAGGGTAAGGGCGATGAAAATCAACGGCAATGCCATCCGCCCCGGCATGGTGATCGAGCACAAGGGCGGCCTGTGGCGGGCCGTCAAGACCCAGCATGTCAAGCCGGGCAAGGGAAAGGCCTATCTGCAGGTCGAATTGAAGCACGTCCTCGACGGCACCAAATTGAATCAAAGCTTCCGCGCCGCCGAGCGGGTGGTGCGGGCCCGGCTCGAGCAGCGAAACTACCAGTATCTTTTTGAAGCCGACGGCACTTACACGTTTATGGACAGCGAGACCTACGAGCAGGTCGAACTGGCGGCCGCGGTCCTCGGCGATCAGGCCGCCTTCCTGCAGGACGGCATGGCGGTGGTGATCGAGTTTTACGAGGAAAGGCCCCTCGGCGTACGGCTGCCGGATTCGGTGATCCTGGCGGTCGCCGAGACCGAGGCGGTGGTCAAGGGCCAGACCGCAGCCTCCTCGAGCAAGCCGGCGGTTCTCGCAAACGGCCGGCGGCTGATGGTGCCGCCTTTTGTCAACGTCGGCGACCTAATCGTGGTCAATACCGAAGACGGCTCTTATGCCCGGCGGGCCGACTAAGACCGCGCCGAGAGAAAAGAGAAAGATGTCCCATGGCTCTGCGCTCCGCCCTTATCAACGTGATGGTCTCGGCCGCCTTCAAGGCAGCCAGAGGGCTTAACCGCGACTTCGGTGAAGTGGAAAACCTCCAGGTGTCGCGCAAAGGCCCGGCCGATTTCGTCTCGACGGCCGATCTGAAGGCCGAAAAAATCCTCTTTGAACAGCTCTCAAGGGCCCGGCCCGAGTTCGGCTTTTTGATGGAAGAGCGCGGCAGCAAGCCCTCAACCGGCGATACCCAGGGGCGCTGGATCGTCGATCCCCTGGACGGTACGACCAATTTTCTCCACGGCCTGCCCCACTTCGCGATCTCTATCGCGGCCGAGGAAAGGGGCCAGCTGGTGGCCGGCATCATTTACGATCCGATTAGGAACGAGATGTTCTGGGCCGATAAGGGACGCGGCGCCTATTTGAATGATCAGCGCCTCAGGGTGGCGGCCCGGCACAGCCTCGATGTGGCGCTGCTGGCCACCGGCATCCCGTTCAAAGGGCGCGGCGGTCAGCAGATTTTCGAGGCCGAATTGTCGCATTTCATGGGCCAGGTGGCGGGCATCCGCCGCTTCGGCTCGGCGGCGCTCGATCTGGCCTACGTGGCGGCCGGTCGCTTCGACGGCTTTTGGGAGCGCAACCTGGCGCCCTGGGACATCGCGGCCGGGGTGCTGATGGTCCAGGAGGCCGGCGGCTTTGTGACCGATGTGGGCGGCGGTCCGATCGATATTTCAAGCGGCCGGGTGCTGGCCGCCAATGATCGCATGCATGCGCGCATGTTGCGGCTGCTCAAAGAGGCCGAAAAGTCGCTGGCTGATCAAGACTAGGCCCGGCCTTTAGACGGCAGGCGGTCCATAAATAGTCAAAAAAAGAGTCCGCTTTTGACCCGAAGCGGACTCTTTGGATACCTCGCCGACCGCATCACCCGTTGGTTTTTCCTCTTCATGGCATTATCTTTCTGCGACGGGAGAAACAAAGGTGGGCCGAGCATGAAAAATATCATCGCACTTTTGGCCCTCGCCGTGGGCACGTTGGCGTTGCTTGCTGTCGCCCTCGATGCGGACCCCCAGGAGGTGGCCGGTAACCAGCCTAAAGGATACGTTCTAAAACTTGGGGAGGGCGAGGTCTTGAACCCCGACCGCATCATCAAGGCGAGCCCGGAAAGCGGCACGCAAGGGAGCGTCATGGTGCTGGACCGGGCGCCGGCCGATTTCACCGTCGGCCTGCATTACCATACTGAGGCAGATGAGTTCTTCTATATTCTTGCCGGTCGCGGAACGTTCCGGCTCAACGGCGAGGGCATCGCTATCGAGCCGGGTGATATTATATTCGTGCCCGCCGGCCAGGATCACGGATTTTCGGTCAGCCCGGAGCAGCCTTTGGAGATGCTGGTATTCTTGGACAGACCAGGTCTAGCGCAAGATTTTCGCGAGCTGCATGCGCTGCGTGCGGCCAACCCCGGGCCAATGACACTCGATGAGCGCAACGCCATCGCCCGTAAATACGGTACGATCTATAAGGAATTGAGTGGTCCAAGAAGCTTTGGGCCGGAATAAGGGAAGGCGCTAACTAGATGGCAGCCATCCTGAAGGTCCGCTTATGGCTAATAGCGGACTCTTTTCAACACGCACGCACCAGGATCCGAAAGCGTCCGCTTTTGACCCAAAGCGGACATTGGCGGTTCATTTAAGGAGGCTGGCCTTAAGTACGCTCAATATAAACAGTGCGCGCGCCATAGTCGACAATCAGGCGTCCATCAAACAAAAGGTCTGATCCAAGGATCATAGCAGGCTCGGCACTCAACCCCAGTGCCTCAAAAATGTGGATGTCGGCTACAGTCACCTGCGGATTTGTCCATGTGCGGTCACCAGCCCTCAAGGCTTCCAGTTGTAGGGCAATACCCCGCGCGCCATGGCCCGAAGCTCCTTTGATCGTCTTGCTGGCCTTCTCAAAGGTTTGGGGCAGATCGATGCCTAAGGCCGCCGCGGCGGCTGGATTGAGAATTGAGCCGCGCGCACCGGTATCCAACAAGGCCGTTATCTTGACCTCGCCAATCATGGTATCAAGCATCCAAATACCCCCAGGGTGTTGGCGAATAGGGACGGTGGTGAAATCACCATCGCCAGCGAGTTCCTTGGCGCTGCCACTGCTCAGGACCAGGCGGCCCCCGATCGCGTCAATCTCAACCACATATTGCTCAAAAAAATCAGACCCCAAGATGCCGTAAAACGGCTTGCCTGGGATATTCAGAGGTCCCAAAGCCGGCAACAAGGGTGTTTCATAGGTAATAACACCACCGACCTTAACCGTCATCGGCGCGTACATATCGATTTGCCGCTGGCCCGTTGTGCCATGAACTACGGCGCTTTCACCGTCTTCGGGCTTCAAGCCCAGCGCTGCCACCAATGGCTGCGTAATGCCCGTCCTGGATGCCCCTGTATCCAGAATAAAGTCATAGCTTTCGCCGTTCTCAAAGGTAATCGGCACGCGAAGATGGCCATTTGCATCCAGTTCCAAAGGCAAGGTCAGGGTTTGGGCCGCGGCTGTTTGGCTTGTAGCAAAAACCGCGATGGCTAAAATCAAACTCCCTATATACTGTCGTGTCATATTTTTTCCTTCTTGAGTGTCCGGGCCCAAACAGTGAGCCGCGTCGAGACTGGACATAAGGGGGAGAACGGCTGTTGACAAACCAAATTCGGCGCGATTGCCGGATTGTCGACGAATGGGACGAACGATCGATGAGCGGGTTCTAGGCTTTTGGCAAAAGCCCATCTATTGCGTGCTTGTATGACCGGCTGGATTGAACCTTGGCGCCGCCAGCAAGGGTCATTTCATAAACGCCCCGCCCCTTGGCCATAACCGAAACAATCTTATCCTTGTTGACGATTGTGGTGCGATGAATTCTGGCGAAACCGTTCGGTGGCAAGCGATGTTCAAAGTTCGACAGCGTTTGCTTTTTGAGATAGGTACCTTTGTCTGTCGTAAGCTCAATATAATCGCCATTCGACTGCACATACACGAGGTCCGCAATTTCAAGCGTTCTAACTTCGCCCCGGACTTCAACTGTTATACGGCGCTCGTTTCCTTGTTTCCCATCACCCGTTTGAGCGGCATGGGACGACCCCGCGCGCCGCAAATATAACAGGCTCCAGACAAAGTAGAATAACCCGAAATACAAGGTATCAGTGGAGAGAATTTCGAAAGGCATTTGAGCGACCGGACGGCCCAAAAGTGAGAAGAGCACGGGGTTCAACATGGCCGCCGTCAGCAATGCCGCTAGACCGCTGGCCAATCCGACCAGTAGAATTGGATGGCCAAATCGGCGAAAAGCCCGCTGCCCGTAGAAGAGGGT
Source organism: Pseudomonadota bacterium (assembly GCA_022566895.1). Classification (GTDB taxonomy): domain Bacteria; phylum Pseudomonadota; class Alphaproteobacteria; order Sphingomonadales; family SMXR01; genus JADFIA01. The sequence continues at coordinate 40,096 of JADFIA010000019.1, forward strand.
CATAGAGCTTGAAAGCAAAAACCCAACCAACAGAAAATACAAATTGCGGATCAGCGCAATTTCCCAGTGCCCATAGGAAAGGCCGTAAAGGAACAGCATCGAGGCTGCTCCGGTCCAGAAAACAAGCTGGAATAAAAATAATGATCTGGTCATGGGTCGATCATTATAAAGACCGCGGTGGTACTGACAATGGCGCTGTCACGTTAACTGGGCGATATCCGAAACTGATTGGCTTTGGTGATCAAATGCCTTGAGTACCTAAGCTGCAACCCGTAGCTCCAACGTCCGTTTTTGACCCGAAGGGGGCTTTCGGAAGGGTCAGCACCACGGTAACCTTCTGCTCAACCAGGTTGAATTGGAAAGCCCAGCGCCCGCCACCGAAAAAGACCCCCTGGTAGGTTGGCTGCCTGGGTGAATCCGGCCCTCTCCAATATCAATGCCGCCTGCGCTGAGCGTGCACCGGATGGGCATACGGTTATCACAGGTCGATCCTTGGGCACATCCGACAACCGATCACGCAGCACGCTGAGCGGAATCACCATCGAGCCCTTAATTTGTCCCAACGGGCTGGCGTTGAGCTCTTCTCGCTCGCGTACATCG
>JADFIA010000051.1 GCA_022566895.1 Pseudomonadota bacterium
GGGCTATCTGTCGCCGGCTGATTTCCTCTGAAACCCCTATGGTCATAATATCCCATCCGGGGGGCAATCCCAATCGAAGGATTGGGCTGCCCATACATGCGGTAGCAAAAGAGTCCGCTTTTAGCCAGAAGCGGACTCTTTGGCCTCAGCCCTCTATATAGCCCTCGCAGGTCGCGGGCAGGGGGGTCCAGGCCTCGGGAGCCGGGTTCGCCCCATTACAGACGGCCTTCAGGAACTTGTCACGCTCGCGCTCGCGGCGGGCCTCGAAGAGGGTCATAATCGGGGCGAAGTCGAGATCGGCGAACCGTTCCATCAGGTGAGTATCCACATAATCCGGGCCGTAGCCTGCCTCAACCGCCCGGCGGAGCGTATCGAGCCCGGCCTGCTCTCGGCCGCTGTAGAGCCATAAAAATCCGCGATACCTAAGATCGGAGGGATTGGTCATATTGGCCGCTTGGCGACCATCGAGATAGGTCAAGCCCCGTTCGATCAGATCGCGGGCGCCTGCCGCATCGCCCGCATCCTGCCTCAAGGCGATCATCGCCAAGATGGAGTCACGGGTATAGTTCCCGACCTTGTTCGGCCGCTCGGCGATCAGATTCCAGCTCCGCTCAAGATATTCGCGGGCTCGCACGGTATCGCCGGCCACAAAGTACGTGGTGCCCAAATAGGCGTTGGCATAGGAATCGTCCGGACCTGTGCTGGCCAGGTATTTCGCGTTCATAGCGATGACTTCCTCGGGCCGGCCGGCCGCGAACAGCGCGGCGTAGGGAAACCAGTCGTAATCGACCGCTTCCTGGTAAAGACCGAACTGGTTTTCAAGCAGGAGGGCGAAACCGTCGCGCCCAGTAGTGTTATTCTTGTCGATGACCAGAACTTCGAGCCAGGCCAGGGCGGCTTCGGCCAGGCGGCCCTCGTCTTCGAGCATGCCGGCCATATGGCCGCCGTGAAAAAACGGGCTCAGGCTCCGCAGCCGCTCGATCAGCGGCCGCGCTTTTTCGATCATTTTGCGGCTGCGATATTCATAGGCAAGATTGACCACCGCCAGCCGCGACAGCGGATCGGCCCGGACCGCCGCCTCCAGCATTTGGAGCTGCACATCATAGCGCCCCATCTGGCCGTTCACATCAGCCAGCCAGGCCCGCACCGTGGCATAGCTCGGATTGAGCTCGATGGCGCGGCGCAGATAGGGCTCGGCGGCCAGAAGATCGCCGCTTTGAGCGAAATAAAAACCCATGGCCGCTTGGGCCTCGGGCAGGTCCGGGTCGAGCGCCAGCGCCTTCTCGGCCAGCGGCAAGGCCTTGGCGCGCATCTCACCGCGCGGGTTATTCTCAAAATCATAGCCGGGCAGCAGCAGATAGGTCATCGAAAGGCGGGCCATGGCCGGCACGTAATCGGGATCGATCTCCAGGGCCTTCTCGAATTGCTCGGCGGCCAGAGCCAGCGGCCCGCCGCCGCGTTTTTCCATCTCGTGGATACCTAGAAGATAGGCCTCGTAGGCCTCGGTATTGGCCGCCGCCTGCACTTTCGGCACCACCGGCGCGGTCAGCCCCAGGCGCTCGACCAGCGCCTCGACGATGGCTTGGGCAATCTCGTCCTGGATGGCGAATATGTCGGTCAGCTCGCGGTCGTAAGTCTCCGACCAGATATGAAAGCCGTCGGCGGCATCGATCAGCTGGGCGGTAATGCGCAGCCGGGTGCCGGACTTGCGGACGCTGCCTTCGATCACATGGGCCACCCGAAGCTGTTTGGCGATCTCGACCACGTCGCGGTTCTGGCCCTTGAACTGGAAGCTCGAAGTGCGCGCCGCCACCCGCAGGTCGGGGATCTGGGCCAGCACGTTCAAAAGCTCCTCCGAGATGCCGTCCGAGAAATATTCCTGCTCCGGGTCCGAAGAGAGGTTCACGAACGGCAGCACCGCGATCGAGGCTTCGGCGCTGGCCGCCCCGGGGTCCGGTCCGCCACCAAACTTGTCCCAGGCGAAATAGCCGAGGGCCACCACCAGGGCCCCGATAATCACAAAATCGAGCTTACGGCCGGTCGAAGGGGTGATCGAATCGTCGGCATCGACCTCGGCGGTCTTCTTGACCCCTTGGGGGGTCAGCTCGTAGGCCCAGGAGAAAAACAACGCCACCGGCAGGCCGAGGATCAAGACATAGAGGACCAGGTTCGGCGCCCATTCGGGCAGGTTCATCATCGGCGCGATGGTATCGGAGACCTCGATCAGCACCCAAGAGATGACCAGATAGGCGATGCCCACCCGGACCACGTTGCGGCGCTTGAGTTCGGAAAACAAATTCGCCACCGGGCACAACCTCCCTGTCGTTACCTGGCAAGACTAGCACCATTTGATCCGCTTAGGGAATATCGGCCGAATTGGCTCATGGCCGGCAGCGCTTAGCGTTTTAACGCCTTGAGCACATCACGGGCAAAGCTGTGCAGCTGGAAGCGCTGGCCGCCGGCCGGATCGTAGCCGCGGCGCACGATCAGCAGATTTTCGGACGGCACGATCAGCAGATACTGGCCGCGGTTGCCCATGGCCGCATAGGCGTCGTTCGGCAGCTCGGGGAAGCGTTGGTTGAAAAGCCACCAATGGGCGCCGTAGCCCGGCCGCGGGGCGGCCGGCTGCGATGGCGCCGGGGTGGCCACAAAGGCGGCCCAGCCGGCGGGCAAAATCCGTTCGCCCTGCCACACCCCGTCGTTCAGATACAACAGCCCCAGGCGCCCCAGATCGCGGGCCGTGGTCCAGACCTGGCTCGAGAGCACAAAATTGCCGTCCCAGTCGGTCTCGAGCTTGGTGTGGGTCATGCCGATCTTGTACAAGAGTTCCTCGAAGGGAAAGCGCAAATAGGCATGGCGCTGGCCGATCGCCTCCTTGAGCGCCCGCATGGCCAGAAGCGTATCGTTGTTGGCGTATTTCCAACGGCTGCCCGGTGGCGCTTCGAGCGCCCCGCGGGTCGCCGTATCGGAGACCAGACCGCCGCCGAAATAGAGCCGCGGGGTCTGGTTGCCGGCCCGGTTGCTGTCGAGGCCCGAGGCCATATGGAGAAGGTTTAGGATGGTGATCCGGCGCCGCGGGTCGAGCGGCCTGCGCCAGGCCGCAAGGCCGCTTGGGGCGGCGATATCGATCATGCCCTTTTGCACCGCCACGCCGATCACCGAAACGGCAATCGACTTGGCGACCGACCAGGTACGCTGCGAGGTCAGGGGCGTAAAGCCCTCGATATAACGTTCGGCGAGGATCCCCTCGGGGGTGGCAATCAGGATGGCGCTGGTCACCTGGTCGCGGCCGTAATTGGGCTTGGCGAAGGCCTTGGCCACGATCTGGTCGAGCGCCTTATTGCCGCTCGGGCCGCCGACCGGTGCCCGTTCCTTCCACGGCCGACCGTTGTCCACGGCCATCTCGAGGCCTGATGTATCGATCTCGATCCGGGGCAACAAGCCGGCCGCCGCGGCCGGCGCTCCGGCCGGCAATTGGGCGCAACCGAGATGCCGGCGCCACTGGGCGATACGCGGCGGCAGGTCCGCCCCATAGGCGACGCTGACCCGCTTGGCCTGATAGTCGATCACCGCCGCCGGGAGTTCAGCGAAATAATCCGCATATCGGGGGTCGACACCGCTCAGCTCGTGGGCCGCGATCTGCTGCAGGGATTTGCCGCCCGAAAAGATGGCGCTGCAGATAAAGGCCGCCTTGTAGCCCGCCGCATAGGCCAGATCGGTCGCTTCGTCCTCCTGGGCGGTGGCGGCTGCCGACCCCAAAGCCATGACCCCGGCGGCGGCCAGGGTTTTCCACTGCCGAAATCTGCTGAAACTGTCCGCCATTACCGATTCCTTCAGGCCGTCGAACCCTGCGTTTGCGGCCCCCTCACAATAGCCAAGAGGTGGCGCGTGTCCAGCCGCCAAAGCCGCCCGCCGCTCACAATTCGGTGCTTGCCGCAATTGCGGTGGACTTGGGGGCCGCGGCGGCTAGGATGCCCGGATGGCGGATCGGGGCTTTATAAAACGCGGCGCCGCGCTGACCCTGCTTGTGCTGGCCGCCTGGGCGGCCTTTTCCCTGCTGCGCCAGGCGCCGTTCGAGCGGGCCGAGGGGCTTTATGCGCGCGGCGAATACGTCTCGGCCTTCGAGATCTATCGGCAACTGGCCGGCCACGGCGACGCCCGCGCCCAGTTCGCGCTCAGCCGCTTTTACGAGCAGGGCCTGGGGCAGAATATCAACGATATGGGCCGCGCCCTGGGCTGGCTCACGGAAGCGGCCGAGCGTGGTTACGCGCCGGCCCAGTTCCGGCTCGGCCTGTTCTATTACGACGGTCAAGCGATCGCCGAGGACCTGGAGAGGGCCGAGTTGTGGTGGGGCCGGGCGGCCGATCAAAACCTGTTCGAGGCCTGGCTGCGGCTGCTGCGGCTCTATCCCCTGCGCCAGGGGGCGGCGAGCGTCGACAAAAAGCTCTGGCATATGGACCAGAACATCCCGCGGCTTGAGGGCCTGGCCGAGCAAGGCGAAGCCTTCGCCATGGTTCTCCTGGGCAACTTTTATGCCCTCGGGGCCGGGCTCGACCAAGACCTCGACGAGGCGGCGCGGCGGTTGCGCCTGGCGGTGGCGATGGGCAACGCCAACGGCCAATACTCCCTGGCCCGGCTGATGATGGCCAGCGGCGGCGAGGTCGGCGAGGCGCTGGAGCTGCTGCATCTGGCGGCCGCTCAGGGTCAGGTCCTGGCCCAGTTGTATCTGGCGGAATTTTACTCCAACCGCAAAGACGTTGCCGGCGATCCGGAGCAGGCGTTGTTCTGGACCCTGGTGGCCGTGCAGCGGGCGGCCCATATGGTCGAGCAGCCGGAAAAGCTGATCGCCGAGCGCCGTCGCCGCCTCGATAGCCCGACCGTCGAGGCGATCCGCTCGCGCGCCCGGGCCTGGCAGGCGATCAATCAGCCGCTGCGGACCCGGGCGGCCCAGGACTTAAGGAAGTGATTTGAAGAAGCGATTTGTGGAATTGCCGTAACCAGGAGACATACGATGATCGATCTTTATTACTGGCCGACCCCGAACGGGTGGAAAATCTCGATCATGCTCGAGGAATGCGGGCTGCCCTACAATCTAAAGCTCGTCAACATCGGCCAGGGCGACCAGTTCAAGCCCGAATTCCTGAAGATTTCGCCCAACAACCGGATGCCGGCGATCGTCGATCACCAGGCCGACGGCGGGCCGCTGTCGATCTTTGAATCGGGCGCCATCCTGACCTATCTGGCCGAAAAGACCGGCCGCTTTAGCCCCACCGACCTGCGCGGCCGCTACGAGGTCGCCCAGTGGCTCTACTGGCAGGTCGGCGGCCTCGGGCCGATGATGGGCCAGGTCAGCCATTTCGTTAATTACGCCCCGGAGCTGACCGAAAGCGATATCAGTTACGCCAAAGAGCGCTACTGGAACGAGGGCCGGCGGCTGTTCGGGGTGATGAATACCAGGCTTGTCGACCGCGATTATCTGGCCGGAGACTATTCGATCGCCGACATCGCTTGCTGGCCGTGGGTGCGGCCCTGGGAGCGCTTTGGTTATGACCTCGGCGAATTCCCGCATCTCGAGCGCTGGTTCGGGGCCGTCGGCGCCCGTCCGGCCGTGGTCAAGGGCTGCGCGCTGGCCGAAGAGGAACGCAAGCCGTCCGGGCCGATCGACGAAAAGACCAAGAAGATCCTGTTCGGCCAAGGGGCGCCGGAGCGCGAGTGAGCCAAAAAGATCGGGCCCCGGAGCGCCACTGAGCCAAAAAATTTGCCTTTCGCGCCAACGGGCTCTAGCCAAGGTCCAAAAATTCAGGCATGATTCTCGATACGAGCAAGGGTCTGGCAGCCCGTTGATTAGGTTACCGTGGGGCCGGCCCTTCCAGGGATGGCACAATGGCGCGGTTCGACCGGGCATTGGCGGAATACGTAAGCGAGCGGCTGAGGGCCGCCGAGGGCGGCGAGACCGAGGCGCTTTACGATCTCGGGCTATTGTATTCGACCGGCCAGGGGGTCAATCTGAATCTCGTGGAAGCCCACAAATGGTTCAATCTGGCGGCCATGATGGGACTGCAGAGGGCGGCCGTGGACCGCAGCGACCTGGCCCGCGACATGTCGACCGGCGAGATCGCCGACGCCCAGCGCCAGGCCCGCGAATGGCAATCGGCCCATTGAGACTCCTTAAGTAAGTGACTCCTTAAATAAGTATCGTCCAGGGCCCACCAGGATGGCCCGCTGGCTAGGCAAAACCGCGTCGTCCGGTCAGCGCCGGGACAGCGGAAAATTAAAACCGCAGGCCGGCCAGGATACCGAAATTCTTCTTCTTCAGGTCGAAGACCGGAATGATAATCACATTGTCGTCGAGCGTGTCGGTGAAGACGTAGGCGGTCAGATTGGCGATCGCGGCGCCGGCCACTACGTCTTCCCAGCGGTGGAAATCGCCCTTGACCCGGCTCAGGCCGACCACCGCCGCCGCGGCATAGGCCGGCCAGCCGTATTTCCAACCATAGCGGTAATGCAGATAGCTGGCCCCGGCCATGGCGTTGGTCATATGCCCGGAGGGGAAGGAATACCGGCCGCCGTTCGGCCGCTCTATATCCGCGAGGTGCTTGAGCCCCTCGGTCAGGCCGGTGCTGAGGGCCCATGTGGCGGCCAGCTGGGCGACGCCGGCCTGGTCTTTCTTGCCCAGCGATACCAGCGCGGCGATGCCGGGAATGGCGTAGCGGGCCACATCGCCGTATGTGGTCAGGCCGTCGGCCCGGGCCGGGCCCGAGGCCATCAGCCCAACCAACAGCGCCACAACGCTCAGAACGCCGGTCAATCGAAACATATCAAATTCCCTCGCCTGCCCAGCCCTAACAAGGCGCCGGCCGGGCCGCAAGGAATCTGCGCAAGCGAGCGCGGCCGAGGTTTGTATCTGAGGGCCGGCCAGGGCCTTTTTCATGCGATCGATCCGGTGCACGGCAACCTCGAGCCCTAGAACAGGCTCTCGTCATGGACCAGTTTTCCGTCGAGGAGGAGGCCCGAGATGGCCGCTTTCCCGGCCCCGTCAACCGCCACCGCCACGGTCATGGTCTGGTCCTCGGGCGGCCGCTCGAGCGCCCGGCCGGTGCCCTCGGGCACGAAATAGGCCTCGATGCCGTAATAGACCAGGAGCACGCGCACAGGGGTCTGGCGGCGGGCCGGCGGAATCCCCTGAGCACTCTGCCGCCTGCCACTGAATGGATCCTCCAGGCGCGAGACCGCGATGCGGCCGCGGATGACCTTGAAATCCGGTGTCGATCCCGGGTGCTGTCCGTGCACCGATACGGCGTCCCAGGCACCCCCCTGTTCGCGCAGCCGCACATAAATGGTCCGGCCGGGGCGCAGATCGTCCACCTCAAAGCTCACTTCGTCGCCGGCCAGGCGCGTGATCTGGTAGCGCAGCCTGACGTAATCGCCGCGGAACAGCGAACGGGGATCGACCGGCACCGTGCGCAAGATGATGACCTCGCCGGTCAGCAGGGTTTGCACCTTGCCGCCGACCATGGCCAGGATGGCCAGGCTCTGCAGGGCCACCAGGATAAACAGCTTGAGGCCCGTGTTCATGAACCGTCTCCCGCTTCAACGCGTCCGGCCATGCGGGCCAGCAGTTTGCGCCGCTGACGCTGCAGCGCGTAACCGCCGCCGAGCAGCAGCACCCCGGCCCCGACGAAGAAAAGCGAGCGGTCCATCAAGCCGAAGAAGGTGTCGGAATAAAGCCAGGTGATCCAGATTGTAAATATCAAAAGACCCAGATTCACCGCCATCCGGTTGCCGGTCAGATAGCCGCCGTAGACGGTGCCGGCCATGGCCAGCATGAACAGACCGTTCACCGCCACATAAGCGGCCAGGGCCAGCCCCGGCGGCGCGAAATTCCACGGCACCAGGGCGGCGCTGACAAGCACGCAGGCGGCCAGGGTCGCCAGCACCGGCGCCGGCAGGCGTTGGCTCGCCGCCGCCGGCCGGGCGTGCTCCAGCCAGGCCAGGGTCAAGCCGGCCGCGGCCAGTACCAGCGCCGCCAGATTGGCCGCCGGGGTGGTCATCACGCCGCCGCCCTCGGCCCCGAAAAGCATCGCCGTGCGGCCGATGGCAAAATCCCCGCGCAGGGTCGAGAGATAGAGAAAGAGTATGCCGGCGAGCAGCGCCGTGTTCCTTAGGGTCGCCGCCGACGGCCGCGTCAGGGCATGGATCTCGGCCCGCCGCCCGGCCAGGAAGAGCACCGCCATCAGCAGAAAACTCAGGCGGTTAGCGAAATGCGTCACGCTCAAGCCGATCAGCTCGGAGAGGCCGAAGCCGAAAAGATCAGAAAAGGTAATCCACAGCCACCAAACCATGACCATCGCTGCCAGCCTGGCGGCGCCGCGCCAGCCGTTTTTCCCGGCCAGCCAGGCGAAGCCGGCCCAGACAATGGGAAACGGCCAGTGGACGACGTAGGGCCAGGGGGCGAAGGCCGGCTCGATGCCGCTGAACAGGCTGACCACCTCCATGCCGGTCCACAGCGTCGCCAAGACGATGCCCATGAAGGCCAGCAGGTGCGAACGCAGCAGCCAGGCCCCGGCCAGGGCGCCCAGGGTCCACATCAAAATGCCGTCGGGGGCCCGGTCCGATATATGAAAGGCCTGGGCGACCAGCATGATATTGGCCCCGAAAAGAAGCAGCCCCAGGGCCAGCAGGGCCTGGCCCATTTTTTGCTCCAGGTCCTGTTGGTGGCGCAGGAACAAAAAGGCCACCCCGTAGGCCGCCCACATGGCGCCCAGCAGCAGGGCCAGCTTTGAAAGTTTCGACATGCCGTCCCAGTTGGCGGCCAAATAGAGAATGACGCCGCCGCCGATCAGGACCACCCCCATGATCGCGGTGATCAGCGGCGCCCGCGATGCCTCGGCCTCACCGGCGGCGTCGGCAAGGATGTTCGCCTGGTGCTGTGCGGGCACCCAGCCCCGCTTGACCCAGCCGGAAAGGTCCTTCTTCAGCCTTTTGAGATAGAGATTATTCAGCATTGCTCACCCCCAAAGCGCCAGCAGTTGAACTTTTGCAAAATGCGCCGGCGGTTGCAAGCGCTGTAGGTGCCCGCAGTCCGGCGCCTGGACGCCGAGCGCCAGGCCGGCGAATGGCAAACGGCCCATTGAGCCGGCGATAAATCCAACGACCTTTCTCTATTATCACCCACCTCAAAAACAATCGAAAGCTGTTGCCTTCCGCGAAATACACACCTAGCGTTAGATAATCTCGGTTATCGAATTTAGGCACAGTAGATCGGAATTTATCGATGTCGTTCTATGAACTAATGATCATCATGGGAGTCGATCCAAAGATTGAGCCTTGGAAGGCTTATGTTTGGTTTTTCAGTGTAATGTTCGTCGGTTTTGTGTTGTTTTTCGGGGCCTTTTTTGCCCAATCTTTGTTGGGGAAATATTGGTTCCTGATTCTGATCCCAATATATGTCGGAATCTATATAAGCGGTCATTTCTATAACATCTTTGATAGGAGGAAGCGCGGCTCCTGGCTACGGGCTTGGGGAAGATTTATTTCAGAAATGTTCGTGTTTCGTGTCGACCGGGAGCAGCCAATCGGAAAATTCCTCCTCTGGCAGGTTGCAGGTTTTACCGCCGCTGGTTTCCTTACGCTTTTTGTTGTGCGCATTTGGCTCGACGGCGGCAGCCCTCTATGGGCTCTTATTGGCATCCCCTTTGTGCTTGTATTCTATGTAATCGGCCGGCATTTCGGCCATTACCGATAGACGCAAGCCAAGGACGGGGCCACGGTCCTCGGCGATTATGAATACGATCCCTCCCTCCGGGGGACTGTGCAGGGCTAAGCATCGTCTCGCCTTCGCTGACGCGGCCCCACCGGGGCCCCGGTCTCGGCTCCCCGTGCAGCGCCTCTTGCTCGTGGCAGGCGCTCGGAGAAAACCGTCTTTGGGATTTGTTAGGGCCCGGCGAGGGCCTTTTTCATTTGATCGATGACGTTGGCGGTGGTGAAAATCTTGGGCAGCACCACCGCCCTGTGGCCGCCGTTGGCCGGGAAAAAGACATCCAAGGGCTG
>JADFIA010000052.1 GCA_022566895.1 Pseudomonadota bacterium
CCCCGGAAGGCCAACACGTAGGCGATGTTGTAGGCTGAAATTTGTTCGTATTTCTCAATCAAAGCAGCAAGCGCCGTGTCGGAAGCGGCAGCGTCGCCCCGCGCGTGTTGGGCCGTCGCCAAGCCGTTTAGGCGCTTAGACCCGGAAGTCTCCTGTTGTACGGCTGCCAGCGCCGCCTCGGGCTCGCCCTTCAACAACAGCGCCGTGCCAATCAAGTAATGCGAGCCGAGAGATCTCGGTGACAGGGCCAGCGCAGCGCGCAATGAGGCGATGGCCTCGTCCAGGCGCCCGGCAAAAAGATAATAAAGTCCCAGCCTGTCAACCCCCCTTGCGTTCACCGGGTCGCGCGCCACCACGTATTCCGCCAGCGCGATAGCTTGGTCAAGTCGGCCAAGCTGTGCGGCCATTCTGGCGGCGTCGGAGATGATGTTGGTGTTGGCCGGGTCCAGAGCCAGCGCGTGTTCGTAATGCCGCGCTGCCGCCACAAAGTCGTGATCGTAAGTTCTCGTGATCCAGCCGAGGCTGGCATGCGCAGGTGCATATTTCGGGTCGAGCGCTAGGGCCCGGTTGGCCGCTTCACGGGCCAGCGTGTAACCTTCGTCGAAGGGCCGCAGACCCTGACCCGCTTGGCTCCTGTACCCATAGGCCAGGCCAACCCAGGCCGCGGCATAGCCGGGATCGATGGCCAGCGCTTGCTCAAACAGCGCGATGGCTTTCTCGAAGGCGTCGGGTGTAAACTGCCGGACCAGGTAGCGGGCTTGCAGAACCAGGGCATAGGCTTCGGGGTCGGTTTCGCGCACTTTGGGCGCCTCGCCCAGCAATGTAATCTTCAGTTGTTCCACCACCCTGGCCGCGATTTCGTCCTGGACAACGAATATGTTCGAGATGTCCCGGTCGTAGGTCTCGGACCACAGTTGGCTGTCGGTTTCAACGTCGATGAGCTGGGCGGTGATCCGCACTTGCCCGGCGCTGCGCCTAACCGAACCCTCCAACACATACTGCACACCCAAAGCGGCGGCCAGGTCCGGGATGGCGATATCCTTGCCCTTGAAAGCAAAGGAGGAGGTGCGGCTGGTAACCCGAAGCCCCTCTACCTTCACCAAGGCATTTAGTAGTTCTTCCGAAATGCCGTCAGAGAAATACTCCTGATCGGGATCGGAGGACATATTGACAAAGGGCAGCACGGCAATCGAGCGTGGGCCCTCGGCTTCAGTTGTGGGCTGGCTGGTCTCCAGGGCGGGTTCGGGGGCCATCTTGCCCCAAACCAAATACACAAGCGCCAGCGCCAGAGTGCCAATGATCACAAAATCAATCTTGCGACCGCGTGAATGAGTGATCGAGGCGTCCGCATCGACCTCGTGGGTCTTTTTAAGACCCTGCGGGGTCAGCCCGTAGGCCCAGGAAAAGACTAGCGCGATAGGCAGACCTATCAATACCGCAACAATGAAGAAGATTGGCACCCAATCCGGCATCCCGAGCCTGGGGGCGATAGCATCCATCACCTCGATAATCAGCCCGCCGCCGATTGCGTAGGCGATGCCGACCCGGATCACTTTGCGACGTTTCAACTCTTCGAATAGATCGCCCACTGCCATCCTCCGCTAGCGAGCGGAGAGGCTAGCATGATTTGCTTGATCGATGGAACAACCGGACTGCTGCTGAGGTCGAGGCGGGCACTATTGGTCGTAAGCGGACATTGGGGGTCCAGCCACCCCTATTCGGGCAGCGTCACATTGAACTCGATGGTCGCCAGCTGCTCGGGGGACTTGCCGATGCTCTTGAGGAAAGGAAGCCAGCGCGGGTCGTCGTGGATGTTGGCGAACAAGGGTTCATACAGGATATAAGACAGCCCCGGATCTTTATACTCTACTGCTTTGTCCAGCCATTCAAAGGCACGGTCAGACTCCCCGCGATAGGCAAAAATGTAGGCGATATTATAGGCCGCATTCCGCTCATGCTGCGCAATCAAATCTGCCAAGGCGGCATCCGACTCGGTCGCCCGACCCAGTGCATGGTAGACCATGGATAAACCCATCAAGCGCCAATGCGAAGCGACCTGCTGCATGGCTTCCAGAGCCGCCTGCGGTTCGCCCTTGAAAAGCAGCGCCACGCCTATGGCGTACTGCGCAATGCCATAGCCCGGACTCAGCTTCAGCGTGGTGTTGTAAGTGGTTATGGCCTCATCCCAGCGATCTGCCGAGCTGTAAAACCAGGCTAAGTTGGAATGAATAGCGGCATCGACCGGGTCGTTGGCTACTCCAAATTCGGCAAGAGCAATGGCTTCCTTCAATCGGCCGATCGATGCGAGTAATTTGGCAGCTCTGCGGACAATGTCGGGATTGACGGTCTCCAGTTGCAGCGCACGCTCGAAGTACTGCACCGCAGCGGCCAGGTCATTGTCAAAGAGCATTGCAATCCGACCGAGGTTGGCATGCGCCAGGGCATATTCCGGGTCGAGCGCCAAGGCTTTCTCAGTCGCTTCACGGGCCAGCGTGAAGCCTTCGTCAACTGGCCGTCGGCCGACTTGCAACTGGCTAACGTACACAGAACCCAACTCATCCCAGGCTGCGGCGTAGCCAGGATCAACCGTCAGCGCCTGCTCCAACCGCAGTTGGGCACGATCAAACGCCACTGCTGTTCTCTTGCGGTGCAGATGACGGCCCTGCAGATACAGCGCATATGCTCCCGGGTCGGTCGCCCGGATAGTGGGAACCTCGTCCAGCAGCGTGACCTTCAATTGCTCCACAACCTTGGCTGCAATTTCGTCCTGCATGGCGAATATATCGTCGAGCGTTCGCTCGTAAGTCTCTGACCACAGATGCGTATCGCTGCTGGCCTCGATCAACTGGGCGGTGATGCGCAACTGGTTTCCGGACATGCGCACCGAGCCTTCGAGGATATAAGCAACATTCAGTTGCTCAGCGATGGTCGGGATATCGATATCCTTGCCCTTGTAGGAAAACGAAGACGAGCGCGAGATTACGCGCAGTTCCGGGATCTTGGCCAGTAGATGCAGAAGCTCCTCGGAGATACCGTCGGAGAAGTATTCCTGCTCGGGGTTCGGCGACATATTGACAAAAGGCAAGACGGCGATCGAGCGTAGGTCGTCGCTCTCCGCTTCGACGAAATCCTCGCCGGTCTCCAGGACGGGCCCGGCACCGAATCTGTCCCAGACGAAATAACCGAGGGCCAGCACCAGCATACCGATGATCGCAAAATCGAGCCTGCGACCGGTCGAATGGCTGATCGAGTCATCCGCATCCACTTCATGGGTCTTTTTAAGACCCTGGGGGGTCAGTTCGTAGGACCAGGAAAAGAACAACACGATGGGCAGACCTATCAGCACCGCAATGATGATGAAGGTCGGCACCCAGTCCGGCATCCCGAGCCGCCCTGCGATTGTGTCCGCCAACTCGATCATCAGCCCCCCGGCAACCGCATAGGCGATGCCGACCCGGACCACATTGCGGCGCTTTAATTCAGAATAAAAATCCCCCACCGAGCGCAACCTCCCTGTCCAAGCGTTGAAGGCTAGCATTAATAGGGCCTGGGTTGAAGTACGGCAGTTGACCGTGGAACCTCTAAGGGTCCGCTTTGGGTCAAAAGCGGACATTCGGGACCGACAGGCGGAGCCAAAAAAATAAGGTATATTTGCGCGCTGCCCAGCCCTGATGCATACTCTTGCACTCTGCTAACGAGTCTGGGCACGAGGCAAAAGGCGGCGGGTTGAACAGTTACGATTATTCTGAACTAGTCAATCACACTCAAATCGATCATCCTGCATAAGGAACCAGAAATTTGTAGGGGAAGGGGAACTACGATGCCTTCACGCGACGCTCCCGAGGCGCCGGAGCGGGCCACAGTCTTGCCCGCCGCACTCGCAAACATCAATTCCAAAGTGCTTGATGACAGAGCCCTGCGCAAACTGGTCGATCCCGACATCTACAATGCCTTCGAACAGTGCCGGGCGAGTGGCCGGCCAATGGATAAAAAAGACGCGAACGCGCTGGCCACATCGGTCCGGGAATGGGCCCAGTCGAAAGGCTGCATCGGTTATTCGCACTGGTTTTCTCCGATGCGCGGCCCAATTCATGGAGAGAAGCTGGAGACCTTCATGGCGGTCGATTTCGAGACCGATGAGTTGATCGTGAACCTGACCGGCGCGGAACTGTTTCAAACCGAAACCGATGGATCGTCCTTTCCCAACGGCGGCCTCCGCGCCACCCATGAGGCGGCGGCCTACATGGGCTGGGATACCGGATCCTCGCCTTTCGTTTATGGTCAGACGCTCTACATTCCGTCGGCCTTCGTTTCTTGGACCGGCGAGGCGCTCGACCAAAAGACGCCGCTCTTGCGCTCGGGCTTCGCCGTCAATGAGCAGGGACTTCGGCTGCTCCGGCACCTTGGCGACAAGGAATCGAAGCAGGTCGTATGTAACGTTGGCTGGGAGCAGGAATTCTTTCTGATCGACCGCGAAAAATACCTGGCTCGGCCTGATTTGGTGGCAACCGGACGAACCTTGCTCGGTCAGACACCGCTTTGTGGGCAGGAGCAGTCGGTCGACTATTTCAGCAAGATGTCACCCCGGGTGCGACGCTACCTCGACCAGGCGAGAGAACAAATGTGGGAGATGGGGATCTCCATCGACTGTGCGCATAATGAAGTGGCGCCGGCGCAACACGAGATTTCGCCCATTTTCTGCCTGGCAAACCGGGCGGCAGACACCAACATCCTGGCCATGGAGGTGCTGCAAGACCTGGCATTCGACCAAGGCCTGGCAGTTCTGTTCCATGAGAAGCCCTTCGCCGGCATCAACGGAAATGGCAAGCACAACAACTGGGGCCTGAACACGGACACCGGGGCAAACCTGTTTGTGCCCGGTGACAACGAGCACGAGGACCGTCGCTTTATCGCCTTCGTGGCAGCCCTGTTGCGCGGCGTAAACAAACACGGGGATCTCCTGCGCTGTGGTGTGTCGACGGCCGGAAACGACCACCGGCTCGGCGCCCAGGAGGCCCCTCCGGCAATCATTACACTTTACCTGGGCAAGCTGCTGGAAAAGCACATGAAAAAGATTGCGGCCGGCGGCGAGATCACCGGCTACGGCAAGGAAGAAAAGTTTATCGAGGTCACGCCGCCGGTGGCGGACATCAAGGCGAACCTGGAGGACCGCAACCGCACCGCCCCCTTCCCCTGGTGCGGCAACCGTTTCGAGTTCCGGGCCGTGGGCGGCAATCAGCACATTGCCTTTCCGCTGGCCATGGTCAACGCTGCAATGGCTGAGAGTCTGAAGCACATGTGCGACCAGATGGACGCCGGCAAGGACGTAGACGAGGTCATCCGCGAGACCGTTCAGGAGAACCTCGGTGCTCTGTTTGGCGGCGATGGCTATTCGTCGGAGCTGTACGAATTTGCTGAGAAAGGTGGACTATTTCACTTGAAAAGCAGCCCCGAGGCCTACCAAGAGCTAACCTCGGAAAAGAACCTCAAACTGTTTACCGAACTCGGAATCTTCACCGATCGGGAGATTCATGCCCGACAGAATGTTTTGTTGGAAGCGTTCGCCACGGAACTTTGGATCGAGGCCCGCACCCTGCTGGACATCCTTCAGACCCGCATACTCCCTGTCGCCATGGAGGACGCCCGCCGGGACGACCAGTCCGGATTTAGCTCAAAACTTTTGAGCGAAAAGAAGGATCTCGTTCAGCAACTGCTTAGCGAGACGGACAAACTCTCGGAGGCGTTTCTTGGCTTCCCGGAGGAAGACCCTGCGCAATCCGCATCCTACGCCCAGGAAACCATCAAAGCGGCGATGGATTCCGCGCGGGCGGCGGCGGATAAACTGGAGGGCCTGGTGGATCGCCGTCTGTGGCCCTTCCCAACTTACTCTGAACTGCTGCATGAGCACCAGTGAGCGTAGGCGCTCTGGACAAAGCGACGGGTTGTGGCGGCCCGCAGCGCTGGGCTTTTTTATGCTTTGATGCAAAAAAAAATCAGAAACGAATCTGGCGCTTAAAGCTAACGCTTCCAAAAGAGTCCGATTTTAGCGAAAAGCGAACTCTTTGGCCGCCTAGTCACACTCGAAATCGTCATGGCCCAACGGCCGGCAGAAGTCCGGCCAGCCGTCGGTGCGCCAGTAATCGAGCATGCCGGTCTTTCGTAGCAGGTTTTTTACGTCTTCCGATTTTCTAAGGGACCCTAGAAAGGGAAAGCTCAACCAAGTTCCGTTAAGGAAAGGATTGTTTGTCAGCCGCTCTTCAAGAGTGAATCTGAGGATGTCCTCGGCCAGCGCCAGGTCACCAAGATGAACCGCCCAGTAAATATTGAGCGACCAATGTTGTGGGTTGTCCCGCACGGTCGCCTGTAATGAGGCGAGCGCCGCCGGCGGGTCGTCCAGATGATCGAGGAACTCGGTCCGAAAACCGGCGAGGTCGCTGCCAACTATGGGGTAGCGGGAAAACTCGATTGCCCGTTCAATGTTGCCCTGGTCGATCGCCATCCCCACGAGCGCCTGGATCAGATAGCCGCTGACCACCTCGCCCGAGAGCGACAGGCCCAATTCGATCTCCCGCATGCCGTCGTCCGGACGGCCCAGGACGTACCAAAGCAGCCCTCGGACCAAGCGATGGATCCAAGCTAACGGATCGAGCTGCGCGGCCTTCTCGGCATAGGGTAGGGCGGCCCCGAAACGGAAGGTTTGAAGCAACATTTGCGCATATTGGGAATTGGCCTCGACCTCGTCCGGATTGAGCGCCAGCGCTCTCTTGTAGCTTTCCTCTGCGGCGCTCCAGTTGCCGCGGTCGCGCAGGATATCCGCTGTCACCGAATGGGCGCTAGCCAGATCGGGATCAATCTCGAGGGCCCGGCGGGCCGCGATCTCGGCCGCGTTCAGGGCCTCGACCTTCGGTGTTCGTAGATGATAGAAGCTGAGGGCGTGGGCCTGGGCTAGGGCCGCCCAGGCCGGCGCGAAGGCGGGGTCCCGACGGGTTGCTTCTGAGAGCAGCTGGATGGCGCGCGAAAAATCGGCGCGCTTGGCGACCAGCGACCGGCCCTCCAGATAGCGGTCGTAAGCCGCCATATCTGTGGTGCGTGCGGTGACAAGCGATTGTCCCGGGCCAATGTTCAACTCGACCGCCAGCGCCCGGGCGATGGCAGTGGCGATCTCCTCTTGGAGGACGAAAATATCGGTTAGCTCGCGGTCGTAGGTCTCGGACCATAGATGCGAATCGGTCTTCACATCGATGAGCTGGGCGGTGATCCGCACCCGGTTGCCGGACTTGCGGACCGAGCCTTCCAGTATATGAGCGACATTCAGTTGCGCCGCTATCGTTGGGATATCGATATTCTTACCCTTGAACGAGAACGCCGAAGTGCGGGAGACCACGCGCAGCTCTGGGATTCTGGCCAGCAGGTTCAGCAGTTCCTCGGAGATGCCGTCGGAGAAATATTCCTGATCCGGGTCTGAGGACATATTGACAAACGCCAGCACGGCGATCGAGTGCAGGCCGTCGCCCTTCGCCTCGGCAGTAACCTGGCCGGTCTTGAGGGCGGGTTCGGCTCCGAACTTCCCCCAGACGAAATATCCGAGCGCCAGCACCAGCATACCGATGATCGCAAAATCGAGCTTGCGGCCGCTCGAATGGCTGATCGAGGCGTCGGCATCCACCTCATGGGTCTTTTTAAGACCCTGGGCGGTCAGCTCGTAGGACCAGGAAAAGAACAGCGCGATGGGCAGACCAATGAGCACCGCAATGATGATGAAGGTCGGCACCCAGTCCGGCATCCCGAGCCTTGGGGCGATGGTATCCATCACCTCGATCATCAGCCCGCCGCCGATAACATAGGCGATGCCGACCCGGACCACATTGCGGCGCTTCAATTCTTCGAAGAGCTGTCCCACCTCGTAAAATCTCCTTTCGCGGCGCGAAGACTAACATTATTCAAGCTTTTGGGGGGACACATCAGTTTTCATTGCATCACAAAGAGTCCGCTATTAGCCAAAGGCGGACATTGGCCAGGGCCGTTGGCAGTCTCGCCAAGCCGCCCCTATTCGGGCAGCGTCACCTTGAATTCTATGGCCGCCAGCTGCTTCGGGGACTTGCCGATGCTCGCGAGGAACGGCAGCCAGCGCGGGTCATCGTGGATGTTGGCGAACTGGGGCCAGATTGCAATCTGAGACAGGCCTGAGTCGTTGTAGACCACCGCCTTGTTCAGCCACTCGAAAGCCCGATCGGCCTCACCCCGGAAGGCCAGCAAGTAGGAGATGTTGTAGGCGGAATCTTGTTCGTACTTCTCGATCAACCCCGCAAGCGCCGCGTCGGAGGCGGCCGCGTCGCCCAGCGCGTGATAAGCCACCACCAGGCCGTATAGACGCTTAGTCTCAGAGGTCTCCTTTTGGATGACTTCCAGTGCAACCTCGGGCTCACCCTTCAACATCAGCGCCGTGTTGATCAAGTAATTCGAGCCGATGGATCCCGGTGACAGGGCGAGCGCGGTGCGCAATGAGGCGATGGCCTCGTCCAGGCGCCCGGCAATAAGATAATAAAACCCCAGCCTGTCAACGCCCCTAGGGTTCACCGGATCGCGTGCGACCACGTATTCGGCCAGGGCGATGGCCTGATCCAGCCGGCCGAGGGATTCAGCCATGGCGGCGGCGCCGGAGATGACGTCGGTATTGGCCGGGTCCAGGGCCAGCGCCCGTTCGTAATGCTTTGCTGCCGCCGCAAGGTCGCGATCGTAATTCTTTGCGATCTGGGCGAGGCTTTCATGGGCTGGCGCATGTGCCGGGTCGATCTCCAGGGCGTTGCTGGCCGCCTTGCGGGCCAGCGTGAAGCCTTCGTCGTAAGGCCGCAGACCCTCACCCGTCTGGCTATTGTACACACGGGCCAGGCCAGCCCAGGCCACGGCGTAGTCGGGATCGAGCGCCAGCGCCTGTTCAAGAAGCGCTATGGCTTTCTCTAGGCCGTCGGCCGTCGACTGTTGGACCAGGTAGCGGGCCTGGAGGACCAGGGCATAGGCTTCGGGGTCGGTTGCCTCGACCGTGGGCGCAGCGCCCAGCAGGGTGATCTTCAGCTGTTCCACCACCCTGGCCGCGATTTCATCCTGGGTGGCGAAAATGTTCGAGATGTCCCGGTCGTAAGTCTCGGACCACAGATGGCTGTCGGTTTCAACGTCGATGAGCTGAACGGTGATCCGCACCTGCCCGGCGTCGCGCCTGACCGAGCCCTCGAGCACATACTGCACACCCAATGTGGCCGCTAGTTCCGGGATCGGCGTATCCTTGCCTTTGAAGGCAAAGGCGGAGGTGCGGCTGGTGACCCGAAGCCCCTCTACTTTTACCAAGGCATTCAGCAGTTCTTCCGATATGCCGTCCGAGAAAAACTCCTGCTCCGGGTCGTTCGACAGGTTCACGAACGGCAGCACGGCGATCGACTTGAACGCTGGCGTCCCTTCAGCTGTTTCCGTTTGAGGCGCGATCGGTTGCTGCTGCCGCTCCCAGACGAAATAACCAAGCGCCAGCACCAGGGCGCCGATAATGATGAAATCGAGCTTGCGGCCGGTCGAATGGCTGATCGAGGCGTCCGCGTCCACCTCGTGGGTCTTTTTAAGACCCTGGGCGGTCAGCTGGTAGGACCAGGAAAAGAACAGCGCCATGGGCAGACCGATGAGCACCGTAATGATGATGAAGGTCGGCACCCAGTCCGGCATCCCGAGCCTTGGGGCGATGGTATCGATCAGCTCGATGATCAGCCCGCCGCCGATAACATAGGCGATGCCGACCCGGACCACATGGCGGCGCTTCAGTTCCTCGTAAAAATTACTCATCGCTGCCCTCGGCCACAGCCT
>JADFIA010000053.1 GCA_022566895.1 Pseudomonadota bacterium
AGCCGGGCGATTGGCGCGGCGGCTGCGGGCCAACAAGCGCGGCAGCATCGCTGTCGAGATGGCGATCGTCATGTCGGTGATCGCCGTCATGATTATCGGCACGTTTGAGCTGGCGTTGGTCTTATTCGAGCAAATGCAGCTCGAAAAGGCGACCCAGTCGGCGGCCCATTATTCGTTGCTTGGTCAAACCGACGCCAACGACCCAGAGGCGATTATCGCCATCTTCGAACGCGAGGTTGGTGACACGACCGGGCTGAGCGTTAACGTGAACAACTATTGCGGCTGCCCGGGCGAAGGCGAAGTCGCCTGCACCACCGGCAGCTGCGCCGACGGATCCATCCCGGCCGTCTATATGCAGGTCAGGGCAACCAAGATTTACGAGTTTTTGAACGGATTATTTGGCATGGACACCATAACCCTGGGCGCCAGGGCCCTGGTGCGGGCCCGCTGAAGGGAGACGGCGGATGCGCTGGTTGCGGGATTTCATCAAGCTTTGGAGGGACAGCGCCCTGGCCGCCAATCAGCGCGGTGCGGCGCTGATCGAATTTGTCCTGACCTTCCCCATATTGGTCTTTGCGACCCTGGTTGTGTTTGATATCGGCCGCTCGGCCTTCACCATCATGACCCTCAACGGGTCGGCCGCCGATGCGGCGCGCTACGCCAGTGTGCGCGGCACCTTGAGCCTTAACCCGGCGACGACGCAGCAGATCATCGATTTCGCACTGGATCGTGCAATCGCCGTGAATTCGGACGCTCTCAACGTCACCGTGACCTGGAATCCGTCTCCGTTACCGGGGGCCGAAGTGGAAGTGGTGATCACCTATACCATGGAGATGATTATGGCCCAGATTGCCAACGTCGATCCGATATCAATCCGTGGCCGCGCCTCGGTCACGGTTCACTAGGACCGCCTGATCCCGGAACCCTAAGCGAATTCACCCTTTTTACGCCGCCGTTGGCGGCGTTTGTAATAGGGCAGGAAGAACATATAGAGCCCCGTGCACCACAGCACGAACAGAACCACGCCGGCCGGCAGGATCAGGAAAAGCTTTGCCGACTCGGCAAAAAAGGTGCCGTCGTGAATCGTCTCGATCAAATCGGAACGCCGGTAAGCCACTTGCAGGATCTTCGCGGTTGAAGTGTCAATCTGCACTTCCCAGCGGCTTTTGGCGATGAATTTGACAATCCCCTTGTCGGGTTTGATATCGACCCGGGCCAGATCCTGCCACTTCTCGATGCCCGCCTCGGGGACCGACTTGGCAGCCGCGAACATCTCCTCGAAGGTGGCGCTCGGCAGCTCGAGCGACGAACCTTCGCGGGTCGGCGGCTGGATCCAGTCGATGTCTTTCTTGAGCGTCAACAGGACCCCGGCCCCGATCATCACCACGACAGGCAGGGCAATAATGATCGCTCCCCAGCGGTGGATCTTGCGGAGAAGTATCTGTGGCTTCATGCGACCGATCGGTCCTCTCTAGTCGGCACCGGGCAGCGCCACCGGGTCGGTAACCGGCAACAGGCTCAAGTCCGCCGCCTCAACCATCGAGCGGAACTCGGCGATATCAGCCTCGAAGAAGGCGTTGACCTCATCGAGCGCCGGGGCCAGCGTCTCCTCGGCCGCCGTCACATAGGCCATCGAGGTGGCGGTCGGGGCGCCATAGCGGAAAGCGACGTGAAAAAATGCCGTGCCGATCTTGCTGGTGACCTTGTCGTCGTCAAAGACGAAGCCCTTGGTCTCGGGCTTGACCCGGAAGGTCAATTCCAGCTCGTCGAGCTGCTTTTCCAATTCGCCGGCTTTCTCGACGATCGCCTTTAGGGGATCCACCGGCACTTCGGTTTCCTCGGCTTCATCGGTCGATTCCATCGGCTCCGTCTTTTCGACGCCGTTGGCCTTTTGCTTTTTGATGGCTTTGTTGGCCAGGTCCTTGATCGCACCGACGTCCTTTTTGGCGTCGACGATCCGGTGGACCGTATTCGAAGCGGCGTTGCTCATGTCACGCAAACGCATGGCCACAGCAAACTGCTTCTCAAGATCCGCCTGGCTGGTGCTGGTCCGCGGGTCGGCCGTGATCCGCGCCTCGGCCTGCAGCTCCTGGCCGTCGAACTTGACGGTCAGCCTGTAGCTGCCCGGCGGTACTTCAAAGCCCGCCGGCAGGGTATCGCTGGTGCGTGGCTTGGCGCTTGGCATCGGGCGGGCCCCGTCGGCCTGAAAGCCCCAGACGATCCGGTTAACGCCCTGTTTGAGCGTCGTCTTGAAAGTGCGGATGACGTCGCCGCTCGAATTGCGCACCTCGACCGTTGCCTGTCCGGGCTTGCTCTCGGGCTTCTCGTTCGGCTTTTCGACCGTTTCTGCCTCCTCGGTCTGTTCGGTTGCCGTGCGTTGGGAGATTTTGCGGGCCCGCTCGGCGTCCGCGTCCGGATGCTCGAGGTCATCGCCCGAGGCCATGACCGTCAGCACAACGCCACGCGGCGGGTTGGGCCCGATGAAGGCGCCATTACCCCAAAAGCGCGTCGAGGGTGCGCGAGTTGAATTATACTGAATGCCGCTGGTCACCGAGAGCAGCTTCAGCCGCTCGGAGAAGTCAGCCTCACCGAGGCCGCGCAAGGCGCTGTAGTCGTCGATCACGAAGATCGAGCGCCCGTGGGTGCCGAGCACCAGATCGTTCTCGCGGGCTTGGATTGCCAGGTCCATCACCGAAACCGTGGGCACGCCGGCGGTCCATTTGAACCATTCCTGGCCGCCATTTAGAGAGACAAAGAGGCCCAATTCGGTGCCCAGGAACAATAAGTTGGGATCCACATGATCCTGCTGGACCGAGAGCGCGTATCCCTTCACCACATCGCTCGCCAGAGGGGTCCATTTGCGGCCGAAGTTTTCGACCTTATAGACGTAGCTGCTCATATCGCCGCGGCGGTGATTGTCGAACACCACATAGGCCACCGAGGCGTCGTGGGGGGAGGGTTCGATATGCGGCACCCAGGTGTTCTTGGGCACGCCTTTGAGCCGGTCCTCAACGCTGGTCCAGGTCTGGCCGCCATCCTGGGTTACGTGAACCCGGCCGTCATCGGTACCAACCCAGATCACGCCTTCCTGGACCGCGCTTGGCGCGATGGCGACGATCGAGGTGAAGTTTTCGGCCGCCGTGACGTCCGGCGTCAGGCCGCCCGACTCCTTGTAGATCTGCCAGTCCGGATTGTTGCTTGTCAGATCGCCCGAAATGGTCGTCCAGGTATCGCCGCGGTCGGTCGATTTGTGAACAAACTGGCTGCCGTAATAGATTGTCGCCGCATTGAAAGGATCCTGGGCAATCCCTGAATTCCAGTTAAAGCGCAGCTCGACCCCCGGCTCGGGCGAGGCCGGGCGGATCATTTCGCCTTCGCCGTTGCGCAAGTTCCAGCGAAACAGGAAGCCGCCCTGGCTCATGGCGTAACCGCGCATCGGATCTTCCGGATCCGCAAAGGCATCAAAGCCGTCACCGAAACCGATCTCCTGCCAGTGGACGCTGCGAATGCCGCCTGAGTTCCAGACCTCCGAGGGACCGCGCCAGGTACCGTTGTCCTGCAGGCCGCCATAGATATTGTAGGGCAGATCGTTATCCACGTTGATGTGATAGAACTGCGAGACCGGCAGATTCTGGACAAAGCGGAAGGTTTCGCCACGGTCGTGAGAAATGCCGATGCCGCCGTCGTTGCCTAGGACCAGATGCAGCGGATCGGCCGGGTTGATCCACAGCGAGTGATTGTCGATATGCAAGGTGTTGCTGGTGGCGCAGCAGGCGATCGCCGGCAGCCGATCAAACTTCTTGCCGCCATCGATCGAGCGCGAGACGAAGGTGAAAATATTGTAAATCGTGTCGGGGTCTCTGGGATCGACCAGAATCTCTGAGTAGTAGAACGGCCGGTTGGCGATATTGAAATGGGTGTTGACCGATTTCCAGGTCTCGCCGCCGTCGTCGGAGCGCAAAAGGGCGCTCTTTTTGGCCTCCACGAGGGCATAGACCGTCTTCGGCTGGCTATGCGCGATGGCGATCACCATGCGGCCCAGCTCGCCCTTGGGCAGGCCGTCCTCTTCGGTTTTTTGGGTCCAACTTTTGCCGCCGTCCTTGGAGATATAGAGACCTGAGCCCGGGCCGCCGGATTCGAAATTGTAGGGCCAGCGGCGGAACTGCCACATGGCCGCATAGAGCTTGTTCGGATCTACCGGATCCATCTTTACGTCGGTGGCACCCGTCGTTTGATCGATGTACAGCAGCTTTTCCCAGGTCTCGCCGCCGTCGGTGGTCTTGTAGACGCCGCGCTCCTCGCCATCGCCCCACAGGGGGCCCAGAGCCGCGACATAAGCGATATCCGGGTTGGTTGGGTGCAGGGCGATACGATTAATGCGTTCGGTGCCCTCAAGCCCCATCCTGGTCCAGGTCTGGCCACCGTCGACGGTCTTGTATATGCCGCCGCCGATCGAGGTCGAGTTTCTGGTGTTGCCCTCGCCGGTGCCGACCCAGACGATATCCGGGCTGGCCTGGTAGATCGCCACGGCGCCGATCGAAGCGTAGTCCTGATCATCGAAGATCGGATCCCAGGTCAGACCGCCGTTCGTGGTCTTCCAGACACCGCCGGTGGCGGTCCCGACATAGATCGTGTTGGGATTCGTGATTACGGCGTCAATGGCCGCGATACGGCCGCTGGTGGCGGCCGGGCCGATGGCCCGCGCCTTCATGCCGTCCAGGAGTTTGGCGTCGATGGCGGCGCTGGCCGGATTTTGAATTCCGATGGCGGCAACCGCCAGGGCGCCGAGAATAATTACCGCCCGCTGTATGATTTTTTTACTCATTAGAAACCCTTTGCTGGAAAGCACGCCGGTGCCCCATTGCTGCGATGATTGGAGTCACGGACCCGCAAGGTAAAAGGGGATGGAGAGCTTTGTCAACGCGGCAAATGGCCGCTCAGGCTGAACTCACCGCAGGAGGGTACCGTTTGATCTTTTTTGAGCCAAACCGGGGCGGGACTCCGGCCCCGCCGCCAAAATCCGGCTGCGGCCTTCCTATTCGAGTGGCTTTAAAAGAAACGCCGGCAAATCATGTTCCTTGTAGAGCGCTTCAAAAGTCGAGAGCTGCTCGTCCAGAATGGTGTCCCGCTCGGCCCGTAGCTCGAGCCAATCCGCCTTGATGTCCTGATAACGGTCCTTGATGCCTTCGGGTAAAGGCGCCGGTTCAGAGGCCATGGTGACATAGGATCCCTGCAGCTTGTCGATCATGCGATCCGGGTAATTAAGGGCGTCCTGGAAGAACACACGCTGTCTCGAGACCGCCGCCTCGTCCCAGGACTTTAAGGCATCGGCCAGCGTCTGGCCGGCCTCGACCAGATCTTCAGGCAGCTCATTGTCCTCCTGGCGCTCCAAGAGACCATCGATCTGCACCTTAAGATCGCTCATCGTCAGGATCGACTTGTGCAAATCGTTGACGAAGCCATAGGCCTCGCGCACCAGATCGTATTTTTCCTTGAGCGCTTCATCCGAAACTTCCGAGCGTGGATCCTGGGTGATCACCAGCCGCTGCTCTTGTGGCGTCTCTTCGCCGATCGACAGACGCAGCGTATAATCGCCCGGTGGCGCGTCGAAGCCATCGACAATACCGTCCGGAAAACCGCCGATCTGGAAAGGCACGGAGATTTTCTCGACCGGCTTGGTATCCAGCGCCCAGACAAAGCGATTGAGGCCTTTTTCAGCCGGCAGGGTGGCCACCGGACCGCGGCCACCGCCCTCGGCGCCTTTCTTTTCGTCGGTCTTGATGGTGCGCACCACATTGCCGTCCGCATCGATAATCTCGAGCTTCAGCTCGCTCGCCTCGAGATCCATCTCCTCGGCCAGCGAATAGTATATATAGACCCCGTCCGGCGGGTTCTTGGCGAAGCCCGGGATGGTGCGTCCGTACTCGATAAAATCGAAACCCGGGGCCGGGGCGAATAGATGCAGCACCGCGCGCCGGGTTTCGGCGCTCATTTGCCGCAACGGCGAGAAGTCATCGAGGATCCAGAAGCCGCGACCCTGGGTCGAGAGCACAAGATCGTTGTCCTTTATGCGGATATCGGTGATCGGTACCCGCGGCAGGTTCAGCTGCAGGCTCTCCCAGTTCTTGCCGTCATCGAACGAGATATAAAGCCCGGTTTCGGTGCCGGCGAACAACAGCCCCTGGCGCTGCGGGTCCTCGCGAACGACGCGGACGAAGGCGTCTTTCGGGATGCCCGCCGCCACATTCCGCCAGCGTTTTCCGCCGTTGGTGGTCTTGTAGATCATCGGCTCGAAGTCGTTTTCCTTATAGCGCGTGACCGCGGCGTAGACCTTGTCTGGATCATGCGGGCTGACCTCGATCTGATTGATCATCGCCGCGCCGATGCCCTTGGGCGTCACATTCTCCCAGTCGCCGCCGCCATTCCTTGTTACCTGGATCAGACCATCGTCGGTGCCAACCCAGATGACGCCGGCATCAAATGGCGATTCGGCAAGGTAAAATATGGTGTTGTAGTTCTCCGAGACTTCGTTGGTGATCGGCCGGCCCATCGGTCCCTGCTTATCCTCTTCGTTGCGGGTCAGATCGGGGCTCACTTCAGTCCACGAATGGCCGCGGTCGGTGGATTTCAGGAGAACGTTGCCGGCGTGATAAATCACCCTCGGATCGTGCTCGGAGACGACGATAGGCGCGTTCCAGTTAAAGCGGTACTTGCGCAGCTTGGGATCGACCCCGAACGACAACTCGGCATAGGCCCGAATGTCGCGTTCGGTCTGGTTTTTCATATCCACTTCAGAAATATTGCCCAGGTAACAACCGGAATAGAGGAACCGCGGGTTATCGGGATCGAAGGCCACGTGGGCGGTCTCGCAGCCGCCGACCGAGGCGAAATCCTCGTATCCCAGAGATCCGTCATAGCCGCGCGAGCGCATACTGGCCGATGAATTGTCCTGCTGGCCGCCGTAGACCCGGTAGGGGAACTGATTGTCGACCGAAAGGCGGTAAATCTGGGCCGTCGACTGGTTGTAAATGCTCGACCAAATGCCGCCCGAATCGAAGGTCACGGTGGCCCCGCCGTCGTTGCCGTTGATCATGTTTTTGGAATTGGCCGGGTTGATCCACAGATCGTGCGTATCACCGTGCGGGACCGAAACCCGCTGCACCGACTTGCCGCCGTCGATCGAACGGAACATCGCCGAATTGAGCACATAAACCGTGTTCTCGTCGCTGGGGTCGGCAAAAACATGCATGTAGTACCAGGAGCGGGCGTGGAGCCGCCGGTTGCCGTTGATGTGGCTCCAGCTCTTGCCGCCGTCGTCCGAGCGGTAGAGGCCGCCTTTTTCCTTGGCTTCGACAATCGCCCAGACGCGTCCCGAGCGGGCCGGCGAGGGGGCGATGCCGATCTTGCCCATCAGATCGGGCAGGCCCTCTGTGAGCTCCTCCCAGGTATCCCCACCGTCGACCGATTTATAGATGCCACTGCCGACGCCGCCGGAGCGGATCTCCCAAGGCTTGCGCTGGTGGTCCCACATCGCCGCATAGAGGATCCGTGGATTGTTGGGATCCAGGCGCAGGTCGGAGGCTCCGGTAACATCATTGACGTAGAGCACCCGTTCGAAAGTCGCCCCGCCGTCTTTGGAGCGGTACACGCCGCGCTCCGTGGTCGGCGCCCAAGGGCTGCCCTGGGCCGCAACGTAAAGCAGATCCGGGTTATCCGGATGCACTTGGATGCGACTGATCTGGCGGGCATCGAAAAGCCCCATATGTTGCCAGGTCTGGCCGCTATCTCTCGAACGGTAGACGCCGTCGCCGTGGCTCGCCGCCACCCCGCGGATCGGCGCCGCTCCGGTGCCGACATAGATCACGTTCGAATCCGAAGGGGCGACCGCGATGGCGCCGATCGAGCCGACCTTGAACCAGCCGTCGGAGATGTTGTTCCAGGACCCGCCGGCGTTGGTGGTCTTCCACAGGCCGCCGCCGGTGGCGCCCATGTAATAGGTCAGATTGTCCCCGATCACGCCGTGGACCGTGGTCACCCGGCCGCCGCGGGCCGGGCCGAGATTGCGGAACTCAAGGCCGTGAAAGTCGGCTTCGGGCTTTTCGGGCTCGAGGGCCGCGTAGGCGCTACCGGAGATCGCGGTGAGCAGAAATACAAAGGCAGTCAGAACAAAAATCGCTGGCCGTCCGGCGGCCGTTCTTGGAAATCTCATGGGTCCCCTTTCAAGGAAATGTCGTTGGCTTGAGGGCCGAACGTTAGGGCCTGCCCGACAGGAGAGTCAATGGTAGCGAGCCCCGCTGCTGTGGAATTCCAATTCAATTATTGATCAGCCCCAGAGACCTCTTCGAGCCCCTTCGTGGCCGGCCAGAAGGTCAAGATCGTGGTCAGACGATAGGCTGGATACGCGGCCTCAAAAGGACGACAACCGCAGCGACAGGCCGGCCGAGAAATCCGCGGCGCTGTCGGTCAGGCCGACCGAGGCATAAAAGTCGAACCTCAAGCTATCGGTGGCCTGCCAGCTCAAGAAAGGCACGATCTCAAAAAGATCATCCACACCGGCGATCGATTTTTGCTCGTATTCGAAGCTCACCCCGGCCTTGAGCGCTTCGCTCACTGGGAAGCTGGCGCCGGCCGAGGCATAGACGCTGTTCTTAAGATTGAGCCCCTGCGGATCGCCACGGAAACGATAACCAATCGTGGCAAAGGGCGTCGTGCCGCCGTCGAGCTCCTTGAAAATGTCCAGATGGGCTGCAAAGTCGGTCTTGCCGGTACCCAGACCCTTGTTCTCGTTGGCGGTTGGCAGTTTGACCGTGCCGCCGATCTCAAAGTACGGCATGGCCTCCGAGCCCGGATCGATCAGGTAGTAAGCCGAAAGAACGACGTCGCCGATCCCCGATTCGGTAGTCACGCCAGCCCCGGGGGATCCGATGATGATCGGTCCGCCAGGGCCGCCGACGACGATGCCAGGGCCTTCAATGCGGATATAGGGCACGGTGCCCACAAAGCGGAAGCGATCGCCGGTAAATTGGATCGTCGCCGGGGCGAAGAAAATGTCGGTATCCTGATCCGCCCCGAAGTCACCGGTCAGGTAACTCACCCCGGCGCTGAAGGAAATCTCCGTACCGTCCGATTGGGCCCAGGCCTGGACCGGGAAATGGCTGGTCAGAAAAAGGCCGCCCAGGGCGACCGCTGCTGTAAGGCGATTATGGCTCTGAATCTTGATTCCCCTCACGCTGTGCTCCTCCACGTATGCGGCGTTGTGATATTTAAGGCAGTCCGGGCACCGGCGGAGAATGTACTCCACCGGTTCCCGACCGATAACAATTAGTTACGGCCCCGTCCGGGACGCTGTGGCCGAATCGGACGCTGCGGCCTTTGCGGACGATTGGCGGCGCTGGGGCGCACGGCCGGCCGGCCGGCCGTGGTTGGACGCAATGGGGTTGTCTCAGTCTGGGTTGTCGTTTCCGGACGGTTAAGCGGCCCTTGTCCGGCTTGCTCCGGACGGTTTTCAAGCGCCACCTCGGGCAGATTTTCCTGGGCGATCTCGCGCAGGGTCTTGGCGACCGCGGGGACTTCTTCGGGCGGCAGGTCCTTTAGCGTATGCGCAACTTCGCTGACTGCACCGCCCGTGTTCTCCGGATGGACCGGCTCCACCGGATCGGTCTCAGTCGTCTCGGTTGTCTCGGTTGTTTCAACCACAGGCTCCACCGGTTCCTCTTCGTTACCCGGGTTGTTGTCGGGCCCCTGGCCGGCATGATCGTGACGATTTGCGAGCGCCGCTTCGGGCAGATTTTCCTGGGCGATCACGCGCAGCATCTTGGCCGCTTCGGCGCGCTCCTCGGGCGG
>JADFIA010000020.1 GCA_022566895.1 Pseudomonadota bacterium
CGGATTCGGAATCCACCTTCGCCTTGCCGCCAAAGAGTTTCGAGAACATGCCCTGCCCTTCCCCGCTGTTGGAGCATCGGTTTCGCTAGGAGTACACAAGGGCCGCGCACCAAGTCAAGCGCCGCCTCCCAGGCTGCGGACTCGAAGGACCATAAGGCGATCGAGCGGGCCAGCGATCCCAAAGACGGGCTGGGCCGCGGCTCATTTGCCACCTCTAATATTGAGAAGCAGGAGGGCCCCGGGCTAGTCGCGGCCCAAAATCTCCCTCAGCGGCGCCAGATGCTTACGGTATTTCTCGGCATCGCCGGACATCTTGTTCGAAATCGGCTGGCGGGCCTGGACCAGACTGAATGTGGCGATGGTCCGCTTGGATTCATGAAAATTGAGGCAGGCCTCGTCCCACTCGAGCCCTACCTTCTCCACAAGATTTCGAATCTGGGTCTCGGGATCCGCGACCAGCGCCGCATAGTCGACTTCGATCAGCCGATCGTCCATCACTTCGCTCCAGTGCGCCATCAGCCTCTGATAATGCAGTATATAATCGCCGATATCCTCGAGGCGATGCGAAAAGTCATAGGCCCGCGGGAAGGAGTGGCGGTAAATCGACAGGCCGGTGTCCAGAAGATCGCGGCTGACATGAACGAACTTTGCGTGAGGAAACGTCCGGGCCAGCAGGCCCAGTGACAGGAAATTGATCGGCAGCTTGTCGACAACGAAGCGAGCCCCGGTCGGGTTACTGAATTTTTCCTCGAACCCGGTCCGCCAGGATGGGGCCTTTTCGGAAACGATGTGGTCGATGGTTTGGTCGGGATGTTTTCCCCGCAACTGTAGATATTCACCAAGCGCGTGCGAGCCGTTTAGCAGCTCGCCACAGCCGTGGGCCTCGGGATGCGCGGCTAAAATGCTTTCTATCAAAGTGGTGCCCGAGCGCGGCATGCCGATCACAAATATCGGCCGAAACTCTGACATTTGGCTTCTGTCTTTGCTGCCGGGTGCGACGTCGTCGATCAACAGATCCACAACCGCCGCCTGCTTGTCACCGTCATAGGCGGCTCCCGACTTCGTATAGAAGTCGCGGTTCAGGCGGTTTGCTGCCTCATAACATTGGAAGGCCCGGTCAAAATCGGATCGCTGGTGATAGATGTCGCCGATCGAAAACACCAGGTTGGCCTTGGCCTCGTCGCGCAGGCTGGCCTGCTCCGACAATTGCTCCATATGGGCCAGAGTCTGGTCGTCAATGTCGCCGTTGCGCAGGAATGTCAGCTGCCTATAGGCGGGCGAGTAGCTGTCATCAATCTCGATACAGCGCCGGCATTGCGACTCCGCCTCCTCCAACTCACCCTTGAAGGCCAGCAGCCGCGCCATGCCAAAGGCCGCACTTGGGGAATCGGGCATGGCCTCTACCGCCCGTGTGAGATTTTCTTCGGCCTTGTCAAAATCCTGAGCGATCAGGCATATGCGGCCGTATTTCATCCAGCGGTCCGGCGCCTCATCGGCTCCTGCCAACAATGGCTCGAAGGCGGCCAGCGCCTGCGGAATATTGCCTGCCTCCAGGTAAGCCTCGCTCAGTTTCTCGCGCGCCTGGTCGCTTTCGGGATAGGCTTTCTGCCAAGCTTCGGCCAACATGCACGAAACCACCAAATAAGAGTGTGATAGCGCCAAATGCAGAGCCCGCTCGAACACCCTCTCGCTGACCCCCTTGGCGCGGGTCAGCGGATCCAGCGCCTGCTGGGCCAGCATGTCGTTACCGCTCAGCGCCTGCAGTTCGGCCAGCCGCACCTGCGAAACATGATTGTCCCTCTCCCAGACCAGGATCCGCTCCATGGCGCTGATCTCGGCCGCGTAGTCTCCGGTGCTTGCGGCGGTCAGCGCCAGTTGTTTCCATGGCAGGGGATGGTTGGGTGCCAGCTTCACCGCCCGCTGGGCATATTTATGAGCCTCTTGCGGCTGGTCGGATTTCAAAAACAGCCCGGCCAGATTGATCCAGGCGATCGGTTCATTCGGATCCGTGTCTATGGCGTCCATCAGATGGGTCTTGGCGGACTCCATGTCGCCCTGCTGGAGTTTAAGACTGCCCAGAAGTTGCGACGCCTCCCCATGACGGGGCACGGCTTCGAGAACGCGTTTGAAACCCTTTTCGGCCGACTGTAAGTCGCCGGCGTTTTGCTGAGCAATGCTCTGGTTGAGAATCTGCTCGATGTCGGCTTTTTCCATGAAGACGCTCTATAGGAACTGGGTTTGAACTCAATCGTGGGGCTCTCGCTCGGCACTCAGCCAGTGACCGACAAGCTGCGGCTCACGGCCGAAATATTCCCCGCTGACATTTACCGAGTTATAGCCCGCTGCGGCACAAATGTCGCGCGCCAAGGCAAGGTCGGCTTCGCTGCGCGCCGCCTCGATGAGCGCCGTCATCAGATCAGCATGTATCACCAATTGTGCCTCCATCGCATCGAGGAATGCCAGACCCTGACCGCTGCCGAGAGTGGCTGACCGGCCCAATAGCTGGCCTACATACTTGCTCACTGAAACAAGGAAATCCGGGTTTTCCAGCGACGCGCATTTTTTTCTGATCGCCGCCGAGATTTCGGTCAGCCGATTTCCAGTCTTGTCGGTTGCTTTTTGGAAATGTTCGCGCGCCGCGTCGAAAAGAGCCAACTCGCTGCGCAGCCAGTGGACCTGCCCGGGTATCAGGCCGTTCTGTCTGACGACGGGGCTCTCGGCGGCATGCATGAGAGCAACGATTTTCGCCTTAGCTACCCGGCAGGCTTCATTCATAGCGCTTTCAAAATCGGCATATTCCAGGCCGAACTGGCTGACGACAAGGGTAAATTGCCGATCCTCGAAGGGCAGTCGTGCCGCGTCCGTGCCGCCCAGAAAGGTGATATCAAATTCCGCCGAAGCCGTCAGGCCTGTGTCCTTTAGTTGATCGATTTCGGCCAGATCCACACCGGTCGCCGACAGGTGCCGATCAGGGCCGGCGACCTCGGCTGCCAAGGCGATCAGCGCCCCGCTGCCGGTTGCCACATCGAGGATCGTCGCGCCGCTGGGCAGAGCCGAAAATTCCTTGCGCCACCGCGCCGCTATGGCCTCGCGCGCGTCCTCGGGGAAATCGAAGGTGCAGGCGTGCAGCTGGCCGCTTCGCCAGTAGTCACTCCACAAATCCGGGGTCTTCGTTTCGCTGCTTCCATTCATCGCAGGGGGTACTCACAAATCGTAGGCCGAGCGGCCCATTCTATTCGACCCTGGGCTTCATAGAAACAGGAACCAGCAAATTTCCCGGAAATTGGCATCAGCGGTTGCGGCGCGGTTGTCCCGCTAGCCGGGCACTCCATCGAAGGGTGCGGTCATGCGGCATTCGTTGGAGTGAAAAGGAAAGGTTCCGTGCCAGGTATAAGAGGGGAACAGAGCCATAAGGCCGGGCTCGGGTCGTACGATTTTCGCCACGATCTCCCGCTCCGGGTCCAGGTTGAGGCCGCTTTCACCAAACTTGATCCAGCCCTGGCGCTCGGGATCGTCCTCTGTGATGGAAGCCGGCACTTCGATAAAGGTGGATGAAGATATCCAGCCCGCCGGATGCACATGATTGACGTGAAATCCCTCCGATTTCAGGCGCACCGACCAAGAGCCGGTAAAGCGGAAGGCGTCTGTCTTGCGGCGAAGAAAGGGATGGTCCGGATCGTCGGGCAGACTGCGGACATAGTCCATTACCTGGTCGTACAACGCCTGGCGCAGCTCCTGGATCTCTTTTACGGGCTTGTGCAGCAGTCGGCCCTGGGTCTGGGTGCCTCCCTTGAGGGTCTGATCGAGCGGCTGCGTTGTCGTGCGGTGCATGGAAATCAGAACGTCCTTCAGCCGATCCAGAAAATGTTCGAGATTGTCGTACCCGTCCGGTGCCTGGAGGACCCGGGTCTGGACCAGAGTGTCGTAGTCGTTCAGCCAGCTCTCGCGTTCATCACCGAGAAACCGCCAGCATAGCCCGCGGTAGGCCCACATAAGCTGTTCATATGGATTCTCGGCCTCCACCACCAGCAGCTGTTCCAAAGCGTCTTTATAGGCGCCCATGCCGATCAGTATCCTGGCATAATCCAGGCGGATTTCCTGATCACGAGGGGCCATTCGGATGGCGCTCGCGAAGTTCCGCTTGCCTGCGTCTGCATCGCCCAAAGCAGTCTCGACGCGGCCGAGCCGATGAAAGAGGCTGGGGTGTTCTCCGGCTTCGGCCAATCCGGAAACCAGCACTTCGCGCGCCGTTCCAATATCACCCGATAATTCCAGGGATTTGGCAAAAGCGACCCTGAGGTCCGCTGAGCGTGGCTCGCGCTTGATGGCCGGCGGGTAGGAAAGCGTGAATTTCTCGTGCTCGCCAAACTCCCAATAATATTGGTTTAGCGTTTCATGGGCGGGTATATAGTCCGCCTGGATTTCAATCGCCTTTTCATAGCCGGCAATTGCCGCCGCCACATCGCCCTTTTCATAAAGTGCGTTGGCCATATTATATTGTATTTCGGGCACCTCGGGATCGAGCCGAAGAGCCTTCAGATACCATTCAACCGCCTCACCAGGTCGCTCGGCCAGCTTCAGCGTGACACCCATATTGTGAAGCGCTTTGACATAGTTCGGCTCGATCGCCAGCGCCGCATCGTAGTTCCTGATCGCCGCCTCATATTGCTCGAGCTCCTTATGTACGAGCCCCATAGCATTCAGGCTGTGGACATCCCCGGGGTTCAGCTCCAGAGCGGTGCCCAATGATTTCCTGGCCTCCTCCAGCAAGCCCAACTTGGTCTCGGCCAGACCCAGGTTTCGCCAGGCTTCCTGATAATCCTTATTTAGCGAGATTGCCTTGCGATAGAGCTCCAGCGCCTCTTCATCACGTCCCTGATGAGACAGCAGATTGCCCAGATTATTCCAGGTGTGGGGTTGGTTCGGGTTGATTTGAAGCGAGGCCCGCATCAGTTTCTCGCCTTCCTCAAGGCGCCCGCTATGGCGGCAGATCAGACCCAGAAACTGCATCGCGTCGGGGTTCTGAGGCTCGATTTTCAAGGCCTTGCGGCAGGCGGCTTCTGCGGCCTGAGGATCGCCCTGGCTCTGGGCGCGCATGGCCTCCTGTAAAAGGGTCGCGACCTGAGGGTCATGGGTCATTGTCTGGCTCCACCGCACCGATATTCTCGCCCGGGCTCACTTATCTCACAGGGTGTCAGACAGATGAAGGGGCAATTTCATCTCCCAGAGCCAAAGGGCGGCTGCCTGCCCAGCCGGCCCGCTCCGATGCACCGTCTTTTTTTGTTGCCAGGTTCCATTACAAAGTCGATAAGCAGGTACCATTGACCAAACACGAATTTGGAAAGTCACGGCGCGGTCCGAATGAATTCAAAACTCGAGACTCTGTCGATTTGGGATCGTTACTGGCAGGCCGACCGCATCGCCAGTTGCTTCGATGTGATTGGCCGAAATTACGACGAGGCCCTGCTGCGTGATTGGCGTGTCTTCTTCATGTCGCTCGAAAATGGCGCCCGGCTGCTCGATCTGTGCACCGGAAACGGGGCTATCGCACTGGTGGCGGCGGAGGTCTCGGCAGCCCATAATAAGTTATTTCATATCGAGGCAGTTGACAGCGCCGCGATCGACCCCCCTCGCCATGTGAGCAGAGAGGCCGATCATTTCCAAACGATCCAATTCCACGCCGGTGCATCCGTTGAGGCGTTGCCCTTTCCTGACGCCGCATTCGATGCGGTTTCCAGCCAGTACGGCATCGAATATGCCAACCTGCAAAAAGCGGTGGCCGAGGCGGCGCGCGTGCTGGTGCCTGGCGGCCGCCTTCGCTTCGTGCTTCACGCCGCAGAGGGCCAAGTCGCGCTGGGGTCAAGCCGCGAAATCAGCGACTGTCGCCAACTGGCCTTGAAGAGCGGCCTTTTCAAGGCGGCGGAGAAGGCCATCCGCAGCACATGGGAGCTGGGAAGAAGGCCAACTGCCCCGGCCCGGCCGGATCGGATTCGCGCCGAAAAGGCGGTCAGCGCCTTTAAGGCACGTCTGGAAGCGGCGCGCCAACGCTCAAAGGTCTCTATAAACCCGCTTATGTATGAAAACGTGACTTCGGTACTGGCCGATACATTTAACAAGCGCCGCCATTTTTCGCTCAGCACGCTGCTTGATCAGGTCGAGCTTGCGCGGGCCGAAGTGCTGGCCCATCTGGGGCGCCTGGAAGCCCTGGTCGCTGCCGCCAAAAGCGAAGCAGACATATCCGACATGACCGATAGCCTGTCGGACCTGGGATTCATAAACGCCAAACACCTCGCCGTCACTCGCGGTGACGATGACGATCTGGTTGGCTGGGCGGTGACCGCGGCGCGGCGCTAGATGTCCTGAAAGACGCCTGAATCTTGATCTCTCGGCCCCACGCGTGCCCCAATTGGTTGGCTTAGGCGGATATCGCCTCGTCGTCGTTGTCGGCGGCGCCCGGTTGGTCCGGGTCGCCGGGCTCGATAGAAACGACCTGGTCGGGCGGTTGGTGCTTGGAGGAGTCCTTGCCCGATCCGGTTCCCTGGTCAGCTTTGGAGACCTCGGCCTGGACTGGTTTCGGTTGGCTATCAGCCGCCTGCTCATTCAGCAGGCGCTGATAATATTCAGCGTGCTGAAAATAATTCTGGGCGCTGACATACTCCTGCTCCTGCATTGCCTCGCGGGCCAAGGATGTGTATCGCTCGACCTGCTGCTTGGCCTGGCCCCGGTTGCGGCTTGACTGTTTCCCGGAGTTTCGCTGGCCGCTGCCGTTCGGGCGCCGTGCCTGGCTGCGGTGGCGGCCGCGCCGCCCCTTCTGGTTCTGCTTCATTGAATGTTTTCTCTGTCTTGCAAGTCCCGCTGCATCATGCGCCCGGCCGCCTTAATCGACAGGATGGTCAAAATCGCAGTGAAGAGGATTTGCCTTTGGCAGCCGCTTGTCGTCAGCAGCCGCCCTCATCTCTGCAACCAACCTAATCGTTGAGAGCTCATTTTCCAATCAAAAAATGGCTGGATTCACGGCTTTTTTCCATAAACAGCCCGGGGTCGGCCAGCCAGATCCTCGATCGCAGAGACATCGCCAAAACCGCAAGCCCTCATAAGGTCCATCAGCGCCGTTGATTGGCCGGCTCCAATCTCCAGAACCAGCCATCCGCCGCCGGCCAAGTGGCGCCCTGCAACTTCGATGATTGCCGGGCAGTGGGCCAGGCCGCCGTTGCCGCCATCGAGCGCTGACCGCGGGTCATGGTCACGCACCTCCGGCTCCAGAGTCTCAATCTCGTCCTTATCGATGTAGGGCGGATTCGAAACGATCAGATCAAATGGCGCCTCACCGGGACGCCACTCCGTGGCTTCGTGCCAATCCGCCGCTTCGAAGCGCACTCTGTCTGCAAGACCCAGATTGCGGGCGTTCAGGGAGGCCGCCTCAAGCGCGCGATGGCTGGCGTCCGTGCCCAAACCTCTTGCCGCCGGTAATTCATGCAGCAGGGCCAGCACCAGGCATCCAGATCCGGTTCCGAGATCAAGAATGGAGATTTCGCCACTGCCCAATCCACTCGGGCCGGCAAGCTTGAGTGCCGTTTCGACGACCGTCTCGCTTTCCGGCCGCGGCACCATCGTGGCTTCATTGAGTGCAAAATCGAGGCTCCA
This sequence comes from Pseudomonadota bacterium, assembly GCA_022566895.1. Lineage (GTDB taxonomy): Bacteria > Pseudomonadota > Alphaproteobacteria > Sphingomonadales > SMXR01 > JADFIA01. The sequence continues at coordinate 7,645 of JADFIA010000020.1, forward strand.
GAACTCCTTGAGGCCGAGGATCCGGGCTACCGGCTCGCGGTCCACGCGGCGCCTCAAATGCTCGGCAAAGCAAGTCCGAGCCTTCGCATCGGCTTCCCGGGCGCGATCCAGATGGAGATCCTGGCGCCGGCAGCCGAGGCACTCGGCCAGAAGAAGCTCGGCGTCCAGCATCGGGCTGTCGATGCCTGCCGCCTCCAGCTTCGATACGGCCAGGCGCAGCAGTTCTCGGGTTGTGGTCAAGATTTCTGGTCCATGGCGGCCAGTATCGAGGCTTGCTCCTCGGCCACCAAGGCGTCGATAATCTCGTCGAGGGCTTCACCTTCGAGGATCTGATCGAGCTTGTGAAGGGTTAGCCCGATGCGATGGTCCGAAACCCGGCCGTTTGGAAAATTATAGGTCCGGATGCGTTCGGAGCGATCGCCGCTGCCGATCTGACCCCGCCGTTCGGCGGCCCGCGCTGCCTCGCTTCTGGCGCGCTCGAACTCAAAGAGCCGCGCCCTTAAGACCTTCATCGCCTTGGCCTTGTTCTTGTGCTGCGACTTCTCGTCCTGTTGCTGAACCACGATGCCGGTTGGAATGTGGGTGATGCGGACGGCGCTGTCTGTGGTGTTGACCGACTGACCGCCGGGGCCGCTGGCGCGGAAGATATCAACCCTTAAATCCTTCTCGTCGACCTTGATGTCTACCTCTTCCGGCTCCGGCAATACGGCCACCGTAGCCGCCGAGGTATGGATGCGCCCCCCGGATTCGGTCACTGGGACCCGTTGCACACGGTGCACCCCGGATTCGTATTTTAGGCGCGCGAACACACCGCGGCCCGATACCGCGGCAATGATCTCTTTAAAGCCGCCCACGTCGCCCGGCGAAATGCTAAGGGACTCGACCTTCCAGCCCTGCGATTCCGCATAGCGCTCGTACATGCGGAAGAGGTCGCCGGCAAACAGCGCCGCCTCGTCACCACCGGTGCCGGCCCGGATCTCGAGGATCACCGAGCGCGCATCGGCGGCGTCCTTGGGCAGAAGAAGAATCTTCAGCCCGCCCTGGACCGCCAGCAGCCGGCCACGGGCCCCCTCGGCCTCTTGGCGCGCCAGTTCCTGCATTTCTTCGTCCGCCTCTTGATCCGCAGCCATCTCGTCGAGCTCCCCGATCTCCTCCTGGAGCGCCTTGATTTCCCTGGCCAGCGTGACCGCGGGCTCGAGATCCGCATATTCCTTTGATACCCGGGCAAACTCCGAGCCCAGGCTGGCCGGGTCGGCCAAGCGCTCCTCGAGCGTCTGGTAACGCTGCAAAATATGCTCGATTTTTTCTTCAGGAATCATTCTGGCAACTTTCGGTGACCGTGGGCGGATCGCGCAGAGCGGCCCCGCGCTATGGCTCGGCCGTCAATTCCGTCTCAAGCTGGGCGAGCTTTATTTCCTTTTGCTCTTCGCTGTCAAGATCGCGCAGGGTCACAACTCCCTTTGCCAGCTCGTTGTCACCGAGGATGACGGCATAACGGGCCTTGTTCTTGGCGGCCCGAGCCAGGCGCTTTTTCAGGTTGCCGCGAAAGGCCGTTATTACGTACCAGCCCTTGCCGCGCAGCCGGTAGGCAATGGCGCTAGCCTTGAGGGTCGCCGCATCACCGAGCGGTATCATGGCGATCGGGCGGCGTAATGCGGGCAGTTCCGCAATCAGCATAGCCAGTCTTTCGATGCCCGCCGCCCAGCCGGTGCCGGGCGTTTCGGGCCCGCCCATTTGGCCAATCAGGGCGTCGTAGCGCCCGCCGCCGATCACCGTCCCCTTGGCCCCGAGATCGGTGGTCATAAACTCGAAAGCCGTGTGCGTGTAATAATCGAGCCCGCGCACCAGCCGGTCGTTGATCTTGTAGGCCACGCCAATCTCGTCAAGGCCCGCCCTGACCCGCTCAAGGAAAGCCTTCGAAGCGGCGTTCAGATAGTCCGACATGTGCGGCGCCTTTTCGAGGAGCTGGCGGTCGCCTTCGTCTTTTGAATCGAGGATTCGCAAGGGATTACGCTCCAGACGGGCCCGGCTGTCCTCGGACAGAACTTTTTGAAAGGTCTTGAAGTATTTGGTCAGGGCACCGCGATAAGCGGCGCGGCTTTCGCTATCACCGAGACTGTTAAGCTCAAGGTGCACCCGTCCGGCAATCCCCAAATCTTCGAGAAGGGTCTGAGCAAGCCCGATCAATTCGACGTCCGCCTCCGGCTCAGCGGCTCCGATGATCTCCACATCAAGCTGGTGAAACTGGCGGTAGCGGCCCTTTTGCGGCCTTTCGTAACGAAACATCGGGCCAAAAGCGTAGAGCTTGACCACGCCGTATTGCTGCATGCCCTCGGAGACATAGGCGCGGGCGATGCCGGCCGTATTTTCGGGTCGCAGCGTAATCTCCTCGCCGCCGCGATCCTCGAAGGTGTACATCTCCTTCGAGACCACATCCGAGGTCTCGCCGAGGGTCCGCCGGAAGACTTCCGAAAACTCGAAAATCGGCGTTGAAATCTCCCCAAACCCGTAGCGTTCGCAAACCGAACGGAAACAGTCGACAACGTGGGTGGCCCGGCGCGCCTCCTCGCCCCAAGTATCTCGGGTCCCCCTTACCGGTCGCAGCTTGGACACCATCTCCCCCGCTTAAAGTCCCTCGCAATTCTGCGGGCAACCGACGCTCAAGCTTCCATGGTCTCCGTAAGGCCGGCCTCAATCTCGGCTGCCTTGGCTTCGACGAGCTCGACGATATGGTCCACCAGATCCTTGTCGGTGATCTTATGGTCGGTTACGCCCTTGAGGTAGACCATATGGTTGCCCTTGCCGCCACCGGTCAGGCCGATGTCGGTTTCGCGGGCCTCGCCCGGGCCATTCACCACGCAGCCGATCACCGAAAGGCTCATCGGCGTCGTGATATGCGACAGCCTCTCTTCAAGCATCTCGACCGTCTTGATGACCTCGAAGGCCTGGCGGGCACAGGAAGGACAGGATATGATCTGCACGCCTCGGTGCCTGAGGCCCAAGGATTTCAATATCTCGAAGCCGGCCTTGACCTCCTCGACCGGGTCGGCCGACAGCGACACCCGTATGGTATCGCCGATCCCGGCCCATAACAGCATACCCATGCCGATCGACGATTTGACCGTGCCGCTTTTAAGGCTGCCGGCCTCGGTAATGCCCAGATGCAGGGGATAATCGCAGGCCTCGGCCAGGCCCTGATAGGCGCCCACGGCCAGGAAAACATCAGACGCCTTGACGCTGATTTTGAACTCGTGAAAGTCCTCGTCTTCAAGCATGCGCGCGTGATCGAGGGCGCTTTCGACCATCGCTTCCGGGCACGGCTCGCCGTATTTCTCGAGCAGGTGCCGCTCGAGGGAGCCGGCGTTGACGCCGATGCGCATGGAGCAGCCATTGGCCTTGGCCGCCGCCACCACCTCCTTGACCCGCTCTGGCGAACCGATGTTGCCGGGATTGATGCGCAGGCACGCCACCCCCGCATCGGCGGCCTCGAGGGCGCGTTTGTAATGGAAATGAATGTCGGCCACGATTGGCACTTCGGCCGCCTTGCAGATCTCCTTCATCGCCGCGGTCGATGCCTCATCGGGGCACGATACGCGCACGATGTCCGCCCCGGCTTCCTCCAGCTCGCGGATTTGCGCGATGGTCGCCGCGGCGTCGCTGGTCAGTGTATTGGTCATGCTCTGGACGCTGATCGGCGCATTGCCGCCGACCGGCACATCGCCGACCATGATCTGGCGGCATTCACGCCGGTAAATGTCGCGGTAGGGACGAACGCTCATTGCTCTCTCGATCTTTCTTGGTTGCGCCGTGTAAAAGTCCTGCTTTCGTTGCGCATAAAATGGTGAATGCGGCGGCTCTTGGCAAGAAAAGAAAGTAAAAATCGACCGTTTGGAGTGAAAAAACAATCTTGATGGGTGGATTCAGGTGGTTTGGGCCTAGGATGTGCCGTTTATGAGACCGGCTACATCGAGCTCGAACGAGCGCAGCGCATGGCCCGGCCGGCCAAGTTCGGCCACCGGCCGTCCCCTGACATAAAGGACCAGACTGCCACCGTCGCTGGCGGTCAGCTTGAGCCGCGCCGTGCTTTTCGGCACGAAGCTGTCGCCCGAGCGGATGATCCCGCTTAAAAGCGTCTGATCGTTTTCATTCCTGATCACCACCCAGGTGTCCCGGGTAGCGCGAATTTCGACCGTCGCCTCAAAATCCGCCTGTGCCGGTTCAAATTCGCCAACTGCTTGGCCCGCCTCTTGGCCCAAGATCTCCTGCCTCTGTGCTTCTGGGGGCCCTGCGGTGAGGAACTGTTGGCGGCTGCCGGACAGCAAATCCCCGTCCCGATCCGGCTTGGCGACCGCGGTCTGGGCAGCCTCGGCAGTGGCCTCGCTCGGCTGCTGAAGCCGGTCCGCCAGATGCGCCGGCATCACCGGCACCATGCCTGCCTCCGAGCTGCCCTGGCTATCGATCATCGGCCAGGCGGTAAAAAAGAGCAGCATGGCCGAAGTTGCGCCAACCAGGACAAGGCGGGCCGGGAAGCGCGATTCTCTGTGTGGCTCAGGCAGGTGGGGCGGCTGGGCGGCCTCTTCGTCAGCCAGATGATCCTTGACCATACTGGCCAGCTCGTCAGCGTTCAGGCCAACCAGATCGGCGTAGTTGCGCAGGAACCCGAGCGCATAAACCGGTCCCGGGAGTTCGCCCAAATGCCCGGATTCCAATGCTTTCAGGTAATAAGGTGAAATGCAGAGTTCTTCGGCAACGTCGTGCAGGCTCAATTTGCGCCGACGCCGCGCTCGCGTCAGCTTACGTCCCATAGCCGCACAAATTTCTGACATCTACCCGCCCTAAAACAAGCTGCCATCAGCTTGATTGAAGTTCGAACTGCCCCAAACCCTTTTTCGGGTTCCTGTTATTTTGCCGTCGAGAGCGCACTTGATTTTCGTCGAACCGTCTTTGGTTGGTCCCCGGCGCTTTCAGACCGAGTGAACAAGAAAAGGGTCGGTCAAGTCAAATAAAATTTGAACAATCTTATATTTAGGCGGCGAAGTTCATGCAGGGCGACATCAAATTGGGATACCCTCTTCTTCGGCAAAGCTTTTCAATTCTTTACGTAAACTGTGGACCGGTGAGTTTAACTTCGGCAATAGCCAGTCGCGGAGTTTCTCGTAGTTGGTTTGGCGCAGGGCCATGCGCACCGGACCGATAGATGGCGGCGTTATCGACAGGCGCCGCAAGCCGATCCCAACGAGGGCCATGGCTTCGAGGGGCCGCCCCCCCATCTCGCCGCACAGCGTCACCGGGACGCCGGCCTTGTCGCAGGTCTCGACGACCGAAAACAGGAACGACAGCACGGGCGGCGAAAGCAGGTCATAGCGATCGATCAGCCGCGGGTTGGAGCGGTCGCTGGCGAAGAAGAACTGCATCAGGTCGTTGGTGCCGATCGACAGGAAATCCGCCTCGTACAGGAGCGCGTCGAGCTGCCAGGCCAACGACGGCACCTCAAGCATCGCCCCGATGTTAATCTCGGTGGGCAGTTGCTGACCGAGCTTCTCGACCCGGTTCACTTCGAACATCACGATGTCCCGGGCCTGGTGAAATTCGGAGACCTCGGCCACCATCGGAAACATGACGTTGAGCTGGCGGCCGGCCGCTGCGGCCAAAAGGGCGCGCATCTGGTATCTCAAAAGCCCCGGTCGCTCCAAAGAGAGGCGGATGGCCCGCCAACCGAGGGCCGGGTTGTCCTCTTCGTCGTGTTGCAAAAACGGCACCCGCTTGTCGCCCCCTATATCGAGTGTCCGAAAGATCACCGGCTTGTCGCCGGCCGCGTCGAGCACCTCCTTATAGAGGTGGGTCTGTGCTTCCAGGCGCGGCAATTGCGTCGACACCATGAACTGAAACTCGGTCCGGAACAGGCCAATCCCGGCGGCGCCGGTCATTTCAAGGCTGGCCAGATCGATCAGCAGGCCGGCGTTCATGTGAAGTTCGATCTCAACCCCGTCTTTGGTCACCGCCGGCAGATCCCGGCTGGCGGCATATTCAGCCGTCAGTTCGGCCTGATGGCGCAGGCTGCTGGTATAGGTTTCCTCGATCTCCGGGGTCGGCCGCACGAAGGCCCGGTTGCCGTCGGCATCGACGACGATCGTATCGCCGCTTTCAATCTCGCTCAGTGCTCCCTTGGCTTGACCGAGAATCGGGATGGACAGGGCTCTGGCGACGATGGTCACGTGGGCCAGGGGTGAACCGTCCTCGAGGACGATGCCGCGCAGATATTTTCGGTCATAGTCAAGAAGCTCGGCCGGGCCCATGGCCCGCGCGATGACGATCGAATCCCGAGTCAGTTTTTCGTGCGCATCCTTGCCGGAATAACCCATGGCGACCCGGATCAGCCGGTTCGACAGATCCTCAAGATCACTCAGCCGCTCACGCAGGTAGGGATCCTTGGTCTTGCTCATGCGGGCCTGGATTTCCTGTAGCTGGCGCTCGATCGCCGCTTCTGCGGTCAGACCGGAATCGATGCCTTCCAGGATCCGGTCCTGCCAACCCTGATCGTAGGCAAACATCTTGTAGGCTTCGAGGACCTCGCGGTGCTCACCGGCCGTGGCCACATCGGCCACGGCCAGCATCTGGTCGAGCTGCTGGCGAAGGCGCTCGAAAGCCGACTTCAAACGGCGACTTTCCAGAGCCGTGTCGTCGGCCACCAGTCGGGTCACTTCAAACTTGGGTTCATGGAACACGGCCACGCCGATCGCCAAGCCCTCGGCCAGTTTCTGGCCCTCAAGGGTCATCGGCTCATCCGACGCCTCGGTTTTGCCCTCGAGCTCACGCCGGTCGATCACATCGCCAGTGCTTAAGAGCTCGGCCAGAACCATAGCCACGGTTTGTAAGACCTCTATCTCTTCCTCTTGAAAGGTGCGGGCGGCAGCGCTCTGCACCACCAGAACACCGACTACGCGGCCGCCACGCCTGATCGGCACGCCCATCAGCGAACGATAGATCTCTTCGCCGGTCTCCGGCAGATAGACGAACTTGGGATGGGCCGAGGCCTCCGGCACGTTAAGCGGTTCGCCCCGCTCGGCGATCAGACCTACAAGGCCCTCACCGACCTTGAGCCGGGTCTTGTGGACTGCCTGCTGCTTGAGACCATGGGTCGCGAACAGTTCGAGCGTCTGGTCGGCCCGGGCCAGATAGACCGAGCACACCTCCGCCTCCAGGTTGCTGGCGATTTCCTTGACCACCCGTTTGAGGCGCCGCTCGCCGCTGCCGCGGCCGCCCATCACCTTGTGCAGGCGGCGTAATAGCAATCTCGGTCGGCTGGCCCGGTTCATGTGCCCGAATCCCTTGGCTAGGTTGCGTATAATAGGGCCAGTTTACGGCTGAGGACGCCGCTAGCTGTGTTGGCCCCGCTCCAGGTATCGCACCGCCTGGTCGATCAGATTGGCCATGATTTCGGCCGTCGGTCGTACCGAGTTTACCATACCCACGCTCTGTCCGGCCATAAGCGAGCCGGATTCGACGTCGCCCTCTATGGCCGCGCGTCTCAGGGCCCCGGCCCAGAAATGTTCGATGGTCAGCTGGGCTTCGGTCGGGTCCAATTCACCCTTCTCAAACCGAGCGATGGTCTGACGCTGAATTTCCATGAAACGCTCGGTGCCCTTGTTCTTGAGCGCCCGCACCGGGATCACCGGAAATTTTGCACTTAGCTGCACGGTCGGCACCGCGTCGCGGGCGTTGGCCCGGATAAAGGCCTGCTTGAAGTCGGGATGAGCAATGCATTCGCTGGCGCAAACAAAGCGCGTGCCGAGCTGGCAGCCGGAGGCACCCATCTCGAGGTAAGCAGCGATTGCCTCGCCGCGTCCGATCCCTCCGGCTACGAAGACCGGCACCTCGGTAATGTACGGCAGGATCTCCTGGACCAGAACCGAGGTCGAGACCGGACCGATGTGGCCGCCGGCTTCGGAGCCTTCGATAACCAGCGCGTCAGCCCCCGAGCGCAGAAGCTTTTTGGCCAACACCAGGGCTGGAGAAAAGCAAATCACTTTGGCCCCGAAGGCCTTGAGACGCTGGATCGAAGCGCCGGACGGCAGACCGCCGGCCAACACGACATGGCTCACTTTTTCGGCCCCGCAAACGCCGATCAGATCATCAAGATCGGGATGCAAGGTGATCAGATTGACCCCGAACGGCTGGTCGGTAAGCTGGCGGCTGGCGCGAATCTCCTGGGCCAGCAGATCGGGCGTCATACTGCCGCAGGCGATCACCCCGAAGCCACCGGCATTGGAAAGCGCGGCCACCAGATGGCGCTCGGAAAGCCAAGTCATGGCGCCGCCCATGATCGCATGGCGGACGCCCAGAAATTCGTTGCCGCGCCGCCATAGGTCGTCAAGCATCTGATGCCCGTTGGTCATACCGGTCAGTCCCAGTTGGTGCCGTTTTGAGTGGCCTAAGCCGCCCCCTCGTCCAGTCCATATGCCGTATGTAGGGCCCGCACGGCAAGTTCCGCATATTCGGAAGCAATAAGTACGCTGATCTTGATATCCGAAGTGGTGATCGCCTTGATATTGATGCCCTTACCGGCCAAGGTCTCGAACATGGTCTGGGCGATGCCGGCATGGCCACGCATGCCCAGGCCGATCACCGAGACCTTGGCGATACCGACGCCTGACTTGATGTCCCGGTATCCCGGCTCCTCGCGGACCCGCTCCAGGGCCGCTTTGGTACGCTCAAAATCGACCGATTTTACGGCCAGCGTCAGATCGGTCTCACCCTCTTCGTTCGAGACATTCTGCACAATCAGATCAATGTTTATTCCCTCTTCGACAAGCGGCTTTAAGAGAGCCGCGACGACGCCCGGCTGATCCTTGACGCCCAGCAGCGTGATTTGTGCCACGTCCCTGGAAAAGGCGATGCCGCTGACCTTTTCTTTTTCGACCATTTCGTCCTCACCGACAACCAAAGTGCCAGGCCCATCGCCAAAGCTAGAGAGCACCTGTATCCGAACTTGGCGGGCCATGGCAAGCGCCACGGCGCGCCGCTGCAACACCTTGGCGTCGACCGAGGCCATCTCGAGCATCTCTTCGTAGGAAATCATATCGATTTTGCGGGCCCGCCTGACCACCCGTGGGTCGGCCGAATAAACACCGGCAACATCGGTATAGATATCGCAGCGCTCGGCTCCCAGGGCGTCGGCTAACACGACGGCGGTCAAATCGGTGCCGCCGCGGCCTATGGTGGTCACCCGCCGGTCCGGTCCAATGCCTTGGAATCCGGCCACCACGGGCACCTCCCTGGCGGCCAGGCGTTCTTCGAGCGCCGTCGCGTCAATGCCGCTGATCTGCGCCGTGCCATGTTCGGGGCTGGTGTGAATCGGCACTTGCCAACCGGTGAAGGATCGCGCCGGGACGCCCATGTCCCGCAGCACGATAGCGAACAGTCCGGCGCTGACCTGCTCGCCGGTCGAGACCACGGTGTCGAACTCGGCCGCATCGCAAAGCACCGAGGCCTGATCGCACAGGGCGATCAGCTGGTCGGTCACACCGGCCATGGCCGAGACCGCGACGGCAACTTCGTGGCCTGCATCACGGGCCGCCTTGACCCGCCCGGCGGCGTTTTTTATGCGCTCCATATCACCAAGCGAGGTACCGCCGAATTTCTTTACCAGTCGGCTCACAACAGGGAACTCCTTTGGCCTTGGCGCCGGCCGGAAGGTTGATTTGCGGTGGACGGCGTTGTGGTATCAGGCGTATTCATAGTTTCAAGCCTTCAAGGAGGCAAGTTTGGATAGCAGTGACCACTCGGCGCAAGGGCCAGCAAACCGTCCGGAACCACCCTTCTCGGGCGGCAACGCGCCGTCCGTGGATGCCGATGAAGTGGCCAATTTCGAGGCCATGGCCGAGAGCTGGTGGGACCCCGAGGGCCTGTTCAAGCCATTGCACAAGATCAATCCGCTCCGCCTGTCTTATATCGAGACCACTCTGGCCGAACATTTTGACCTCGATATGACGACCAAGCAGCCGTTATCGGAGCTGCGTATTCTCGACGTGGGTTGCGGCGGCGGGCTGGTGTGCGAGCCCTTGGCCCGTCTGGGCGCCAAGGTTCTCGGTATCGATCCAAGTGAAAGAAACATCCAGATCGCCAGCGCCCACGCCGCCAAATCCGATCTTGCGGTCGACTATCGATTTATAACCGCCGAGGAGTTGGCTGCCGGCGAGCATCGTTTTGATGCCGTCCTGGCCCTCGAGGTGGTCGAGCACGTGGCCGATCTGAGCAGCTTTCTTGCCGCCTGCGGGGATCTTGTGACGGCCGGCGGGCCGTTGATCTTCTCGACCATCAGCCGCACGCCCAAAGCCTTTATCACGGCCATCGTCGGGGCTGAATATGTGCTCAGGTGGTTGCCCCGGGGGACCCACGATTGGCGTAAATTCTTGAAACCCTCGGAGCTCGCCCGACACCTGCGCACCGCCGGCTTTGAAGTGCGGGATCTCAAGGGCATGAGCTATAACCCGTTTGCCGGGCGTTGGTCCCTGTCAAACGATCTGTCGGTGAATTATCTGGGACACGCTTGGCGCCAAGCCTCCTCCTGAAGCCCGCCTGTCGGAATCAGGAATCGGAAAGGCGGGACTTGCGGGTCATCGGCAGCGCGATGACGTCGATGCCCTCGTCGAGCAGTTCCTCCGATTCCTCGATCGTCGCCTCACCGTATATGCCGCGGTCCGGGGTCTCGCCATAGTGGATCTTGCGCGCTTCCTCTGGGAAATCGACCCCAACATATTCGCAGTTCTTCTCCACATGCTTCCGCACCCGGTTGAGTATGTGCTCGAGTTCGTGCTGAAGCTTCGGCGGCAGCGACGTCAGTCCGACCGGCTCGGTAAATTCGCCGGCCTCGGCCTCGCCGCCTTCCGGGGCCTGCCGCGTAGGCGGCTGCTTGCGGTTGCTTTTGGTGCCGACATTGGGTGCCATGATCGCTTTGGCAACATGGTTGCTGCCGCAAATCGGGCATTCAATCTCATGGGCTTCGCGTTGCGCCTCAAAGGCGGCGTTGGAGCCGAACCAAGCTTCGAAGACGTGGCCGTACTTACATTTGACATCAAAATTAATCATCTACGCTTTACCAATCTGACGCGTGTGTTCCAGTGATGGAATTTTCTGGCGCGCTTTGTCAACCTCATTCAGATCGATCGTCGCCACGATCAGGCCCGGCCCCTCGGCAGCCTCATCCACGATCTCGCCCCATGGACTGACGATGAGCGAATGGCCATAGGTTTCGCGGCCTGGTGAATGTTCTCCGCATTGAGCCGGCGCCAGCACGAAACATCCGGTCTCGATGGCGCGGGCCCGCAAAAGAATGTGCCAATGCGCCTGACCAGTAGCCTTCGTAAAGGCGGCGGGCACAGCTAGCATCCTCGCCCCCATCAAGGCAAGCTTTCTGAACAAATAGGGAAAGCGCAAATCATAACAAACCGTTAGGCCCACAGGTCCCCATGGGGTCGGCGCCAGGACCGGCGCGTTTCCGGCCTCGAAGCTTTTCGATTCGCGGTAGCTTTCGCCGCCGTCCAGATCAACATCGAACATATGCATCTTGTCATAGCGGGCCACGATCTGGCCCTCGGGGCCGATCAAAAACGACCGGTTGGCCAGCCGGTCGGCGCTTATCTTGACCGGCAGCGAACCGATCAACAGCCACAGCCCAAGCTGACGGGCCAAGTCGCGGAACCGCGGCAGGCCCGGATCTTCACCCTCGGTAAAAGTTTTTTCCAGCAACGGCCCGTTGCGGGTCTCCAACAGGGAGGTCATCTCGGGCGTCAGGACAAATTTGGCGCCGCCGGCGGCGGCCTCGCGGATCAGACCTTCGGCCGCATCAATATTTGCCGCCATCTCCGGTCCGGAGTTGAGCTGAACCAGCGCTAGTCCTAGCTTTTTAGGCATTGGCCGGCCAGGAGCGCGTCGAGCTCTCCGGTCCTTTCGAGGGCAATTAGCGCGTCGCTACCCCCCACATGCTGATCGCCGATCCAGATCTGGGGAACCTTGTGGTCGCCGCCGGCGCGCGCTTCCATCTCGGCTCGCTTGGCCGGTGAAAAGCTGACGTCGATCTCCTCGAAATCGATCTCTTTCGATTTCAACAGGTGTTTGGCGCGGGCGCTGTAGCCGCAAAACATCGCCGTATAGATGGTGACTTTGGCCAATCCTGATCTCCTCGTTCTGCCCCCTGCCAAGCACCCGCCCGGCCTAAGTCGGCCACGGCATCGGCTCGGCAACCCTGGTCAGCGTCAATACGCTGACCCGCGCAGCACCGGCCCGCTTCAAGACCCTGGCGCAGGTCTCAACCGTAGCGCCTGTGGTCATGACGTCGTCCACCAGAACCACATGCGAGCCGCTTATAACTTGTCGGCGCGCTTTTCGCACATCAAATGCGGATCGCACATTCTTGAAGCGCTGGCGCCGACTCAGACCGCCCTGGCTTGGGGTTGGTATTTTGCGGTAAAGGCTTCGGGCGTCGAAGCGGCAGCCGAGCTCCCGGGCCAAGGCGCCAGCCATCAGACCGGCCTGATTGTAACGCCGCCTGAACAGTCGAAAGGGATGCAGGGGAACCGGGATGACCGCTTCCGCACCTTTAATGACCGGACCGGCCGACCGGGCCAACCAGCGGGCAAAGGTCCGCGTACCTTCGGTCCTATCGCCGTACTTGAGCCCCAGCACCAGGCGGCGGCTAGCGCCGTCGTAACGCAATGCCGAACGCGCCACATCGAAATTCGGTGTGCGACGCAAACATCCGGCGCACAGGGTCGGCCCCGAAGCGGTGCCATGTTCAAAGGGAAAGCCGCAAACTTCGCAATAAGGCTCGGTGACAAAATTGAGTGCCCGCCAGCAGGGCGCGCACATTTCGTGATGCGCGCTGACCTCGCCGCCGCAGGAAAAACACGAGGGCGGCAGGAGCAGGTCGGCAAGATCCCGGGCTCCTGAGCGAATGAGATGAATGGATTGCTGAAACATCGCGATGCTCCGCGGCCACGCTGCCTGCAGCCTAACCCGACATGCCCCCCGAGACCAGCCGATTCGACGCCCGGATGGGCCCTTCCCATTGGTCGGCTGAAATGCCATAGCTCGGGCCATGAGCGCCTCAAACCTACCCCCCCTGCTGTTCGACCGCCGTCAGGTGCGGCACCAGCGCCAGCGCGCCGCCGAGCATTTTCACGAGTTTGCGATTTTGGAGCCGCAAATCCAGCAGCGCATGCGCGACCGGTTGGCTGGGATCAGCCGGACTTTCGGCGATTGTCTCGAGCTCGGATGCGCCGGTTTTTCGGCTCTCGCCGAAGACCGCCGGCGGACGGTCCACTGCGATCTCGCCGCGGGCCTGCTGCGCAGCCGTGACGGGCTCTCGGTGGTCGGGGATGAGGAGCTGCCGCCTTTTGGCGCCGCCACCTTCGATCTTGTGCTATCGAGCCTGACGCTTCATTGGGTTAACGATCTGCCTGGGGCCCTGGTGCAGATCAAGAGCATTCTGCGGCCGGATGGCCTTTTCCTGGGGGCGCTTCTGGGCGGCGACAGTCTCCATGAGTTGCGCCGCGCCCTGACCGAAGCCGAGCTCGAGCTGCGAGGCGGGGCGGCAGCCCGGGTTTCCCCTTTTGCCGACATTCGCGATCTCGGGGATCTCCTGCAGCGGACCGGTTTTGCCATGCCGGTGGCCGATCTGGACCGGATAACGGTCCGCTATAAGGACCTTTTCGAACTGCTGCGCGATCTTAAGGGCAGCGGCAACGCCAATGCCCTGGCCGGACGTGAAACGCGGCCGCCCCGGCGGCAGCTGTTCTGCCGGGCCAGCGAAATTTACAAGCAACGCTTTGGCGGTCCCGACGGCCTTGTGCCGGCCACCTTCGACGTGGTCTTTCTGACCGGCTGGGCGCCGGGACCCGATCAGCCGGTGGCCAAGCGGCCCGGCAGTGCGACCCATAGCCTGGCCGCGGCGCTGCCGGCCAAACCAATCAAGGAGGATTAGAACAGCGCCGCCAGTTCATCTATCAAAGGCAAATCGGCCGGCGGCATCGGCAGCGCCCGCATTTCCTCGGGGGCAACCCACAAGCACTCCTGGCCCTCTCGTCCCTGAGGCGCGCCCCGCCATTCCCGACATAGATAAAGCGACATTAACAGGTGAAAGTCCTGGTAGACATGGGAGACAATGGTCAGGCCCTTGAGCGCCTCGGGTTCGACGTCAATCCCCAATTCTTCCTTGAGTTCGCGTATCAGAGCCGCTTCCGGCGCCTCGCCTTCTTCTACTTTGCCGCCCGGAAACTCCCAAAGACCGGCCATGCTTTTGCCTGCCGGTCGTTTGGCCAAGAGAATCCTGCCCTTGGCGTCAATCAGCGCCACCGCCGCAACCAAAACCGTCGGCCGGACCGGCCGCTCGCCCTGCTGTGTGTTTCCGGTCCGTTTGGCCATTAACATTTCCCCTCCGACGTCAGCCGCTCAGAATGACATAGGTCCTTGGCAGGTGGAGGAAAAAATGCGATTCTTGTTCAGACTTTCTTAACCACTAATTGAGAAAGTAAGGTCGGTACATATATGTCAAGTTAACGGAAAGGCGACACATTCAGTGGTATGAGCGGTATTGGGGCTAACTGCGTTCCGGCGAACGAGGTGAAGAAATATAAAACACGCCTTGCCGGCCGCCTCGATTACAGATGCCAATCTCTCCCCCGTTCAGGCGTGAATCGATGCCAAGCTTTCGATCTGGAATGATCGGACCGGCAGTTTAATTGCGGCAATATTTGAAAGTGAGCCGTACAGGGCCGGATACGCGAAAGGGGACCATACGTGAAAGGGTTGGGCGTTCATAAATTGTTACACCAGGCGGGGCGTTTAACCTTCGATAATCGAGCCGCGGCAACTATCGAATACGCCCTGGTCGCGGTTCTGATCGGCATTGGCTCCGTGGCAGCGCTGACCGCCATGGCCGATAGCATTATCCGTATATGGTCCGACGTCGAAGACGAAGTGACAGAAAGCATTTCCAGCGTCCAGGAAAAAGAGGCCAGCGCGGCCAATTTGAATCTGGGAAGTTTTAATAAGACCAAGAAGAACAAGGGGAAAAGCAGGGGGAAAGGCAAGGGAAAGAAACCGCAGGGTTAACGCATAAGCCGCCGACGGCCCCTTGGGCTGTGGCATCGACCCGCTTGAGGAGACGCTGTGGGCGGGTATGTAACCGATGAAATATCCTTTTGGAGGATTTTGGGCGTAAATCGTTTGACCTGCGTTCATTTTCGTTGCGAAGGATGGCGTGAGTGCCATGAATAGACACTAGCTGACAACTCTGCTTGCCGACAAACGGGCCGCGGCGGCGCTCGGATAGGGATTATCATTGGATTGTTTCGATTGCCATCTTGGTAGCCGTGTCAGCCCTAGGGAACACCGTCTTGGCCCTTTTCACTTCCGTCTTGAGTGACAATACCGCGGCCGTGCCCTGATCGCCCTGAGCCGCCACTGAAAGTCACGGCATTCAATAGCAATTTTCATCCAAGCCTCTTGTTGACAGCGGGCAATGCGGTCCTTATCTCTCCTTCATCAAAACGAAGTAGCCGCAAAACTGAACGGGCCGGAGGGGCAGTCGCCCTAG
The DNA here is from genome assembly GCA_022566895.1 of Pseudomonadota bacterium. GTDB lineage: Bacteria > Pseudomonadota > Alphaproteobacteria > Sphingomonadales > SMXR01 > JADFIA01. The sequence goes on from JADFIA010000020.1 coordinate 23,240, forward strand.
TTCGGCACGAGTAGATGAGAAACGACGCATGCTGGGACTGAAAAAACTGGGCACTAAAGTCTTTGGTTCCGCCAATGAGCGGATTGTGCGCCAATATTTAAAGCGCGTTGAGGCTATTAATGCGCTCGAGCCCGAGACCGAAAAGCTATCCAACGACGAAATCAAGGCCCGGACCGATGTCTTCCGCAAACGGCTTGCGGCGGGCGAGGGGGTAGACGAAATCCTGTCCGAGGCTTTTGCGCTGGTACGCGAAGCAGCCAAGCGGACCCTCGGTCAGCGCCATTTCGACGTCCAGATGGTCGGCGGCATGGTTCTCCACGAGGGCCAGATCGCCGAAATGAAGACCGGCGAGGGAAAAACCCTTGTCGCGACCCTGGCCGCCTATCTGAACGCCCTTTCCGGCCAAGGCGTTCACATCGTCACGGTCAACGACTATCTGGCCCGCCGCGACGCCGAATGGATGGGTCAAATTTACCAGTTTTTAGGGATGACGGTTGGCGTCGTTGTGCCCGAGCTTTCAAAGGACGAACGCCGCCAGGCCTATGCGGCCGATATTACTTACGGGACCAACAACGAATTCGGGTTTGATTATCTGCGCGACAATCTCTCTTTTCGCCTCGAAGATATGGTCCAGCGGCCGTTCCATTTTGCCATCGTCGACGAGGTTGACAGCATCCTGATCGACGAAGCGCGGACGCCGCTGATCATTTCCGGCCCGACCGAGGACAAATCCCAGCTCTATATCACCGTTGACCGTCTGGTCGGGCAGCTGGGGCCCGAAGATTATGAAATGGATGAAAAGGTCAAGGCGATCACTCTGACCGAAGAGGGAACCGAAAGGATCGAGCAGCTTTTGAACAACGCCAAGCTCCTCGAGACGGATAACCTCTACGATTACGAAAATACGCTCATCGTGCATCACGTGAATAGCGCCTTAAAGGCGCGCCATATGTTCGAGCGGGACGTCGACTATATCGTCAAGGACGGCCGAGTGATCATTATCGACGAGTTCACCGGCCGTATGATGGAAGGGCGGCGCTATTCGGACGGCCTGCACCAGGCGCTGGAGGCCAAGGAGGGCGCCAAGATCGAGCCCGAGAACCAGACCCTGGCCTCGATCACCTTCCAGAACTATTTTCGCATGTACCCCAAACTGGCCGGGATGACCGGCACCGCGGCCACCGAGGCCGAGGAATTCGCCAATATCTACTCCCTGCTGGTAACCGAGATTCCAACCCACGAGCCGGTCATCCGCATCGACGACAATGACGAGTTCTACCGCACCGCGGACGAGAAATTCGCCGCCATTATCGACGAAATCAAGGACTGCCGTGAGCGCGGCCAGCCGGTTCTGGTGGGTACCGTCTCGATTGAAAAGTCGGAACATCTTTCCAAACTTTTGAAAAAACACAAGGTCCCCCACAACGTGCTCAACGCCCGTTATCACGAGCAGGAAGCCCAGATCATCGCCCAAGCCGGTGTCGCGGGGACTGTGACAATCGCCACCAACATGGCCGGCCGCGGCACCGATATTCAATTAGGCGGCAATATCGATATGCGGATCAAGCAAGAAGCGGCCGAGATTGAAAGCCCCATAAAACGCCAGGAGGTCATCGAACAGATCAAGGCCGAGGTCGCGGCCAACAAGAAAAAAGTCATCGCCGCCGGTGGCTGCTATGTGATCGGCACCGAGCGTCACGAGAGCCGGCGCATCGACAATCAGTTGCGCGGCCGTACGGGTCGTCAGGGCGATCCGGGCCACTCGAAGTTTTACCTTTCGCTGCAGGATGACCTGATGCGCGTCTTTGGGCCCGAGCGCATGGATTCGATGCTGATCAAACTGGGCATCGAAGAGGGCGAAGCGATCATCCACCCGTGGATCAACAAGGCCATCGAAAAAGCCCAGCAAAAGGTCGAGGGGCGTAATTTCGACATCCGCAAAAATGTCGTCAAGTTCGACAATGTGATGAACGATCAGCGCTCGGTGATCTACGACCAGCGCAAGGACATCATGGCGGCCGAGGAAATCTCCGAGGCGATCAAGGACATGCGGGCCGATGTCATCGATAGTCAGGTCCTGACCCACGTACCCCCCAAGTCCTATGCCGACCAGTGGGACCTCGAAGGGCTTCGGATCGAAATGCGGCGCCTGTTTAATCTGGATCTGTCGATCGGCAAATGGGGCCAGGAAGAAGGTGTCGAGGAAACCGTCCTTATCGAACGGATCTCGCGGGCCGTCGAGCGTTATATGGCCGACAAAGCGGCCAGCTTCGGGGAGGATTGGAAATTCATTGAAAAGAGCATCATGCTTCAAGTTCTCGATCAGGACTGGAAAGAGCACCTGTCGGCGCTCGATAACCTGAGGGCGGTGATTCACTTGAGGGCCTATGCCCAGCGCGATCCTTTGAATGAATACAAGACCGAGGCCTTCGGCCGCTTTGAAGCTTTTCTTGCGACCTTCCGTGAGCATATTTGCGAGATTCTAAGCCACGTCGAAATCTCGGCCAGCGACGTTACCGCGGCCCTGGCGCCCAAGGAGCAAGAGATGGTAACCCACCACGACGACCCGCTCCTGGGCCGGGACGCCGCGACGCCAGCCGTCGCCCAGGGGCCGGTCATGACCCGGGCCGCGGCCGCGACGATCGACCCGCAAGACCCATCGAGCTGGGGCAAGGTGCCCCGCAACGCCCCCTGCCCCTGCGGTTCGGGCAAGAAATACAAACACTGCCACGGCCGCCTCACCCACTAGATTAGGGCACCATGACGGCCGGCCTAAAAGAGGGAGGATAAGATGTCTTTTCTGCCTTCATTGCCCGATCCGACCAATCTTGGAGATGTACTCAAGGCCTTCCCGAAGGGCGTGCCGGAGCTTCTGGCCTATCACGACGTCATCCTAAGGGGCCCGTCGCCTTTAAAGATCGCCGAGCGCGAACTGATTGCGGCCTATGTCTCGGGGCTCAATGCCTGCCGCTTTTGCTATAACGCCCACACGGTCTATGCCGAGCGCTTCGGCATCGAGCCGCAAGTATTCGAGGCCGCGCTTGCTCACTTGGATACGGCGCCGCTGGATGCGCGTATGAAGCCGATCCTGAGGCTGGCCAAGAAGCTAACCGAGGCGCCCGAGTCGGTGGTCGCCCAGGATCACCAGGCGATTATCGAGGCCGGCTGGCCGCAGGAGGCGGTGGCCGATGTGATCTACATCACGGCGCTGTTCAATTTCATGAACCGGGTGGTCTCGGGCTTCGGGGTCGAGGCCTTTGACGAGGTCTACGACGGGCGCCGCCAAGCGGTCAGAAAAATGAGCCCGGAGCGGCGCCAAGCCCTGAACGAGAGCCAACTCGGCACCGACGAATACGTGAAATACGGCCGCGGCATAGGGGCCATCAAAGATTAGTTGTCCGCCGGCGCTTGGTCTTTCGCCGGCCGGCTTTCGCTGATCCATTCCTCGCGTGTTTTTTTCTCGAGCGCCTTCTCGTCGATCAAATAAAGAAGGTCGGGATGGCTGATCAACACCTTGCCGTGGTGGGGAAAATGCGCCACTTCCAAATCCGTCCGCTCGCCGCCCATCAGATAGACCAGATCCTCTTGGCCGATGTTTTTCAAATTATGCGCCGTGCCGTCGGTCGGAAAGCCCATATAATCGCCCGGCCCCACTTCGAAGGTCTCCTCGCCGATCTCGGCCTCGCCGGTCCCTGAGAGGATATAGACGAACTCCTCCTGGGCCATATGCGAATGATAGGCGAAGCTCTCGCGGCCCGGCGGCAGGCGCCCGAGCGCCAGCTGGACCCGCTTCATACCCACCCGGTCCGATAATGCGGTGTAATACACTTCGGAGTTGGGGTTTAAGGGATGCCGTACCGGGCTCTCCTGGCCGCGCTCCCCGGCCCGCACCAGATAGTCCTTCGCCTGGCGTTTCTTGTCTTCGCTCATTGCTCCTCTCTTTCCATCCGTTCATCTGGCAATCGCAACTTAACACAATTCCAGAGCCAAAATACCTTGACAAACGGTACCAAATAGGTTAATATATTGCCAATTATTACCTATACCGGTGCTTCAAGTGATCGAATCCAGAAGTTTTCCCCGTGAGTTTCGGCTTGAGCGCGCGCCCCAGCGAAAGGCAGCGAGAACCTTTCGCCACTGGGCCCCGCCCTTTATTTGGAGTCCGTGGTATCGGATTGCAACCTTGAGTAGGCCCGCCGTCGTCTCTATAGAGACGCGCAGCCTTTCCCAAGCCAAATTTCTTTACCAAGCGGAAGTGGCCTTCTTCGACCGGAGGGGACAAAGGCAAATTTTTGAGTTCGGTGTCTTTCGCTCTATTAGGATCGAAGCTGGGCGGCTCAACGAGGCTGACTTTCAAGAGATCAAAGTGCGTTTCAAGAGTTCATTTACCGGACAAACTATTCTGACGATCGTCCGTTACTGAAGCGGCTCTTCCTCTTTCGGGCAAATCTGAGGCTCGGCGATGCCGAACGAGGTGCGTAGCAATTCGAAGAGTTCTTCGCTGGTCTCAGCCGATAGTAGGATAATGGGCAATTGGCTTGATAGGGCCTCCCGTATCTGCGCCTTTAAAATCACCATGTCGCGTGACGCCAGGATGAGCCAGCCGTCCACATGATCGGCGGTAAAACGATTTAGGCGCTCCCGCGCCTCTGGTTTCAAAGTGAGACGCAGAAACCAGCCGCCGAAATCACTCTCGGAAATACAAAGCTCCTCGATCGTTTCCTCGTTAAGGAGCACCTCGTCGCTGACAAAGAAAAAGACCGGATCGGCGTCGTGCCCGCCAGCTGCGGCTGGGCCGGCAAAGAGAAGCGCCAAGCAAATCGCCCCGGTAATCCAGCCCAATGGTTGTCCATTTATCCGCTTCATTCGGGCCTCCCTGCCATTAGCCAATCCCGCAGCCACACGTACTGATCGTAGCACACTCCATCCCGGTCCCCCAAAATGGCATGAGGGGGACCCCTCTCCCCTCCTTGCCACAATTTGGCCGTGATGGTGAACGGGGCCTGAATGCCCTCCTCAGGCCCGGTTCAGTCGCCCTTCTCTAGAATCGCGGGAACCCTAAAGGAGGACATTATGAAAACCTTCGATCGACGCAATACTGCACTCGCTCTGGCCCTCTTCGCCCTCGTGGGCGGCATGGTCACCCTCGCCCCAGCTACTGCAGAGGCGACCCACCCGCAGAAAAAAGGCGCCGTCGAATCGCGCGGCACCCGCGAGTTCTTAAAGCGGCTCGACCGGGCCGGGCACGATCACCGGGTTCTCGATCAGCGCTTTTTCGGCGATCTCGAGCGGGCCGGACGGCGCAGCCGCGAATGGCGAATCTTCGGCCAACTTTTGTTGAGCGGCCGCTTCGACTGGTACGGCGCCGAGACCTCGCGCTATTGGGTCAGGGCCAATTATCCCAACCACTACGCCGCCCACATGGCCGCCCTGGCACCGCGCGTCTTTGTGCGCGTGCGCGGCGCCCCCAAGCTCGGTGAGGCGGTGCGTTACGAGCTGATGCAGTCTTACGGCCGCCGGGGTGTGATCTTCGTCAACCGCCCGGGCCGGGCCGATCTGGTGGTCGAGGTCGACGGGCTGATCTCCGGTCCCCTGTTTTCGGCCGCCGGAAGTCGCTCGAAGACGGTCAAGTTTCCCAAGCGCTATCGCCGCGCCGCAGGGGCCACCCAGCTGCTGTACGCGCGCTATGACCGGGTCCGGGAACGGGTGCGAATCGAGTATGATCTGCAGCTGAGCGTAAGATCGGGCGGCCGCGTGTTCGACCGCGTGCGGGCCCGTGGATATGTCAGCGAGGTGATCATCTCGGCCCATAATTACCGGGTTGTCACACCGGCCGGCCTGGTCGCCCGGGAAGTCTTCCCGTCGCGCAAGATCGAGCGGCTATACAGGAACGCCCAGGCTCAAGGACGCCTTCAAGGCGCCGCCTCGCTTCAGGATCGGCTGGTCCACGCGCTGGCCCACGAAGTGAGGGATCTGCGCTTTCCGAGCCGCTTTCAGTTGCGCCGCGCCCAGCGCCTCGGGGCCCGTTATGCCATCGTCCCCGGAGCGGCACGCGGCAAGGGCCGGAGGGCCCGGCATTAATCCACGCTTGGACCGCGGCGGTCGTCTCCTCCCCCTCACTGGATCGCCGCAGCCCGAGAAAAAGGGGCGCAGGATAACTCCTGCGCCCCAGTTTTTTGGTGCCTCTCTCCCTTGGCACCGGAAAACTTGTTCCTAGCTGAAGGCCTCCTCCCAGGTTCCCCGGGTGGCGGCCTTTGAATATTCCGTCGCCCGGTTTTCAAAAAAGTTGGTGTGCTCGACCGCATTGAGCATCGTATCGAGCCACGGCAGGGGATTGCCGTCGAGCCGGTAGATCGGCTGCAGTCCCAGCTGCACCAGCCGCCGATCAGCGATATAGCGGACGTAAGCCTTGACCTCGTCGCCCGTCAGCCCCTCGACGGCGCCCATTTCGAAGGCCAGGTCGATAAAGGCGTCCTCATGATCGACGATGGTCTGACAGGTCGAATAAAGCTCGCGCTCAAATTCATCGGTCCACACTTCGGGGTTTTCCGAGATCAAGGTCCTGAACAGTTTGATGATGCAATCACAATGCAGCGATTCGTCGCGCACCGACCAGGAAACGATCTGGCCCATGCCCTTCATCTTGTTGAAGCGCGGGAAGTTTAAAAGCATCGCGAAGCTGGCAAACAGCTGCAAACCCTCGGTAAAGGCCCCGAATACGGCCAGCGTCATGGCCGTATTGTGGACCGAGCTTGTATCGAAGCGCTGCATGAATTCGAATTTGTCCCTCATCTCCTTGTAATGGAGGAAGGCCGAATATTCGGCCTCGGGCATGCCGATTGTATCCAGGAGATGCGAATAAGCCGCGATATGGATGGTCTCCATGTTCGAAAAGGCGGCCAGCATCATCTGCACTTCGGTCGGCTTGAAGACGTTGGCGTAGTGCTTCATGTAGCAGTTGTTCACTTCGATATCCGACTGCGTGAAAAAGCGGAAGATCTGGGTCAGGAGGTTCTTTTCGGCATCCGAAAGCTTGGCCTGCCAGTCCTTGACGTCGTCGGCCAGCGGCACCTCTTCGGGCAGCCAATGAATGCGCTGTTGGGTCAGCCAAGCGTCGTAGGCCCAGGGATAGGCAAACGGCTTGTAAACGGATTTGGCGTCGAGCAGAGACATAACTTAAGACCTCGGTTTTTTGTTCCGGCCTTCGGGCCTATTGGCAGGACAGGCATTCCTCATATTTGTTTTCGTCTTCCGTTTCAGCGGCTCCGGCGGCGGCCGCAGTCAGCGGCAGCGGCATTTCCTCGGATGGCGGCATATCCCGGACCGGATCGCTTTCTTTTCCGCCACGGTTCGATTTGCCGCTGCTTCTGCGCTTTGCCTGACCACTCATATCGGCCACAACCTCGGCCCGCTGGATCGATTTGGAGCGGCAGTAATAAAGGCTCTTCAGGCCTTTCTTCCAAGCCTGGAAGTGGATCTGGTGCAGCTCACGCTTATGCACGTCGGCCGGCAGGAAAACATTGACCGACTGCCCCTGCGTAATCAGAGGCGCGCGGTCGGCGGCCAGTTCGATGACCCAGCGCTGATCGATCTCGAAGGCCGTCTTGAAGACCGCCTTTTCGTGTTCGTCGAGGAAATCGAAATGTTGGACCGAGCCTTCGTTGACGGTGATCGAGCTCCAGATCTCCTCGTTGTTGTGACCTTTTTCCTCGAGCAGTTTTTCGAGCTCTATGTTGCGGACGTTAAACGATCCGGAAAGCGTCTTGTGAACGTAGGAATTGCCGGCGATCGGCTCGATGCCGGGGCTGGCGCCGCCGCAAATGGTCGAGATCGAAGCGGTGGGCGCGATCGCGGTCTTGTTCGAAAAGCGCTCCATGATCCCATAATCGCCGGCGTCGGGACAGGGGCCGCGCTCCTCGGCCAGCAGCCGTGATGCCTTGTCGGTCTCGGCTTTGATATGCTCGAATATCTGCTTGTTCCAAACCTTGGCCATAACCGATTCCAACGACACGCTGGCCGCCTGCAGGAACGAATGAAAGCCCATCACACCGAGACCCACAGAGCGCTCGCGGGTGGCCGCATATTTGGCCTTGGCCATTACATCAGGCGCCCGGTCGATAAAGTCCTGCAAAACGTTGTCCAGAAACCGCATGATGTCAGGAATGAAGCTCGGGTCCTCGCGCCAGGTGGTGAAATGTTCGAGATTGAGCGACGATAGGCAGCAGACCGCGGTCCGCTCGTTGCCCAGATGATCGGTGCCGGTGGGCAGAGTAATCTCGGCGCACAGGTTCGAGGTCTTGACCGTCAGGCCGGCCAGCTTTTGATGCTCCGGCAGCTGGCGGTTTACGGTATCAGAAAATATCAGGTAGGGCTCGCCCAGCTCGACCCGCGCGGTCAGCAACCGAATCCATAAGGAACGTGCCGGCAGACGGCGGATCACGTGATGGTCCTTGGGGCTTTGGAGGGCCCACTCCTCATCCGCCTCGACGGCCCGCATGAAGGCATCCGAGACCAACACGCCGTGATGGAGATTGGGTGCCTTGCGGTTCGGATCACCGCCGGTGGGGCGGCGCAGTTCAATGAACTCCTCGATCTCCGGATGGCTGATCGGCAGATAGACGGCGGCCGAGCCGCGGCGCAGACTGCCTTGGCTGATGGCCAGGGTCAGACTGTCCATGACCCGGATGAAGGGTACGATGCCCGATGTCTTGCCATTGACGCCGACCTTCTCGCCGATCGAACGCAGGTTGCCCCAGTAGCTGCCGATGCCGCCTCCCTTGGCCGCCAGCCAGACATTTTCGGTCCACAGCTCGACGATCGATTCGAGGCTGTCGTTGGCCTCGTTCAAAAAGCAAGAGATCGGCAGGCCGCGTTTGGTGCCGCCGTTCGAAAGCACCGGCGTGGCCGGCATGAACCAGAGCTTCGAGATGTATTCGTAGAGCCGCTGGGCGTGCGCCTGGTCGTCACCATAGTAGCTGGCGACCCGGGCGAAGAGATCCTGATACGCCTCGCCGGGCATCAGATAGCGGTCCTCAAGGGTCGCTTTTCCAAAATCCGTAAGTAGGGCATCGCGGCTGCGGTCGATCGTGACCGCGGCCCGATCCCGGAAATGCGTGACTTCAAACACTCGCTAACCCCTCCCCGAATCTCGTCTGTCGGCAGCTCCGGCCCCTTTTTCCTTCGCCGCGGCCTCGTGCGGGCTCTTTCGACCTATCGCCCGCTGCCAAATCGCCCTCGGGGATCCTTTAAAGGTCGGTTTCGGCCTTTAAATTCGCACCTCGATCTTGCTGGGCGCCTTTAACCGTTGCCAGCAAATCAGACCTAGATTGGCCAAAGGCGAAGTGCTAACCCGTTGAATTTCATTGCGATTCCCCCGGCCCCAGCCAAAGGCAATCCGACGTGATGATGAGTATGCCGGTATTCTTATTTTGACGCAAGATAAAGTATGTAAAAATATGACAACCACCACATATTGTGGACAACTGGTGGCATAACCCTGTGCAAAGCCGGTGGATAAAGGGGGAAAAGCCGGAATAACTTTGTTCACCGGTCCTAAGAATGGGGATAAATGGCGGCTTTTCCCGGTTGCCGGTGGCTGGAATCAGACCAATCCGGCCGAGCCCATGGTGAGGTATTTCTGGCGCCGTAATTCTTTCAATTTATAGCCCGGAATTTGCGACAGCTCAGCCAGCGTGCGATCGATTGCCGCGCCCAGATGACCAATCGCCTGTTGCGGGTCGCGGTGGGCGCCACCGACCGGTTCCGGCACTATCTCGTCGATGATCTTATGTGCGACCAGATCCTTGGCCGTGATTTTCAGCGCCGTCGCGGCGTCGATCACCTTGTCGGCGGTGCGCCACAGGATTGAGGCACAGCCCTCCGGCGAGATGACCGAATAGATCGCATGCTCGAGCATTAGGACCCGGTTGCCCGTGGCCAGCGCCACCGCGCCCCCCGAGCCGCCTTCGCCGACGATGCAGGCGACCAGCGGCACTTCGATCCTGAGACAGGTCTCGATCGAGCGGGCGATGGCCTCTGCCTGGCCGCGTTCTTCGGCCCCGATGCCGGGATAGGCACCCGACGTATCGACAAGCGTCACCACCGGCAGACCGAAGTGGTCGGCCATCTCCATAAGCCGCGTCGCCTTGCGGTAACCCTCGGGCCGGGCCATCCCGAAATTGTGCCGCAGCCGGCTTTCGGTGTCGGCTCCCTTCTCCTGGCCCATGATCACCACCGGCTGGCCTTTGAACCGCCCCAGACCGCCCCTGATCGCAAGATCGTCGGCAAAGGCGCGGTCGCCGGCCAATGGTGTGAAGTCCTCGATCAGGGCTTTGACATAATCTTTGAAATGGGGTCGCTCGGGATGACGCGCGACCTGGGTCTTCTGCCATGGCGTGAGCTTGCCATAGGTCTCGCGCAGCATCTTGTCGAGCTTCGATTCGAGACGCCCCACCTCATCGCTGATATCGACCTCGTCGCCACTCGCCAAGTGCCGTAAATCGCGGATTCTGGCCTCAAGTTCGGCCGCCGGCTTTTCGAAATTTAGAAAGGTAATCATGGCCTCAACACCCTCACCCCCGAGGAATTAGGACGTCTTTGCGCGATCCGCGAAACCCTGTGCCATCGGATTCGAAAAGTCAAGGCCGAGCTAATCGCCGTTCTCTTCACCCACCGGTCCGGCCGCGGCCTTGGTGCGTTTGCGGCTTAAGGGATGTTTTTCGGCGACCAACCTGCGCAGGCGTTCTTCAAGCACATGGGTATAAATCTGGGTGGTCGAAATATCAGCGTGGCCAAGCATCATCTGGACGGCCCGCAGATCGGCGCCGTTGGCCAGGAGATGGGTCGCAAAGGCGTGCCGCAGCACATGGGCCGAGATGCGCTCGGGCGCGATTCCGGCGGCCGTCGCCACTTGGCGGATCAGCTGGAACAGCCGCACCCGGCTTAGATGCCCGCCTGTGGTGCGCGGCGACGGGAAAAGATAGGACCCCGTGGCCCACTCCTGGTCCTTAAGCACCTCCAGATAGGCGCCGACCGCTTGCCGCGCCGGGCCGCTCAGCGGCACCATGCGTTCGCGCCCGCCTTTGCCACGAACCACGAGAAAATCGCGATCCCCGGCCACCGCCGCCTTGGTCAATGTCAAAAGTTCGCTGATCCTCAATCCGGTGGCGTAGAGCATCTCGAGAAGCGCTACCAGGCGCAGGCTCTTAAGGCCGGGCTGGGATCGGGCCCGCTCGTGTGCCACCTCCAAAAGCCGCGTCACCTGCTCTTCGCTCAGGGTCCGGGGCAATTTGTGTCGGCGCCGCGGGCTCTCGATGGTGGCGGCCGGGTTGCGCTTCGAAAGACCTTCCGCATAGAGAAATTTATAAAACTGGCGCAGGCTCGAGAGACGCCGCGCCGCGGTTGCCGAAGACAAGCCCTGGCGATCCATGGCCTCGAGATAGGACCTTACATCCTCGGGTTCGGCTTGCCCGAGCGGCCGGTCGAGCCGGGTGGCAAAGGCCTTGAGATCCCGGCCGTAGGAATCGAGCGTATTGGCCGCGGCGCCGCGTTCGGCCGCCAGGGCTTCCAGGAAATTTTCGATCAGAAGGTGATTTTCAAAACCTTTCGTGGCCGCCTCCTTTTGGTTCGCGGGCCGAAGGCTAAAACCCCGCCGCGATCAGGCGTTCCCGGGCCAGGGCTCTGGCTTCTTTCTCGAGGCCAACCTGCCGCAGTGCCGCCAGCGCCGTCGTCAACACGGCTATCGAGGCGGCCTCGGTACCTTCCCGGCCCAGACCGACGAGGACCAAGCACACCGTCTCTCCGAGGCGGCCGGCGTTGGCGCTCAGAATCAGTTGTCGCCACAAGGCGTAACCCGGAGTGCTTTTGGCGGCCGGGGCCGGGGCGGCGAGTACTTCGTCCCAGGCCTCTTGGGGCACCGGCTGTCCGAGCGCCTCAAGAAGACTGTACAAGAGCGAGGCCCGCCACAATTGCTCCGCTTGGGGCAGAACCGAAATAGTTTGGCGCCATAAAGCCAGTGTTTCAACCGAGAAAGGGGCCGCCAGCTTGGATCCTGTGGCAAACTGGAGCGGCCATAATTTGGCCAGCGCTTGGCCCGGCGCCGTGCCGCCCAACACCACCTGTTCAAGCAGCATTTCAGACCAACCGTCCGCCGCCTCTTCTTGTGCCGCATAAAGAAGAACCCGACCGGCCAGTGGTGCCCAGTCGATCAACTGGCGCCGCGGCCGGATATTTCTTACCAGATTCGCGTAGACTGGCCCGAGGGCCGGCAGGGTCTTCATACGAAGGCCACGCTCCCATCCGAGTTCCACCAGTTCGAGCCGACGCTGATCGTCCGTGGCTTCGGCCGCCATCTTGTAAATCAGTCCGTCGACCCCTGCCCCGAGATTGGTCTGGGCCAGGATCTCAACTGATTTGCGCTGCCCCTCTGTAAATTCCTGACCGAGAAAAATTTCACCCAGGACCTCGCCTTCGATCGCCCCCACACTGGCCGCCAGCTCGCCGAGATCGGCCCGCAGGTCAAGCTGCAAATTGCCGTCGCTGGCCAGGCTGGCCTGGACCAGAAGCGGCAGATGCTCGGGAGCCTCGATATTGATCTGCCTTTCGGCGGCGCGGCTCAGAGCCACAAAGACCGGGTCAAGCTCCGGCCCCTTGAACAGAGTGGCCTGTGGCCCCTCGGGCGGCTGCGGCGCGACCTGGGCACGGCGGCGTGAGACAGCTTCGATCAGCTCGACAAAAAGCACCGATACTTCGCCTGCTTCTATCAGCAGGTCGATGTTGTGGGCCGCCCCGGCCTGATTACCACCGACGGCCATGCAAAGGGCTTCGAGCCTCAGCCAATAGGCCGTCCCGGCCTTCGAGCGGCCGAGCTCGGCGGCCTCGCAGGCGCCCGGCAAGTCGCCATCCAGCAGGTAAGCGTCGGCCATTATGCGGCGAATCCTGAGATTGACATGCGGCTCAGGCAGCAGGCTCAGATAGGCGATAAGTGGCTCCAGCCGGCCAAGGCCGGCGATCGCCTCAAGGCGAGCTTCCAAGAGTTCCGAGCCCGTCTCGGCCTCCGCTGCCTCGGGCACCGGGCCGGCGCTCAGAAGAACCCGCCCGGCCAGCGTGTTCAGGGTCGGTGACAGGGTGGCCACCGGTATGCGCGGGAAAAGACTTTCGAGCACCCGGCGGCGGGCCCCTGCCCACAGATTAGCCGGCAGGCCTCCGGTTTCGGGGTTTAAAATCCCGATTGCCGCCGGATCGATTGCCTCCAAGATCCCGGATTCGATCCCCGTCCCCGGCCGAGCCGTTTCTCGGCGCCGACTTCGCGGGCCGACCTCGCGAGCCAGGCGCGACATCGTCTCGGGACTGACATAAGGCCCGGGCTGCAATGACAGGGGTGGGCCGCTGGCCGGGCCGATTCCCGCCACTGGCGGTTCGGGATCCGGCTCCTGCGCGGCGGCCAAGCCGGAGCTCGCCATAATCAGGCCGAGCACCAAGAGCCACCGCAGCCGGCGGCTGGCGCTGGTCGAGAGAGGCCTTTTCTTATCTTGGAAAATTTTCATCAGGAAGCTTCCGCTCCACATGCTCCGTGGGCGCCGGAATGTCCCAAAACATTAGCACGACAGCTCCGATTACCAAAAACAGGAGGGCCCCCAGAACGGTAAATCGGGTTGTCTTTTTCATGCCGGATTCCTTGCCTTTAGGGTCATTCGCGAATCAGGGGCAAAGATTAGAGGTTAAGCCCCCCATTGCTCAAGCCCCCCATAGCAATTATTGCGCCTTTGGTGCAAAGCTGCCTATGTTTAGGGGCTGGCCGCGGATGGTGGCGGAAGTTTACCGGGTCGGCCAGGAAACGGGGCGCCCCTTAGCGGGCGACAGGCACATATGACAGGCACATATGACAGGCACATATGGATGAGCGCTTAAGGAACCGGGAACTTAAAGCCAAGCTGGATCGTCCGGTCGCCCTGGTCGGTCTGATGGGCGCCGGCAAGACGACGGTTGGCCGGCGGTTGGGCCGTATGCTCGGACTGCCCTTTCTCGACGCCGATCGTGAAATGGAAGAGGCGGCAGGTCGCAGCCTGGCCGAGATTCTCGAGGCTTGGGGCGAAGAGGCCTACCGCGACGGCGAGCGGCGGGTGATTCGGCGTCTGGTCACCGGCGGGCCGTCGGTCATCGCCACCGGCGGCGGCGCCTTTGAAGATCCGGAAACCCGCCAGGCGCTTAAGGAAAACACCATAACGGTTTGGCTCAATGCGGCGGTCGACGTGCTTCATTCGCGGACCCGGCTGCGGCCGGAACACCGGCCGCTCCTGGACCAGAAAAACGCCCGTTCGGTGCTTGAAAAACTGGCCCGGGAGAGAGTTGAAATCTTCCGCACCACGGATATCGAGATATTCAGCGGCGAGACCAGCCGCGAAGAGGTGGCGGGGCGCATCTTGACCGCGCTCCACGAATACCTACATGCCACCAAGACGGACCCATAGCCTGGCCGGCCGGCAGCCTGTAAACATGAACCTTTGTCAAACCGGTCGCCGCCGACTAGACTGGGCCCAAGGACGGCCGCAACTTCCGAGCCACACCGCCGAATGATATGAAAATGTCGCTTGTCGTTTCCCTGATCGCAATCTTCTTGCTGCTTCTGCTGTCGGCCTTTTTTTCGGGTTCGGAAACCGCCCTGACGGCGGCCTCGAAGGGCCGTATGAACCGCCTGTCCCGGGAGGGCAACAAGCGCGCCAAAGCGGTTGCCGAGCTGATCGCGGACCGCGAGCGCTTCCTGGGCGGAATTCTGCTGGGCAACAATCTCGTGAATATCCTCGCCTCGGCCCTGGCCACCGGCGTGTTGATCGCCGCGTTCGGTGAAAGCGGTGTTTTTTACGCCACCCTGATCATGACCGCTCTGATCCTGATTTTCGCCGAGGTTATCCCCAAGACCTTCGCCATTTCCAAGCCCGACCGCGTGGCCTTGTGGATCGGACCGGCGGTGCGGCTGCAGGTTCGTCTGTTTGGGCCGCCGGTGGCCATCGTCCGCGCAATCGCGCGGTTTACCCTGAGATTATTCGGGGTCGATATTTCACAGGCCGACCGGGCACTTTCCGGGCTCGAGCAGATCCGCGACACCATCGTTCTGCAGGAAAGCGAGGGCGAGATCAGGAAGGCCGACCGCGATATGCTGGGCAGCATTCTCGACCTTGACGAGGTCAGCGTCGAGGATGTCATGGTTCACCGCAAGGACATGAACATGCTCGATGCTAGCGAGCCGCCGGAAATACTGCTTGGGAAAGTCATCAAGAGCCCACACACGAGGCTGCCGCTGTGGCGGGATAACCCGGAAAATATCATCGGCGTGGTGCACGCCAAGGACGTCCTGAGGGCCCTTGAGGGCAAAGGGATGAAGGCCGAAAGTCTGCGGATATCGCGCATCGCGACGATGCCCTGGTTCGTCCCCGAGACCACTTCCTTGCGCAATCAGCTCAATGCCTTCCTGGCCCGGCGGTCCCATTTTGCCCTAGTCGTGGACGAGTACGGGGGCCTGATGGGATTGGTGACCCTTGAGGACATCCTCGAGGAAATCGTTGGCGACATCGCCGACGAGCATGATTTTGAAGCCGAGGGCGTCGAGTTGAGGGCCGACGGCACGGTAGTGGCTGACGGCAGGGTGACCCTGCGCGATCTCAACCGGCAGTTCGATTGGGCGCTGCCGGACCAGGATGCGGTGACCATCGCCGGCCTGGTGATTCAAGTGGCGGAGATTATCCCCACGGCCGGCCAGCGGTTCGAGGCCTACGGTTTCGAGTTTGAAATTCTAGACCGCCAGCGCAATCAGATCACACGGGTC